>JBDHZV010000112.1:0-9250 GCA_039812125.1 Candidatus Nanopelagicales bacterium
GCTCGGCCAACAGGTCCTCCAGCACCTGGGGCTGGGTCGCCGGCGGCAGGTGCCGGCCGCTGAAGTAGCCCCCGAGCGTGGCGGACGGGATGCCGGTGCTCCGCGCGATCGACCGGATCGAGAGCCCCGCGCGATGGCGCAGGTCCGTCAGGGCGGCGGCGAACTCGCTGCCGGTGGCGATCGCATCGGGGTCCGGCTCGGTCCCCGGCGTGGCATGGGACAGGTCGTCGCTCATCACGTTCCCCCGTGGTCTGAGTGGCCTCGCGCTGCGGCCGCGGGGGCCAACACTAGGGGTCGTCGCGGGGGGCGGACCCCGGGGGGTGCCCCGGCGGGGCGGCCGCCGGATCCGCGCCGCACCGGGGCGCGGCCGCGACTACATCTCGCGACGAGTTGAACACGCAGCGTTATACTGCCCCGCATGGGGGAGCTCTCGTTCACGGCAGACCCGCTGACGGGCCTGGCGACGAGGCCCGATTTCGAGCTGTCGCTGGCCGAGCTGACGCGGGCACCCGGTGCCGTTGGCTCGCTGGGGGTCTCGGGATCCCTCGCGATCCTCGACCTCGACCACTTCACCGCTGTGAACGGTCGCTACGGCGCCCAGGTCGGTGACGAGGTGCTTCGAGCCTGCGCGTCGCGGTTCCGGGAGGTCGCATCGTCGTTGCCACGGGGGACGCTGCTCGCGCGCATCGCCAACGACGAGTTCGCCCTGGCGGTGCCCGGTCTGCGTCCCGAGGGTGTGGCCGAGGCGCTGAGCGCGGCCACCCTCGGGTGGGAGCCCATCCCCACCGCCGCCGGGCTGATCCGCACCACGTTCAGCGCGGGGGTCGCCGAGGTCGTCGCCGGCGAGGACCAGGCCGACGCGATGCGCCGGGCGGACCGGGCGGTGTTCCAGGCCAAGTGCGCCGGTCGCAGCACGATCCTGGCCTACGACGCCAGCACCGAGCGGTTCGCCCACCAGCGGCGCGACCTCTTCTTCCACCTCGACGTGCTGCGCGCGCGGATGGAGCGGATGGGTGTCGAGGTCCGCACCGACCCGTTGACCGACCTGGGCAACCGGCGCGCCCTCGACGAGTGGCTGCATCGGTTCGACCGCGCTCATGACCGGTTCCGCCAGCCCCTGGCGATCCTGTTCATCGACCTCGACCGGTTCCACGCGTTCAACCACGTGCGCGGCCAGGAGTCCGGCGACGAGGCGCTGCGGCAGGTGGCCCGGGTGCTGGCCAAGGGCTGCCGTCCCACGGACCTGCCCTTCCGCCGCGGCGGGGAGGAGTTCGTGGTGCTGCTGCCCAGCACCGGGCTCAACGAGGCCCTCGTGGTGGCTGAGCGGCTCCGGCAGGCCGTCGCGGCGCTGGCGATCCCGCACGGGGGCGAACCGGACGTGCCCACGTTGACGGTGACGGTCGTCGCGGCCCAGGTGACCGGCCGCAGGTGCGCCTCCGAGGCGATCGAGGCGGCCGCGCAGGCAGCCTTCGCCGCCAAGGACTCGGCGGGGCGCGACGTCGTCCTGGTGGCCGACCCGACCTGAGCCGCACGTGGCGCGAGACGGTCGCGGTGCCCGGTCGCTCAGGCGCCGACGTAGCGCGCCAGGTGCTGGCCGGTCAGTGTCGAGCGGGCAGCGACCAGGTCGGCGGGTGTGCCCTCGAACACCACCCGGCCGCCATCGTGGCCCGCGCCCGGGCCGAGGTCGATGATCCAGTCCGCGTGGGCCATCACCGCCTGGTGGTGCTCGATGACCAGGACCGACTTGCCAGCGTCCACCAGGCGGTCGAGCAGGCCGAGCAGCTGCTCGACGTCGGCCAGGTGCAGCCCGCTGGTCGGTTCGTCGAGGATGTACACGCCGCCCTTCTCACCCATCCGGGTGGCCAGCCGGAGTCGTTGGCGCTCGCCCCCGGACAGCGTCGTCAGCGGCTGGCCCAGGGCCAGGTACCCCAGCCCGACGTCCGCCATCCGGTCCAGGATCGCCTGCGCGGCCGGCAGGCGCGCCGGACCGTCGGAGAAGAAGTCGCGGGCCTGCGCGACCGGCATCGCCAGCACCTGGCTGATGTCGCGCCCGCCGAGCCGGTACTCCAGCACGGCGGCCTGGAAGCCCCTGCCCTCGCACTCCTCGCACCTGCTGGCCACGGTGGCCATGAACCCGAGGTCCGTGTAGATCATGCCGGCGCCGTTGCAGGCCGGGCAGGCACCCTCCGAGTTGGCGCTGAACAGGGCGGGCTTGACCCCGTTGACCTTGGCGAACGCCTTGCGGATCGGTTCGAGCAGCCCGGAGTAGGTGGCCGGATTGCTCCGCCGTGACCCGCGGATGGCGCCCTGGTCGATCGCGACGACCCCCTCACGCCCGGCGACCGAGCCGTGCACCAGCGAGCTCTTGCCCGACCCGGCCACCCCGGTGACGACGACCAGGACCCCCAGGGGGATGTCCACGTCGACCGACCGCAGGTTGTTCGCGGTGGCTGCGCGCACCTCGAGCACGCCGGTGGGGCGGCGTACCCGGGCCTTGACCTGGGCCCGGTCGTCCAGGTGGCGCCCGGTGAGGGTGCCGCTGGCCCGCAGCGCGGCGACGGTGCCCTCGAACACGACCTCGCCGCCGGCCGCGCCCGCCCCGGGGCCGAGATCCACGACGTGGTCGGCGACCTCGATGGCCTCCGGCTTGTGCTCGACGACGAGGACGGTGTTGCCCTTGTCGCGCAGGCGCAGCAGCAGCTCGTTCATCCGCTGGATGTCGTGGGGGTGCAGGCCCACGGTCGGCTCGTCGAAGACGTACGTGACGTCGGTCAGGGAGGACCCGAGGTGGCGGACCATCTTGGTGCGCTGCGACTCCCCGCCCGACAGGGTCCCGGTGGGGCGGTCCAGCGACAGGTAGCCCAGCCCGATCTCCGTGAAGGAGTCGAGCAGGTGCTGCAGCGTGGCCAGCAGCGGTGCGACGGATGGCGCGTCGAGGCCGCGCACCCAGTCAGCCAGGTCGCTGACCTGCATCGCACAGGCATCCGCGATGCTCACGCCGTCGATCCGCGACGACCGCGCCCCTTCGCTCAGCCGGGTCCCCGCGCAGTCCGGACACGTGGAGAAGGTCACGGCGCGTTCCACGAAGGCCCGCACGTGCGGCTGCATCGACTCCGGGTCCTTGGACAGCATCGACTTCTGGATCTTGGGGATGAGTCCCTCGTAGGTCAGGTTGATCCCGTCGACCCTGACCTTGGTGGGTTCCCGGTAGAGCAGGTCGTGCAGCTCCCGCTTCGTGTACTGGGCGATGGGCTTGTCCCCGTCCAGGAACCCCGAGCCGGCGTAGGTGCGCACGTACCAGCCGTCCGGGGTGTAGCCGGGGATCGTCAGCGCGCCCTCGTGGAGCGACTTGCTGTCGTCGAAGAGCTGGGTGAGGTCGATGTCGTTGACCGAGCCCATCCCCTCGCAGCGCGGGCACATGCCGCCGACGAGGGTGTAGGTGCGCGTGACCGGGGCACTGCCGGCGCCCCGGTCGACCTTGATCGCCCCCTGACCGGTCACCGACGGGACGTTGAACGAGTAGGCCTGGGGCGAGCCGATGTGCGGCTGGCCGAGGCGGCTGAACAGCACACGCAGCAGCGAGTTGGCGTCAGTGGCGGTGCCGAGGGTGGACCGTGCGTTGGCCCCCATCCGCTCCTGGTCGACGATGATCGCGGTCGTCAGCCCGTCGAGCAGGTCGACGTCGGGCCGGTCCAGGCTCGGCATGAAGCCCTGGACGAAGGCGCTGTAGGTCTCGTTGATCAGCCGCTGGGACTCGGCGGCGACGGTGTCGAACACCAGCGAGCTCTTCCCTGAGCCGGATACCCCGGTGAAGACCGTCAGCCGACGCTTCGGGATCTCCAGGCTGACGTCCTTGAGGTTGTTCTCGCGCGCCCCGTGGACGCGGATGGCCTCGTGGGTGTCGGCAACATGGGTGTCGGTCATGGGAACTCCCTCCTGCGGGCTCGGGGCCCCGTCCCGGGAGGTCAGGGTAAGCGCGGCAGGTCCCAGACGCGCCCCGCAGCCGCGCTACGGACGGCCCTGCGCCGCTGGCATCACCCGGCGCTGGCCGGCCTGCGCAATGACCTGCCCGCGCTCGCGGCGCAGCAGCACGGTGACCAGGCCCAGGGCGAACAGGCCATTGAGGTAGACCAGGGGAACCAGCCAGATGGGCGCGTCGGTGCCGACGAAGCTGGAGAAGTCCCAGAAGGCGTGGAGCAGCATGGCCACCACCAACGCGCCCGTGACGCGTCGCGTGACGTAGAACATCGTGCCCCCCATGAAGGCCAGGACCACCTGCAGGACCGCGGCGGGACCGGCGCCGAAGACCCAGTTGGGCAGGTGCATGAAGGCGAACAGGGCGGTCGAGACGGCCCAGACGGCGGCCTCCCGGTAGCGACCCCGCAGCCCCACGATGAGCAGCCCCCGGGTGGCCATCTCCTCGCAGAACCCGACCAGCAGGCTGCCCAGGACCAGCAGGAGCACCATGCTCGCGGTGGTGGTGGCGTAACTCTTCGAGGCCATGCTGGCCAGACCGATGAGGGCCATGGCGATGGGCCCCGCGAGCAGCCACCGCGGCCGCGCATGCGACACCTCAGCCAGCGCCGGCCGCCACCAGCCCAACCGGGAGGCCGCCACCACCAGGACGACCGCCCCACCGGCCAACGGCGCCACGTACCACTTCAGGATGGTGCTCGCGCTGTCGCCGATGTGCGGGTAGTCGACGCCGGTGAGCGCCCAGATGCCGTAGAACACGACCAGGTAGGCGGCCAGCACGGCAACGCCGATGAGGGGGCGGGGGGCGACCTTCATGTGCGCTCCATGGATCGGGGGAGTCAGGCGACCTCTCGGCCGTGGGCGCACAGTAGCGCCACGGGATGCCGACCGCGTGTACCGGCCCGTCGGGGACGTGCGGGCCATGGGGGCCGCCGGCGGGTGGAATGCGAAGGGCGGCCCGGACCCCAGGTCCTGAGCCGCCCATCGCCGCGGAACATTCCCACGACGTGTGTCCGAGGGGGGACTTGAACCCCCATGCCCTAACGGGCACTAGCACCTCAAGCTAGCGCGTCTGCCTATTCCGCCACCCGGACGTGGTCTCCCCGGGTGCACCCGCGGGAAGCACCGGAAGGATACCAAGGACCCCCACGCTCCCACCAATCCGCTCGGCGTCACCGTCGGTGGCCGGCGCTGCCCCCGCGGTCACCCGCCCGGGGATCGCCCGCCATGGGTTCCCGGCCGCGGGGGAGGGGTCACGGCAACCGGCCGCCGAACGCCAGCGCCAGCCGCACGAGCCGGTCCTGGCCGCCGGTGAACTCGGCCAGCACGTGCTCGGAGGACGCCTCCTCGGGGGTGAGCCACGCCAGGTCGATGGCCGACTGCGAGGGTGCGCAGTCGCCGTCCACGGGCACCACGTAGGCCAGGGCGACCGCATGCTGGCGGGGGTCGTGGAACCCGCTGACCGTGGGGTCGGGGAAGTACTCGACCACGGTGAACGGCGACGGTGACACGGGCAGGCGGGGCAGGGCGACCGGGCCCAGGTCCTTCTCCAGGTGCCGGATCAGCGCGTCGCGGATCCGCTCGCGATAGAGCACCCGGCCGGCCACCACGGCGCGCGAGATCGACCCATCCGGACGGGCTCGCAGCAGCAGCCCGACCGCGGTGATCTGGCCCATGGTGTCGACCCGGACCGGCACGGCCTCGACGTACAGGATGGGCAGGGTGTCGCGTGCCGCCGACAGGGATTCCGCGCTCAGCCACCCGGTGGCGACCTCGAGGATCTCGCTCATGGACGCGATTGTGCCGGTCGGACCCACCCGGCAGCGCGTCCGACGCGGCAGGATGAGCAGGTGACCGCGCTGCCCGACCCCCGCCTTGCCGCCCTGCCCTCCGCCGAGGACCACGTGGTCGGGCTGCTGCAGGACCTCATCCGCATCGACACCACCAACGCCGGGCCACGCCCGGAGACCGTGGGGGAGCGGGAGGCCGCCGAGCACGTCATGGCGGTGCTCGCGGCCGCGGGGATCGCCGCGGAGCTCTACACCACGACCTCCGGCTCGCGCGCCGGGGTGATCGCCCGGGTGTCGGGGACCGAGCCCGACGCCGCCCAGCGGGCGCTGCTGCTGCACGGCCACCTCGACGTCGTGGCGGCCCAGCCGGACCGGTGGACGCACCCACCGTTCGCCGCGGAGATCGCCACCGACCCGGCGTCCGGCCTGGACATGGTGTGGGGCCGTGGGGCGGTCGACATGAAGGACATGGTTGCGATGATCCTCGCGGTCGTGACCCACTGGACCCGCACCGGGCAGCGGCCACGCCGCGACGTGGTCCTGCTCCTCCTGCCCGACGAGGAGGCCGGGGGCCTGCACGGCTCGCACTGGCTGGTCGACAACCGCCCGGAGATCTTCGCCGGGGTCACGGAGGCGGTCGGCGAGGTCGGCGGGTTCTCGATGACGGTGCGCGACGACCTGCGCCTGTACCTGGTGCAGACCGCCGAGAAGGGCATGGCGTGGATGCGGCTGGCAGCCGCGGGCCGGGCCGGGCACGGGTCGATGCTCAACGATGACAACGCCGTGACGCAGCTGTGCGCCGCGGTGGCCCGGCTGGGCTCCCACCGGTTCCCCGTCCGGGTCACCCCCACCACCCGGGCCTTCGTCGCCGAGCTGTCCGACGCCCTCGGCGTCGACCTGGACCCCTATGACCTCGACGGGCTGATCCGGGCACTGGGCCCGCTGGCCCGGCTCGTCGGCGCGACGATGAGCAACACCGTGAACCCCACGATGCTCGACGCCGGGGCCAAGGTGAACGTGATCCCCGGGGAGGCGATCGCGCACGCCGACGGCCGGTTCCTGCCGGGCTACGAGCAGGAGTTCCTCACCACGGTCGACGAGCTGCTCGGCGACCGGGTCGTGCGCGAGTTCGTGGTCCATGACGTGGCGCTGGAGACCTCGTTCGACGGACCCTCGATCGACGCCATGGCAGCGGCGCTGCGCGCGGAGGACCCGGCGGCCCGGGCGGTGCCGTACACGCTGTCCGGCGGGACGGACGCCAAGGCGTTCTCGACGCTGGGGATCCGCTGCTACGGGTTCGCCCCCCTGCAGCTCCCGCCCACCCTGGACTTCGGGGCCCTGTTCCACGGCGACGACGAGCGCATCCCGATCGATGGCCTGCGGTTCGGGGTCCGGGTGCTCGACCGGTTCCTGCGCGCCTGCTGAGCCGGGCGCGCCGCCGGCTCAGGTCCGGCGCACGGCCAGGCCCCGGCGCCGGTCAGATCCCGGCGGACACCTCGTCCAGGGCGGCCCGGATCTCGGCGGGCAGGTCCAGCTCCTCGGTGCGCAGCGCGCCTCGCAGCTGTGCGGCCGTGCGTGACCCCAGCAGCACCGAGGCCACGCCGGGTCGGTCGCGCACCCAGGCAACCGCCACCTCGACGGGCGCCACGCCCAGCCCCTCCGCCGCGGTGCACACGGCGTCGACGACCCGGCGGTGCGGCACTGTGAGGTACTCGCCGACGAAGCCGCCCAGGTGCGGGGATGCGCCGCGCGAGTCCGCGGGGGTGCCGTGCCGGTACTTGCCGGTGAGCACGCCGCGCCCCACCGGGGACCAGGCCAGGATGCCGGCCCCCACTGCGGTCGTCGCGGCCAGCATGTCGGCCTCCTGGGACCGGGCCAGCAGCGAGTACTCGACCTCGTTGGCCACCAGGGCCAGGTCATGGCCGAGCTCCGCGCGGGTGGCGGTCAGCGACAGCTGCCAGGCGCTGTGGTTGGACACCCCGACGTAGCGGGCCCGGCCCGATGCCTGCGCCGTGGCCAGGGCGTCGAGGGTCTCGTCGACCGGGGTCCGGCTGTCCCAGCCGTGCACCAGCCAGAGGTCCACGAAGTCCGTGCCGAGCCGCCGCAGCGACCCGTCGAGGGCGCGCAGCAGGTGCCGGCGCGACGCGTCGAACCGGCGATCGCCCTGCCTGCGGCCACCCGCCTTGGTGACGATGGCGACGTCGTCGCGCACGCCCGCCTCGGCCACGAGCGTGCCCAGCAGCTCCTCGGCGGCTCCGGACCCGTACACGTCGGCGGTGTCGAACAACGTCCCCCCGGCCTCGAGGAACATCGCGAACTGGTCGCGCGCCTCGTACTCGTCGGTGTCGCGCCCCCACGTCATCGTGCCCAGGCCGATGCGGCTGACCTGCAGGCCGCTGCGGCCGACCGCCCTGGTCTCCATGGCCGGCACCGTACCGGGTGCCGGGCCCCACGCCGGCGACGCCCCAGCCCCGGCGCGGCGCGGGGCGTGCCCGAACGGTCCGCTACAGCCAGCCGGAGCGCTTGAACGCCCGGTAGATCACCAGCATGGCCACGGCCATCACCGTCAGCGCCCCCGGGTATCCGAACCGCCAGCTCAGCTCGGGCATGTGCTCGAAGTTCATCCCGTAGATGCCGGCGACCGCTGTCGGCAGCGCCAGCAGGGCGGCGTAGGCGGCGATCTTGCGCATGTCCGTGTTCTGCTGCAGGCCGAGTCGGCCGTTGGACGCCTGCAGCATGGCCATGAGCAGGCTGTCGTAGGACTCCACGAAGTCATGCGCGCGCAGCACGTGGTCGCCGAGGTCGCGGAAGTGGGTGGCCAGCTCGGGGGAGACCACCGGGACCCCGCCCGACACCAGCTGGTGGGCCAGCGGGACCAGCGGCGAGACCGCGCGACGCAGCTCCAGGTTCTCCCGCTTGAGCGCGTAGATCTGCTCGGAGTCGTCGGTCACGCGGGTGGAGAACACCGCCTCCTCGAGGACGTCGATGTCACGGCCGATCTCCTCGGTGGCCTGCAGGTAGTCGTCGGCGATGGCGTCGGCCACGGCATGCACGGCCGCGAGGGGACCGTGCGCCAGGAACGCCGGGGTCGCGCTGGCCGCGGCCCGGACCCGGCCCAGGGCCCCCACCGGCCCCAACCGGACCGTGATCACGTACGAGGCACCCACGAGCATCGCGATCTGCCCGGTCTCGATCGAGGAGGTGTCCTCCTCGTAGCTGACGATCTTGAACACGATGAGGCCCGAGCGGCCATCGCCACCGAACTCGGCCTTGGCCCGCTGCCGGGGGTTCAGCGCGTCGTCGACCCAGAGCTTCGGGATCGCGAACACGTCGGCCAGGGCGACCAGCTCCTGTCGGGTCGGCGCGGCGACCCCGATCCACAGGAAGTCCGACGGGTCCTCCGTGGCCCGCCCGTACATCGCCCGCACCAGTGACACGGCGTCGGGCGTGAGGGTGCCCGCACGCCGGATCAGCTGCGACTGGGC
>JBDHZV010000113.1:0-9107 GCA_039812125.1 Candidatus Nanopelagicales bacterium
CTGCGGCGAACCCTGCGGGCCCGGTCGGGGGCATTGCCCACGGTGACGGCGCGGTGGAACACTCGAACGTGCCGGGGCCCGGCCCCGCCCGGGGCGGCGCGAGGAGGCGGACGTGGCCGGCGCATGCCAGAGGCAGACCCCGAACGAGGTGGAGATCCACGACCGACCCCGCCGTCCGGTCGACGACCCGACGCTGGGGATCCCGGTCCCGGTGCCGGCCGCCTCCCGGCCAGCAGCGCATCGGCTGGTCACGATCGGGGACTCCCTGACGCAGGGGTTCATGAGTGCGGCGATCTACCGGACCGACCTGTCGTGGCCGGCGATGGTGGCCTACGAGCTCGGACTGCCAGCCGAGCAGTTCCGGTTCCCGACCTACGAGTGGCCGACCGGCCCCGGGGGCCTGCCGCTGGACCTGGAGCGGCTGGCCCGGCAGTTCCAGGCCCGCTTCGGGCCGGTTCTCGACTTCTGGGAGGTCATCCCCGCGGCACTGTGGGTGCAGTCCTACCTGGACCGGATCGAGGACCACTGGGAGCGGGGCCCCGGGTCCGGCCCGCCGCCCGCGGGCGAGCCGTTCCACAACATGGCCGCGTACGGCTGGGACGTGCTGGACGCCGTGACCCTGACCGCCGACATCGTCGCCGGGCGGATCCGCACCCCGCGCGACGACCCGCTCGCGCAGGTCGTGCAGGACGACGCGGACCGTTCGGCCTGGGTGGTCCTGCAGCGGGCGCGCTCCACCCGCCGCGCCCGCACCGTCCTCGAGGCGGCCGCCGCGATGGCGCGCGCACCGCAGGGCATCGAGACCCTCGTGGTGATGCTGGGCTCCAACAACGCGCTGGGGTCGGTCGTCCAGCTCGCCCCGTGCTGGACCCCGCCGGAGTACGCGGGCCTGACCCCCGCGCAGCGCCTGGCCGTCAAGGGCCGCTGCTCCGTGTGGCGGCCGGAGCACTTCGCCGCGGACTGGTCGCTGCTGGAGGATCGGCTGCGCCAGGTGGACGCCCGGCACGTGATCGTCGCGACGGTCCCGTCGGTGACGATCGCCCCGATCGCGCGGGGCGTGGCCGGCAAGGTGCGCCCCGACTCGCGGTACTTCCCGTACTACACCCGGCCGTGGGTCCCGGACCGGGACTTCGACCCGGCACGCGACCCGCACCTGACCGAGCAGGAGGCCCGGGCGATCGACTCGGCGATCGACGCGTACAACGCCACGATCATCGCCAGCGTCGAGGCGGCCCGCCGCGACGGCCTGGACTGGTACCTGTTCGACATGGGCGGCCTGCTCGACCGGTTGGCCACGCGCCGCTACATCGAGAGCCCGTGGACGCGGCCCTCCTGGTGGACGCCGTACCCACTGCCCCCGGAGCTGGCCGGGCTCGACCCGGTGCCCAGCACCCGGTTCTTCCGGTCCGGGCCGCAGGGCCGCGTCGACGGGGGGCTGTTCTCCCTGGACGGCGTGCATCCCACGACCGTCGGCTACGGACTGGTCGCGCAGGAGGTGATCCGGATCATGCAGCAGGCCGGCGTCGAGTTCGCCGGGCGCGACGGCGTGCCGCGGTCCGGTGCGGTGACGGTGGACTTCGCCCGGCTGCTGGCAGTCGACTCGCTGCTGTCGGACCCTCCGGCCGTGGTCTCGCCGACCCTGTCCCTGCTGGGGTGGCTGGACCAGCGCCTCGACTGGGTCCGCCGGGTGCTGCCGTTCGCGCCGTCGATGTGAGGCGCGGGCTCGGCAGGAGTCGAGCGGCGGTGCGACGATGGAGGGGTGGCCGAGCCGGACGACATCGACAAGCTGCTGCGTGAGATCGACGCGATGAACGGCGTCCAGCGCCGGCCCGGGGCGGCGCCCCCGGCCCCCGCCAGCCCACCCGCCTCCGGCAGGGGCCGCGGGGCCTGGAGCGGGGCCTGCGCGGTCGGGGGGCTGCTGGTCGGCGGCGCCGCCGGCAGCGTGCTGTGGTTCCTGCCCTACGTGAGTCCGGGGTCGACCGCGGTCGGCGCCGCGATCGGGGCCGCGGCCGCAGGCCTGCTCAGCGGTCCGCCGTCCTGGTTCCGCAGGTAGCACCCAGCACTCGCCGTCCTGTTCCGGGCGGCGGGCCCAGCGGTCGGTTCGAGGGTTCGGATGCGCGTCAGGCCGCTGCGGCGATCGTGCGGGCGACGATCGCGGCGTCCTGCCCGACGCCCATGAGCAGGCCGGACCTGCGGGTCCGCAGGAAGTGCACCCCTACGAAGTGCAGGCCGGGGTGTGATGCGGACGTGCCGTCATGGGTCACCGGGAACCCTGTGGCATCGAACCCCTCCGGCAGGTC
This sequence comes from Candidatus Nanopelagicales bacterium, assembly GCA_039812125.1. Lineage (GTDB taxonomy): Bacteria > Actinomycetota > Actinomycetes > S36-B12 > CAIYMF01 > Prado023. The sequence continues at coordinate 2,301 of JBDHZV010000113.1, forward strand.
GATCCACGAACGGTAGGTCGGGCGGAACCCGGTTGTGAGCACCACGGCGGCGAGGCTGGCGAGGTCGACCGATGCGGGTGCTCCGGTCGCGTCGAACGGCGCGGGGTCCGGCATCTGCGGGGCGGGGATCCCGCGACGTGTGCACGCGGCGGCGATCAGCCGGCGCAGGTCGGCGTAGCGGGCGTCGCCCCAGGCCACGCTCCCGCCCAGGTCGCCGGCCAGCAGCGCCCGCCCATCGGCCACGCCCTGGACCCGCCCGCCGAGACGGACGCCGAGGGCGGCCAGGGTTCGCACGTTCAGGTCGTGACCCCCAGCTGCCCCCGACACCTGGGGGTTGGCCAGCAGCCGGGCTGCGGGTCCCGGCAGGTCGGCGAGCGTCTGGTCGAAGAACGGGGTCTCGAGCAGCCAGTCGAAGCAGTCCCGGCCGGAGATGCGGCGCGGGATCCACGGCGCCCGCCCGCAGGCGAGGGTGACCCTGCGGCCGCTGCGGGCGAGTTCCTCGGCGATCTGGCACCCCGTCTGCCCCGAGCCGACGACGAGCACCGGGCCGTCGGGCAGGGCGTCCGGCCGGCGGTAGCTCACGGCGTCCAGGACCGTCACACCCGGCGGGAGTGCTGCCACCCAGGGCGGTCGGGCCGGTGCCTGGTAGGCCCCGGTGGCGACCACGACGTGCCGGGCCCGGATCCGGCCGTCCTCCCGGGTGCGCAGCGTCAGTGCGCCGTCCGCGTCGGGGGACAACGCCGCGACGTCGACCCCGGTGCGCACCGGGGCCGCGAACGATCCCGCATAGCGGCGCAGGTGCCCGACCACGTCGTCGCGCGGCAGGTAGCCGTGCGGGTCGGGCCCCGCGTACCCGCCCCCGGGCAGCCGCACCGTGTGGTTCGGGGTGACCAGGCAGAACGAGTCCCAGAGGCGCGACCACAGGCCACCGATGCTGCCCTGCCGCTCCAGGACCACGTGCTCGACATGGGAGTCCGACAGCTCGTGGCTGATGGCGAGCCCCGCTTGCCCGGCCCCGATCACGACCACGTCGATGTCGTCGGTCGTCATGGGTGCACCTCCTCGTCGAGGATAGGCAGGACGGTCCCCGGTGGGCAGTCCCCTCCGCGAGATTGCGTCGTCGCGCGCGATAGCGTGACGGCAGCGACGGCGCAGCGGAGGGTGGACATGGCAGGCATGCGGGGACGGGTGGCAGCAGGGATGATCGTGAGCCTTGCGGCTCTGGGCCTCGCCGGCTGCGGCGGCGACGGCACCACCATCACGACCGATGACGCAACGGTCACCCTCAACGAGGATGACAACCAGATCGAGGTCCAGTCCAGCGACGGCACGACGACGGTGACCGGATCCGAGGGCAAGCTGCCCGACGGGTGGCCGAGCCAGATCCAGATCCCGGCCGGTGGGACGATCTCCGGCGCGGTCGCCGTGACCAGCGAGGGCAAGGAGGGGTGGACGCTCTCGGTGACCTACCCCGACACCGCGCCCGCCGACCTCACCGACACGGTCAGCAACTCGCTCAAGGGCGCCGGGCTGGCGTCCAAGGGCTCCTTCACCACCGACGAGGGCTCCATGACCAGCTGGGAGGGCGACGGCCTCATCGTCACGGCCCTCGTCGGCAAGGAGGACTCCGGCAGCACCCTGGTGCTCAGCGTCTCGAACCAGGAGTGACCCCCGAGGTCATCCGGCGGCGAGACCGGACGGGGCCCTCGTGGTGCGCGGTCCGGTGAGGGTGTCCGCCGTCAAGGGTCATTGACGCGACCTCGGTCGTCAGGTTATCTTGACGGTGTGGACGAGAGCACCCTCACCTCCGGCGATCCCGACGAGGGCCTGCGGGCAGTCGCGGCCCTGCACCGGCTGGCCGAGCGCATGGAGAACATCCAGGTGGCCAACGCGCGGCGGGCCGGATGGAGCTGGGCGCAGATCGCCGACGCCCTGGGCGTGACCAAGCAGGCCGCCCACCAGAAGCACCGTCACCGGGAGGGATGACCATGTTCGAGCGCTTCTCCGAGCAGGCCCGCGCCGTGGTGGTCGAGGCTGTCACGGTAGCTGAGGCCCACGGCAGTCCCCGGGTCGGCCGCGAGCACCTGATGGTGGGGCTGGCGGTCCGCGGGGAGCCGACCCTCCTGGCCGTGAGCCCCGATGCCGCCGCGACCATGACCGCTCGCCTGGCCCAGCGCAGCCCCCTGGAGCAGGACCGCGCCGATGCCGACGCCCTGTCTGCGATCGGCATCGACCTGGCTGCGATCCAGGACCGGGTGGCCGCGCAGTTCGGGCCCGACGCCTGGGCCCAGGGCACGCCCCGGCGCCGCGGCGTCGGGTTGCTGGCCCGGCTGCTCCCCGAGCACCGGCCCTTCACCTCCGGGGCCCGCAAGTCCCTCGAGCTGGCCCTGCGCGAGGCGATCGCGCAGGGTTCCCGCGAGATCACCTCCACCCATCTGCTGCGTGGGATCCTGCGCGACCCCGGCCCGGAGGCGCTGGCCGTGGTGTCGCAGGAGCTGGCCGAGCAGCTGCGCGAGCGGCTGGGTCGGGGAGATGTCACGCCGTGAAGGACACCGTGAACGACTCCCCGCGGTTGGGCAGGCGGACGTGGCCGTCAATGACGGGCAGGTGGGTGCCGCGGTGCTCGACCCGCTCGGGTGAGGCGCCGTGGATGACCAGGTCGAACGCCTCCCGGGCGAACTCGGGGTAGCCGGCTCCGGTCACCGAGCACTGCAGGACGACCCGAGACCCGTCTCGGCGCAGCGTGAGGTCGCTGCGCCACCGCGCCCCGGACAGCGCCGCCGTGGTCAGCCCGTCGTCCTCCTGGAGCAGGCTGTGGTGGACCCGGTCGTCGACCGGCACGAACACGTGCAGCTCGATCACCACCGGGTGGTAGCCCGACGTCGTGGGCGGCGCCTCGGGCCACATCGCGACGACGGACCCCGCGCGCACATGCAGCGGGATGCGCTGCAGCGGCGCATCCACCCACCGCTCGGTGGTCCCGGGGCTCGATCCGTCGACCACGAGCCTCCCGGTGTGCCCGTCGTACCACCCGCCCGCCGGGAACCGGACGGTCCGCCGGGTCGCCCCGGGTGCCACGACGGGGGAGACCATCAGGTGCTCACCGAGCAGGAACTGGTCCTCGACCTCCGCCAGGTCGGCGGCGTCCTGGTGGTCCAGGAGCAGCGGGCGCTGAACCGGGACCCCGGTCTCGCTGGCGTGCACGAACGCGGCGTACAGCGTCGGCAGCAGGCGGTAGCGCAGCTGGATCGCGTCGCGGACGGCGGCCTCGACCTGCGGGCCGAACGCCCACGCGTACTGGTCGATGCTGCCGGCGGCGGAGTGGTTGCGGCAGAACGGGGTCAACGCCCCCAGCTGGGTCCAGCGGACCAACAGCTCGCCGTGGCAGTCGCCCATGAAGCCGCCGATGTCGGCCCCGACGAACGGCTGCCCGCTCAGGCCCAGCCCGTTGCCCATGGGGATCGACAGGGCAAGGTGGTCCCAGCGGGCCATGTTGTCGCCCATCCAGTTCGCCGCGTAGCGCTGGATCCCGGCGAACCCGGCCCGGGACAGCACGAAGGTGCGCAGGTCGGGCATCGCCTCGCGCAGGCCCGCGACGGTGCCCATCGCCATCAGCAGCGCGTACTGGTTGTGGAACCGCTCGTGGGAGGCCCGGCCCCGGTCGAAGCGCATCGGCAGCGGGTCGACCGCCCCGGTGGCCGGCTCGTTCATGTCGTTCCAGATCCCGGCCACCCCGGTGCGCACGTGGGCGGCGTTGAGCTCGCCCCACCAGGCACGTGCCTGCGGTGTGGCGAAGTCGGGGAACGCGGTCAGACCCGGCCAGACCTGCCCCAGGTAGGTCCCGCCCTGCTCGGTGCGGCACAGCACGTCCCGGGCCACGGCGTCGTCGAACACGCAGTAGCCGGGCTCGGCCTTGACCCCCGGATCCACGATCGTGATGACGCGCAGGCCGTCCTGGGCCATCCGCTCCAGCATCCCGGGCGGGTCCGGGAACCGGACGGGGTCCCAGGTGAACACGCGGTAGCCGTCCATGTGGTCGATGTCGAGCCACAGCACGTCGCACGGGATCCCGGACTCCCGGTGGCGCCGGCCGATCGCCTCGAGGGCGTCCTGGGTGTACGGGAACCAGCGGCACTGGTGGAAGCCCAGCGCCCACAGCGGGGGCAGCGGGGTGCGCCCCGTCAGCCACGTGTAGGCCGCCAGGATCGAACGCAGGTCCGGTCCGGCGAAGACGTACTCGGTGTACTGCCCACCGTCGAACCCGAAGCGGTACTCATGGGGTGCCGTGAAGTCGAGATGTGCCCGGTAGCCGTTGTCGACGAAGGAGGCGCCGATCGGCCCGCCCGGCTGGGCCTGGTGGTGGAACAGCGGGATGGACATGTAGTACGGGTCGAACTGCGTGCTCGTGTTGTCCGCGCGGGGGTCGCCGGCGGTCACGGTCGCGGCGAACTCCCCGGAGGCCCGCGGATCCAGCACGTCGGTGTTCCACAGGGTGAACGCGCGTCCCCGGCGGTTGTGCCGGCCGGTCTTCTCGCCGAGCCCCCAGATCGGGTCGCCCGGTGTGCAGCGCCGGCGCACCTCGAAGGCGTCGTTGAGCGTGGCGAACGACCAGCACCGGCCCTCGTCGTCACGCAGCCCCTCGACTACGGGGGTTCCGTCGGCCCGGTGCACGTCGAGGCAGAACGGGTCCAGCTCCACGGTGACGACCAGGGCGCAGGTGCGCACCCGGACCGCGCCGTCGTCGTGCTCGACCTGGAAGGCGACCGGCGTGGACAGCGGATCGACGCACACGGCGAACGTCGGGTGGTCGTCGAAGGCGCCGCCGCGGCTGATCCGCAGCCGGACGACATCGTCGCGGACGACGTCGACCTCCAGGGTCTCGCCGTGCAGCTCGGCCCGGATCCCCCGCTCCGTGCGCGTGACTGCGTCCACCCGGCTGAACCTGACCATCACGTCCGGATCCACGGACAGAGGGTAGGGGCGCTGGGCAGGCGGTGTCCGCCTCCGGGGGCCGGCGGAACCGCTCCGGCAGGGGACGCCTGCCCCGCCCTCCCAGTACCCGTTGGCCCCCGGTTGGCAGAGGATGGGTTGGCTCGGGGGCGCTCTGGCATCATTGGCGGGGTCCGTAGCGGAGTCCCGCCCCGGACCTGGGGTTCCGGGTGGCGCGTCGCGCGGGACACCGCCGCCGGGCCTCTAGCTCAATCGGCAGAGCTGCGGACTTTTAATCCGTAGGTTGTGGGTTCGAGCCCCACGGGGCCCACCGGGGATCGTCGCAGGTCAGCACCATGTTCTTCGTGAGTCGTGGCCGGCTGTGGCGTCAGGTGTGAGGCTCAGTGCAGCCTAACTGCAGCCTACGCACAGCTGTGCTGTTCCGACGGTCGGTTCCGCAGTTGATCGAGACACGGTGGTGGGGACTCTGCTGGACTGGCGTGGGTCGTCGGTGTGTGGCGCTGGGCGCGTGTCTCCGGCCCTGGTGCAGCCCGACCCCGACCCCGACCGCTGACCGGCTTGCTCCGGCAGATCGTGCCGGATCCTCACTATCTATCCACCAAGGAGCTGGTCGAGAGCCCTTGTCGCTTGCCGGGCCGCCTCGACATCGATGTGCGTGTAGACCCGCTCGGTGAAGGCGGGGTCGTCGTGGCCGACGATGGTCGCGATGATCCCGCGCGGCACTCCTGCTTGCGCCAAGAGGGTGATGGTCGTGTGCCGCGCGTCGTGCAGCCTCACATCGCGAACGCCAGCGGCCTTCAGGAGGGCCTTCCAGCGCCTGTAGTCGTTGCGGTGGTCAACTGGGGTTCCGAGCGGGGTCGTGAAGACCAGTCCCGGGATCGTCGGGTTCCACAAGTCGCCGGCTTCGGCGCGCTGCCGGCGCTGGCTGTCGGCGTGTTCGCGGAGTGCCTCCACGACGAAGTGTGGGAGGGGGACGAGTCGATCTCCCGCCGCGGTCTTGGTTGTGGACTTGAGGTAAAAGCTGCCACTGTGCCGGCTGGGGCAGTCTCGCGGGTCAAGGCCGCAGGGCTGGTCCGCGTCACATCCGTGCTGCCACGGCCGGCGACGCAACTGCCTGCGGACCCGCCAGATGCCTTCGTCCAGGTCCAGGTCGTCCCAGCACATCCCCAGCGCTTCCGATTGGCGGGCGCCCAGCCCGAGCGCTACGACCCATCGGGCATGATCCCGCCAAGTCCGTGATGTGGCGAGTGCGGCCCGGGCTTCGTCCGGCCTCAGTGCCACGCCAACGCGGCCGCGGGGGGTCTCCAGCTCGACGAGTCGCACAACGTTGCGTGAGACATAGCCCCGTTGGTTAGCGACCCTCATCGCTCGGCCCAGTACGCGGTGGACGAAGACCACGCTGCGGGGAGCAAGGCCCTTGGCCGCGAGCTCGGCGTAGAGCGTCTCGACCTGCTCGGGTGTGAGGCGGCTGAGGGGGATGCGGCCGAGCGTGGGAACGATGTGATCACGCACGATCTGCGCGTACCTGCGCTGCATGTCCTCGCCCAAGCGCAGCTTCGCTGGCCCAGCCAGCCATTGCTCCAGCCAATCCCCAAGGGTGATGTCCCGGCGCGATTGCAGGGTGATCTCGCCACCGCTCACCTGGTTTCGCAGGGCCCGGATCTTGCGGTTGGCCTCGCCTTTCGTTCGGCCACTGACGTACTTGCGGGTCCTGCGACCGGTCTTCGGATCTCGGCCGAGTTCCACTGCGCCCCGCCATGTCCCGTCAGCCAGCTGGTAGACGGCCCCGTCGCCCCGCCGTCCGCGTCGTTCAGCCATCCGTCATCTCGCGGTTGTGCCGAGTGGGGTGACTGGGAG
>JBDHZV010000114.1:0-8906 GCA_039812125.1 Candidatus Nanopelagicales bacterium
GCTGCGGTCGGTGTGGTCGCCTGGCGGACCGGCGCCGCTCTTTCGCGCGGGCGGTTGCCTGCCCTCGCCCTGGTCCTGGGTGGGGCGATCGCGAACGTCGTGGACCGGGCTGGGGACGGGGTGGTCACCGACTACCTGCACAGCGGGTGGTTCCCGACCTTCAACATCGCCGACACCGCGATCGTCACCGGCGTCGCTTTGCTGGTGCTGGTCACCCTGCGCCACCCGACACCCGCAACACCGAGCGGGGACGGCACGAGCGGGATCGGGTGAGTGGCACTCGCGCGGGCCTCGCGTCGGTAGTGGCCACCAGCACGATCGGCGGCCGGTGCTCACATCAACGCTCGCTACCATGACCGCATGACGGCCGAGGCGTGCGACCTGCTGTGCCTGGACGTGGCGCGCGCCGAGTCGGTCCGCGCAGCCCTGCCGAAGGCGCACCGCTCCCAGGCGATGGCGGTTACTGCCAAGGCACTGGCGGACCCGGTGCGCCTTCGCACGGCAACGGCCCTGGCCCTCGGGGCCGAGCTGTGCGTCTGCGATCTGGCGTGGGTCGTCGGCGCCGCGCCGAATCTGGTTTCGCACCACCTGCGCGTTCTGCGCCGCGCCGGCCTGGTGACCTCCCGCCGGCACGGCAAGCTGGTCATGTGCCGGCTGACCTCCCAGGGCGCGGCGCTACTGGACGCCCTGGGCGTCGCCGCATCGGGTGAGAGTCTGTGGGCGGAGCCGTCCGAGCTGATCACCGCTCGTGGATGAGCCGACCGCGGCCGGCGGACCTCCGGTCCAGGGATCGCCCGCACGGGCACGGCCGCGCCGGCCACTGACCGGCCCGCGGGTGATCCTCCTGGTCCTGGTCCTGGTCCTCGTCACTGGAGGCGTGGTGGCGGTCCAGCTCACCGGCTTCCTGTCGGCGGGCCAAGGCGCGGCGCTCGGGGGGTCCTCAGTGACTGCGGGCAGCAGGACGGTGACGGAGTACGCACCTGAGGACCGGGCTGGACCGGTGGCACTGTCGGGAACCGGGCTGACTGGTGAGGCGATCGACATCGCCGCATGGCGCGGCGACGTCGTGGTGATCAACGTGTGGGGTTCGTGGTGTGCGCCGTGCCGGGAGGAGGCGCCGATCCTTGCCGCCACTTCGGCTGCGTACGCGGACCAGGGGGTGCGGTTCGTCGGGGTCAACGTGCGCGACAATCCGGCCGCGGCGATCGCGTTCGAGGAGAGCTACGGGATCATCTACCCGAGCATCGACGACAGGAATGGCAAGGCCCTGCTGAGCCTGGCCGATCACCTCCCCGGAGCCGGGGTCCCGGTGACCCTGCTCCTGGACCGGGACGGGAGGCCGGCGGCGCGCGTCCTCGGCGCGGTGCAGGAGTCGACCCTGACCGCGCTGCTGGACACGGTCCTGGCCGAGCCCGCCACGTCGTCGTGAGCGTGCTCCAAGACCTGGTCGCGACCGGCCCGATGCTGGCGGCCATGGCCGTCGCGGCCCTGGCGGGGCTGGTCTCCTTCGTGTCCCCGTGCGTGCTGCCCGTGGTGCCCGGGTACGTGTCCTACGTCGCTGGCGGCCCCTTGCTCGATGAGGGCGTCGCGACGCGGCGACGTCCGGTGGTGAAGGGTACTGCCTTGTTCATCCTGGGGTTCGCCTCGGTCTTCGTCGCCTACGGCGCCCTCTTCGGCGGTCTTGGTGCGACGCTGCAGTCCTCGCAAGCGGTGCTCACCCGTGTCCTGGGCGTCGTGGTCGTGGTGATGGGTCTGGTCTTCGCCGGCTGGCTGCCCCGGTCCCAGCGCCAGATGCTGCCGCGGCTGCGTCCTAAGTCGGGCCTGGTCGGCGCCCCGCTGATGGGGGTCACCTTCGGGCTGGGTTGGACACCGTGTCTGGGTCCGACTCTCGCCACGGTGCAGACCTTGGCGTTCACCGAGGCCAGCGCCGGGCGCGGGGCGACGCTGGCCGCGGTCTACGCCGCCGGGCTCGGTCTTCCGTTCATCGCGGTCGGTCTGGGCATGCGGCGGGCACTGACGGCGACCCAGTGGGCACGTGGGCACACCGTGGGGATCAAACGCGCTGGTGCGGTCATGCTCATCACCACCGGTCTGCTGCTGGCCACCGGGGTGTGGGACCACCTGATGCGGGGCCTGCAGTCCACGATCTCGGGCTACACCACCGTCCTGTGAACGACGTCGACGAGCGAAAGGCCTCCACTGATGGCAACCCGTAAGCACGAAGCGGCCGAGCGCGCTGCCCGGCTGGCCGAGATCCGCGAGCAGCAGCGGCGCGCCGAGCGCCGCCGCACGGCGGTCATCACCGGCACGAGCGTGCTCGTGGCCGGGGTCCTCATCGGAGCGACGGCCGTCGTGCTCGTCGGCGAGCAGCAGCGCGCCGCCGAAGTCACTGAGGCAGCGTCGGGGGACATCGAAGGCGTTGCGACCTTCAGCGACCTGTCGGCCAGCCATGTCCAGGAGCCGGTGCGGTACGACCAGACGCCGCCCGTCGGTGGCGACCACGCGGGTGTGTGGGCCAACTGCGGGACGTACACCGAGCCGATCGCCAACGAGCTCGGGGTCCACTCCCTGGAGCACGGTGCCGTGTGGATCACCTACAGCTCGGACCTGCCGGCCGAGCAGGTGCAGCGGCTCGCCGAGCTGGCCGACGGCAACGCGTACGTGCTGCTCAGCCCCTTCGATGGCCTGCCCGAGCAGCCGGTGGTGGCCAGCGCCTGGGGGACCCAGCTGGCGCTGGGAACGGCGGATGACCCGCGCCTGGAGCAGTTCCTGGTCAAGTACCAGCAGGGTGAGCAGACACCGGAGCCGGGTGCGCCGTGCACGGGTGGGGTGGACGCGTGATGAGCGAGAGCGCTGGCGCGCCGCGCAGGGTCCCGACCGTTGCGGTGGTGATCTTGGTGGCCGCCGTTGTGGGGGTCGCCGGCCTGGTCGCCGGTTCGGCCCTCACCAGCGGAGGCGACCGGGTCTCGCGGCCGGCCGAGGGGTCAGCCGAGGCTGGGTTCGCCCGCGACATGCAGGCGCACCACGCCCAGGCGGTGGAGATGTCCACGACGGTGCGTGACGCCACGGAGGATCCCGAGGTCCGGTCGCTGGCGCTGGACATCATGCTGACCCAGCAGCAGCAGGCTGGGCAGATGTATGGCTGGCTGGAGCAGTGGGACCTTCCGCAGGCCAGCCTGGCCGCTCCGATGCAGTGGATGAGCGAGACCGGCTCCGGCATGGGGTCCATGGACAACCGTGCTGACGCGACCGCGGCGCCGGGACCCGACGCGGTGATGCCCGGGATGGCGAGCGATGAGGACCTGGGCAGGCTCGCCCAGGCAGGAGGGCTCGACGCTGAGGTTCTGTACCTGCGGCTCATGGTGGCGCACCATGAAGGCGGCGTGGCCATGGCTCAGGCGGCCCTCGACCTGGTCCAGTACCAGGACGTGCGTCGTCTGGCCCAGGCGATCGTTGGCTCCCAGACCGCCGAGCTCGCGGTACTCAACGACATGCTCGACGCGCGGGAAGCCGGGTCTGCGGGCCGGTGACCGAACCAATCGGCGCCTTGCCCGGTAACGCCGTCGCCGGGGCAGCGGCATCCCGGCCAGCCGGGGACACGCTCGAGGACACTGCGCTCAGCCACCGTCTCGAGGAGGCGGCTCGCCCTGGGGTGATGGCGGTGCCACCGCGCCCGACGGGGCAGGGGCTGGTGGCATGGGCCAGGTGGGCGTGGCGGACGCTGACGTCCATGCGGACCGCGGTGCTGCTCTTGCTGGCGCTGGCCCTGGCCGCCGTGCCCGGGTCGTTGCTTCCCCAGCGCGGGGTCGCGTTCGACCCCGGCGCCGTGACCCGCTTCCTGGCTGACAACCCGGTGGTAGGCCCGTGGTTGGACCGCCTCGGGTTCTTTGAGGTGTACTCCTCGCCCTGGTTCGCCGCGATCTACCTGCTGCTCATGGTCTCCATGACTGGATGCGTCCTGCCACGCGCGGCGCGCCTGTGGCAGTCGGCGCGCGCCGAACCCCCACGGGCACCGACCAACCTCGCGCGCCTGGACGACCACCGTCGTGCGACCGTGGCCGCGGAGCGGGCGCAGATCCTGCAGGCAGCCGCCTCCCATCTGCGGGCCCGGAGGTTCCGCGTCGTCGTCGAGGACGATTCCGTGCGGGCGGAGAAGGGGTACCTGCGCGAGGCCGGCAACCTGGTGTTCCACCTGTCACTCCTGGTCCTGCTCTTCGGCGTCGCGATCGGGTCGCTCTTCGGCTTCGAGGGGCGGGTGATCGTCGTGGAGGGTGCTTCCTTCACGAACACGCGGCTGCAGTACGACGAGTTCACCCCGGGGCCTTTGACTGACGCCGAGGGCCTGAGCCCGTTCTCGGTCACGCTGGACGACTTCACTGCCAGGTTCGAGACGGCCGGCCCCCAACGCGGCAGCGCCCGGGACTTCCAGGCCGACCTGACTGTGCTGCGCACCCCCGGCGGCGCCGCGGAGAAGGTCACCGTCGAGGTGAACCACCCGCTGCAGGTGGAGGGCACCAAGATGTTCCTCACCGGCCACGGCTACGCCCCGGTGGTCAGCGTCACCGATGGCCGCGGTCAGACGGTGTTCTCCGGGCCGGTGGTGTTCGTGCCCTTCGACGGCAACCTGTCCTCCGAGGGCGTGATCAAGGTCCCGGACGGGCAGCCGACGCAGCTGGGGTTCGAAGGGTTCTTCCTGCCCACCGCCTCCGTCGACCCCGCGGCCGGCCCTCGATCGCTCTACCCGGACCTGGTCGATCCCCAGCTGCTGCTGACCGCATACACCGGTGACCTCGGCCTGGGCGACGGCGCACCGCAGTCGGTCTTCCGCCTGGACAAGACCAATCTGAGCCAGGTCATGGACGGGGACGAGCCGTTCGCGCGCGCTCTGCGACCCGGTGAGTCGATGACGTTGCCCGACGGGCAGGGCACCTTGACGTTCGAGTCGGTCTCGCGGTTCGCAAACTTCCAGATCGCCCACGACCCCGGCAAGGAGCTCTCCTTGGTCGCCGCGGTCGCCCTCCTGCTGGGCCTGACGGTCTCACTGGCCGTCCGCCGACGCCGGGTCTGGGTCCGTGTCACCGCAGCGGCTGGCGGCGGCGGCGCGACTGTCGAGGCAGCCAGCTACGCACTGACCCGACGTGAGCCGGTCCCCGGCGAGCTCTCGTCGCTGCTCGCCGCCCTGCCGGGCGCCGAACCGGGCGGCAGCGGCACTTCCCCGCACGACCGAGAGGACTGAACATGCCCACCCCCAACCTCCTGGCCGAGCTGAGCGACCGGCTCATCTACAGCGCCATCGCGGTCTATGCGTTGGCGATGCTCGCCTACGCCTACCAGGCGGCCCGCCGGTCGCACCCGGTGCCTGAGGACGCGCCTCGCCTCGAGGCGGTCGCCGCCGGCGCCCATGCCGCCGTTCGCGACCCGCAGCCGCCGACCGCTGGGGCCCGGCCCGCGATCCGCGATGCAGCCGCGCGTCGCACGGAGCGGATCGCGGCCGCCTTGACCACGCTCGCGTTCGCGCTGCACCTGGCCGGAGTCGTCTCCCGGGGCCTCGCGGCGGGCCGGGTGCCGTGGGGCAACATGTATGAGTTCACGACCGCCGCCACACTGGCCGCCACGTCCGCCTACCTGGTGTTCCTGCGCCGCCGCCAGCCGGTGCGTGACCTGGGTGTGTGGGTCCTCGCTCTGGTCACCTTGTGCCTGGGCCTGGCCGTGACGGTGCTCTACACCCCCGCCGGGGACCTGGTCCCGGCGCTGAACTCGTACTGGTTGGTCATCCACGTCGCGGCGGCGATCATCGCCGGTGGCGTCTTCACCGTCGGCGCCGCCGCAACCGGCCTGTACCTACTGCGCCGACGCGCCGACGCGCGCGACGCCGGCGGGCAGGCGACCCGCGGCTACGCCGGCCGGCTGCCGGCTGCCGCCACCCTGGAGCGCCTCGCCCACACCGCCCACCTGTTCGCCTTCCCGGTGTGGACGTTCGCCGTGCTGGCCGGCGCGATCTGGGCCGAGGACTCCTGGGGCCGGTACTGGGGCTGGGACCCCAAGGAGACCTGGGCCTTCATCACCTGGGTGCTGTACGCCGCCTACCTGCACGCACAGTCCACCGCCGGGTGGCGCGGCAGGAAGGCCGGGTGGCTGGCCCTGGCCGGGTACGCCGCCTTCTGGTTCAACTTCGTCGGCGTCAACCTGTTCATCACGGGCCTGCATTCCTATGCCGGCGTCTGAGGACCGGCCGACGCCGATGTGCGCCCGGCAGGTGCGTGACGACCCATCGGGAGGCGCCGGGTGAGCACGGGGCCCGAACGGCCTTCCTTGTCGGACACGCGGCCCGGTCCAGCTCGTACGGCCGGCGGGGAGCTTCGTGTCCGCGCCGGGTCGCCCCGGCAGGAGGTCGAGCGCGTGAATGCGCGACGCCGCAACGGTGGCGCCTCATTGCCTGGCCTCATGCCGCCGGGGCTGGTGCTGGTCGGAGCAGGCGTGGGTGGCTGGGCGACGAGTCTCGCGTTTCCTGACCGGGGATGGTGGCCGCTGGCCTACGCCGGCATGGCGTGCCTGCTGCTCGCGATGCGCGGCGCGTCACTGGTCCGCGCCGCAGGCATCGGCCTGGTCTGGGGGCTGGCCTTCTTCTTGCCGCTGGTCCACTGGGCAGTGCAGGCCACCGGATCGGCGCTCCCGTGGGTCGCGCTCAGCGTGTTCCAGGCGCTGTACGTCGCCGGCTTCGGCGCGCTGTGGACCTACGCGCGCAGGGCCGTCTGGCTCACCGGTCGCCCGCTGGCCCAGGCGGTCACCGCAGCCGTGCTGTGGGTCGCCATCGAGCAGGTCCGCGGCTCCTGGCCTTTCGGGGGCTTCCCGTGGGGCTTCCTGGCGTTCTCCCAGACCGAGGCGCCCCTGCTACGTCTCGCGCCCTACGGAGGGGAGGTCCTGGTCTCCGCGTTCGTCGCCGTGACGGGGGCGCTGATCGCGCTGGCGCTGCAGTACCTGCGCCGCACCGCGGTTATCGCCGCGACTCGGGCGCTGCTCGCCGCGGTGCTCCTGGCCGGCGCCCCGGGCCGGCTTCCCCTGACAGCCGGCCCGGAGAACGGCTCACTGCTGGTCGGCGCCGTCCAGGGCAACGTCCCGCAGCAGGGCGCCGACTGGGCCGAGCAGGCCCGCGACGTCACGGCCAACCACGCCCAAGGCACCGAGCGGCTCGCGGCGACCGCCGGAAGGCGCAAGCTGGACCTGGTGGTGTGGCCGGAGAGTGCCGCCGACATCGACCCCCGCACCGACCTGGCGCAGGCTTCGACCGTGGACCGCGCCGCCGCAGCGGTCGGCGCCCCACTGCTGCTGGGAACCCAGCGGTTCCCCGACGGGCAGGACATCCGCTACAACGAGATCATTTCCTGGACCGCCGGTGCGGGGAGTGGCGACGCCTACGCCAAGCAGCACCCGGTCCCCTTCGGGGAGTACGTCCCCTTCCGCGCATTCTTCCGCCAGCTCACTCCGCTCGTCGACCGGGTCGCCACGGACATGGCAGCCGGCGGCGACCCCGCCGTCATGGACGTGTGGATCGACGCGCTCGGACGTGACGTGCGCCTGGCCACCGGGATCTGCTTCGAGGTCGCCTACGCAGACCTCATCCGCGAAGGGGTCCTCGACGGGGCAGAGCTGATCGTCATCCCGACCAACAACGCCTCGTTCGGGCGCACCCCGGAGTCGACCCAGCAGCTGGCGATGTCCCGCTTCCGGGCGGTGGAGCACGGCAGGTCGACCGTCCAGGTCTCCACCGTGGGCGTCAGCGCGATGATCATGCCGGACGGGACGGTCGTGGCGCGGACCGGTCTGTTCACCGATGAGGAGCTCATCGCCTCGCTCCCGCTGCGCACCACGCTCACCCCGGCGGCGCGACTGGGCACCACGCCGCAGACGGCCGTCTACGTCCTGGCGGCGGCCGCTGTCGTCAGCGGTGCGCTGGCAGGCAGTCGACGACCCGGCCGCGACCGCAGCCGCCGCCCCTTCCCGCGGCGGCTCCGCGCGGCCGACGACCACGCCCCGACGCTGCGGGTGCGGGCCCAGCGGGTGCGAGCCCTGCGGGTGCCGGGCCGGGTGTGGGTCACCCGCGTGTGGCCCTCGTGGCTGGAGTGGCGCCTGATCGTCGGGTTCCTCGTGCTGATGGCCGTCGCGGCCTACACCGGGATACGGCTCGGCCAGGACATCGTCGAGAAGACCACCACCGCGGTGTCGACAACGTCCGATGCTGCGGTCCCGTGAGGCTCGACCATCACGGTTGTGCAGGTGGCGCCCCCGAGGGCCGCGAGCCGTTCAAGCGCGCGAGGTAGGCGTTGTACTGCTCGAGCTCGGCGTCGGCGCCGCCGTCGCGGTCGATCTGCCGGTCTCGGGCGGTGGAGCGCTCGGTGTCGTTGCGCTGCCACCTGCTGGCGATCAGCAGGAGCATCAGCAGTCCCGGCGCCTCCCCGTAGGACCAGGCCAGCCCACCGGCCAGCTGCTGGTCGCGCAGGGGATCGATCCCCCAGCCGGCCGGCGGCGCGGCGAACAGCGGGACCATCGGCGCGGTGGCCATCATCACGATCACCCCGAAGAACGCGTGCAGGGGCATCTCCAGCAGCAGGTCCAGTGCCCGGCCGTGATGGGTCTGCCGGATAGGCAACGGGTCGGTGGACAGCACCGGCACGGTGAACAGCAGACCGGCCACCAGGAACCCCACCTCCAGGGCGAGGTGCCCGGTCCAGGTGCGCAGCAGCGGGTCGGCGAGCTCGGCCAGGTACAGCCCGTAGAACGCCAGCAGGAACAACGGCACCATCACCGCCGGGTGCAGCACCACCCGACTGACCCGGCTGCGCAGGGCCCGCCGCGCCGTGACCAGCACCACCGTGCCCACCCCCCGGTGCGGGGTCGCGCGCAGCAGC
>JBDHZV010000115.1:0-8765 GCA_039812125.1 Candidatus Nanopelagicales bacterium
GCCCCGAGCGGGGACGACATCATCGAGCAGGTGCGCAAGCTCGGCGAGCTTCGGGATGCCGGCCTGCTGACGCCGGAGGAGTTCGACGCCAAGAAGTCCGAGCTGCTCAAGCGGATCTGACGCCGGGGGCCGGCCAGGCAACGTCGTAGTCCACTGAGCGGATCGTGACCTCGCCGTACGTGAACGGGCCGTCCGGGCGGTCGTAGACGGCGCGGCCGCGGTGCGGCAGGTGGCGTCCGTCCGCGTCGGCGTACCCGGTGACGGGAGTGGACCAGCGCATCGGCGCGAACGTGCCGGTGCTCGCGTCCGGGCGGTCGTCGGACCAGAAGGCGACGAGCTCGTCATCATCGTCGACGGCGAGCGTGGCCGTGACCCGGTGCGGGCCGTTCGTGAACGTGACCCGCGCGGTCGCGTCGTCCACGTGCTCCCAGGCCAACCGGGGATCGACCAGCGCCGCAGGCGCCATGAGGCAGATGTCGTTGAGCACCGTGACGGTCTCCGCGGCACTGATCTGCTCGCCCCGCAGGTCGACCATCGTGACCAGCGACGCCACCCGCACCGTGAACCTGGCCTGCTCATGGGCGTACACGTGCAGGGCCCGCACCGGCAGGCCGAACATCCGCGCGTGCATCAGGAACACGCGCGTCGGCCGGGCGAAGGCGGTGTACTGGACCGACCGGGCCGTCATCGGCGCCGTGCCGGGAGCGCGGTACATCGCCGCGTCCAGCACGACCCGCATGTTCTGTGGGCGGGGCCGGCCCAGCGCCCCGGAGCGCACCACGTAGCGACGGATCGGATCGGGCAGCCCGACGAGGTCCGCGGGCGCCAGGTTCGGCCTGGGTGGCCCGAGCGGATGCTCGGTCGCGGCATCGGTCAGCGCGGCCTCGAACTCCGCGCGCAGGGAGCGGGGGCGACGCAGGCGGGGACCGGTCATCGCGTCACCTCCGTCGTGGGGCGCGTGGGCGCGCCGTCGACCCCCTCGCGAAGGCCCTCCAGGCACGAGCGGACCAGGTCCCGCAGGGCGAGCGTCTCATCGTCCGTGAGGCCGGCGAAGGCGTCGGCGAGCATCCTGCGGGTCCGCGCGGCCATCGCCGGGGTGTCGAACACGGCGACCCGCTGCGTGGGCGTGATCCTGGTGACCCGGGCATCGGCCGGGTCGACCGTCATCTCGACGAATCCGGCGCGCTGCAGCCCGCTCGCGACCTGCTTGACGTTCTGCCGCGAGCTGCCGTACACCTGCGCCGCCTCGCTCAGCGAGGCCGACCCCTCGGGGAACCGGGTCGTCAGGACCGCCAGCAGCAGCCACTGCCGGGTGGTCAGCCCCAGGTCGGCCAGTTCCCGATCGGCGCGGCGGGACAGGTGCTGGAGCAGGACGAACAGGGAGCCGAACAGCTCGGAGCGGCTGGTCACCACATCGGACGTCATACAGGTAACATATTACCTATCGCCGGGAGAGTCCACCCCTGTGGGCGTACCGTCAGGGCGACGGCCAGTCCGCCGTCGGGGAGAGGGGCAGCGATGGGGTCCGGGGCACAGCATCCGTCGTCCTCGACGCCGACCGGCCCCGGCTCGATGCGCCCCAGGGGGCTCCATCCGGGGCCCCCTCGCCGTCGCCGCCCGGGTCAGCGGGGCGACCGCCACGCGGGGCGCCACCCTGTCGTGCGGGGGTTGGTGCTGTGCGTGCTCGGCCTGACGGGGGTGGTCGTCGGCGTGGGGATCGGCCTTCCCCACCTGGTACGGGCGGGTGCCTCCGTGGCGTCCCTGCTGGGCCTGCTGGCGCTCGGCGGAGGGCTCGGCCTGCTGGTCCTCGGAGCGCGGACGCTGCTGCGCGGGCGCCGGTGGTGGGTCGCCGTGGTGACCGTGGCCGCGCTGGGTGCCGTGACTGGCGTCGCGCTGCTCACCGTCGGCCAGGCGCTGGCCGCGACCGTCGTCGCGCCCAGCCGGTTGGCCGACGTGAACCCCACCGACCTGGGGCCGGCAGCCCGCGAGGTGACCGCGAGCACCGCCGACGGGGTGGCCCTGTCCGGCTGGTACCTGCCGTCGACCAACGGCGCTGCGGTCGTGCTCCGGCACGGCGCGGGATCCACGCGGACCGACGTGCTCGCGCAGGCCGCGGTCCTGGGGCGGGCCGGCTACGGGGTGTTGATGCTCGACGCGCGCGGGCACGGCGCCAGCGGTGGCCGCGCGATGGACCTGGGCTGGTTCGGTGACGAGGACGTGCGGGCTGGCGTGGACCTGCTCGTCACGCGACCGGAGGTCGATCCCGACCGGATCGGGGTGGTGGGGCTGTCGATGGGCGGCGAGGAGGCCATCGGCGCGGCTGCGACCGATCCGCGGATCCGTGCAGTCGTCGCGGAGGGTGCCGAGCAGCGGGTCGCGGCGGACAAGGCCTGGATGGCCGACGCCTACGGCCTGGCCGGTCGGGTCCAGGGCGTGCTGGACCGCGTGACGTACGGGGCCGTGGACCTGCTCACCGGCGCTGATCCTCCCATCGCGCTGCGCGATGCGGTCGGGCGCGCCGCGCCGCGCCCCGTCCTGCTCATCGCCGGCGGCGCCGTCGCGGACGAGCAGCGCGCGGCCCGGTGGATCCAGGCCGCCTCGCCGAGCACGGTCACGGTCTGGGTGGTCCCGTCCGCCGGGCACGTCCAGGGCCTGGCGGTCGAGCCGGAGCAGTGGGCCGACCGGGTCCTCGGGTTCCTCGACGAGAACCTGGCCGCCCGGCAGTAGCGACGAGCCGGAGCGGTGGGCCCCCTGGGATCCGGCGGACGCGAACGGCCGGGGTGGGCCGGGCGGGCCGTCATCCTGAGCCCAACGGCACTGGCCCGGGGCGTCGCGCGGGCGCAGTATGGAGGTATGGCTGGCACGGGGGCGCGCCCCCGGGGCGCCCGTGGCATCGCCGTCGCTGTGGTCGCCGGCGCGGTGACCCTGTTCCTGGCGGCCGCGCCAGGCCTCGGTCAGCCGGGCATCCCCAGCGGCCCGGCTCGCACGGCGACCTCGCTAGGGGCAGCGACGGCACCGGCCGCCGTGCCCGCCACGCGGGCCCTGCCGTTCGACCTCGACGGCGATGGTCACGTCGAGCTGGTCGTCGGGGCGCCCGGGGAAGGACTCGGCAGCGTCGCTGAGGCCGGCGCCGTCACGGTGCTGCCCGGCACGCCCGCTGGGCCATCTGCGCTCGGCAGCACCTCCTGGCACCAGGACAGCCCCGGCGTCACCGGAGGGGCGGAGGCGGGGGACTGGTTCGGCGACTGCCTGGCCTCCGGCGACTTCGACGCTGATGGCCACGCCGACCTGGCGGTCGGGGTCCCGGGCGAGGACATCGGCGGGGACCTCGACACCGGCGCCGTGCACGTGTTGTACGGCGGACCGTCCGGGCTGACCGCGAGCGGCGGGCAGATGTGGCACCAGGACAGCGCGGGGGTACCGGGGGCGGGCGAGTCCGGTGACCGCTTCGGCGACTCCCTGGCCGTCGGCGACCTCGACGGCGACGGGTTCGACGACCTGGTCATCGGGGTGCCGGGCGAGGCGATCGGGACGATCGCCCACGCTGGCGCGGTGGTCGTGCTGCGGGGCAGCGCGGACGGGGTCACCAGCGCGGGGGCCAGGGGCATCAGCCAGGACACCGCCGGGGTGGCGGACGCTGCCGAGCTGCCCGCGGTCGGGTTCGAGGAGTTCGGCGCCGCCCTGGCCACCGGGGACGTCGACGGTGACGGCCGAGACGACCTGGTCGTCGGGGTCCCCGGGGAGGACGCCGGCAGCGCAGCGGGTGCGGTGCACGTCCTGCCCGGGGCGGCAACCGGGGTCACCACGTCCGGGTCGCGGCTGTTCACGGCGCGGTCGCTGGGGGGCGGATGGTCGGCCGACCATGGGCCCGGCTTCGGTGCCGCGGTGGCCACCGCCGACCTCGACGGCAACGGCCGGGCCGACCTCGCCATCGGCGATCCCACCGGTGCGGCCAGCGACGGCGGCCCGCCGGTCGGGACGGTGCTGACGGCCCGGGCCGACGCTGACGGTGGGTTCGACCCCGCCGATGCCGACCTGTGGCACCTCGGCCGGGCCGACGTCCCCGGCACCGCGGCGTCCGGGGACGCATTCGGAGCCCGGTTGGCGTCCGGGGACCTCACCGGGGACGGCATCGACGACGTGGCGGTGGCCGCCCCGACCCGCGCGGTCGGCCAGGTGGCCGACGCCGGGGCCGTGCTGCTCCTGGTCGGGACAGCCTCGGGCCCGGTGGCCAGCAGCACCGTCGTCACCCAGGCTGCGGGCTCGGTCCCCGGGTCCCCCGAGCTCGGCGACCGGTTCGGGGGCTCGCTCGCGGTGCTGCCGGGAGGGGCGACCGGGGCCGGCTGGCTGGCGGTCGGGGCCTCCGAGGGAATCGGCGCTGCCACGGCGTCCGGCAGCGTGACCGTGCTGCCCGGGTCCCCGTCCGGACCCGACGTGTCGGCCGCGGTGGCGATCCACCAGGACGGTGCCGGCGTCCCGGGCGCCGCCGAGGCGTTCGACCGGTTCGCCGTCGTCGACGGGGTGGGTGCCCGACCGGGGTGGCTGCCCGCCGTGCTGCGGGGCCGTGTGGTCACGGTGCTGCCGACCACGCGGCCCGTCGTCGCCCTGACCTTCGACTGCGGCTCCAGCGACGCCGGGGTCCGCTCGATCCTGGCGACCCTGGACTCCGCGGGCATCCTGGCCACGTTCTTCGTGACCGGTGACTTCGCGCGCCGGTACCCCAGCGAGGTCCGCGCGATGGCCACGGCCGGTCATCGGATCGGCAACCACTCCGACACGCACCCGCACCTGAACACGATGTCCTCGACCTCCGTCGCCGCGCAGGTGGACCTGGCCGAGGCGGCGATCCGCCCGCTGGCCGGTGAGCCGACGCTGCCGTGGTTCCGGTTCCCCTACGGCGAGTACGTCCCCCGGACCCTCGCGGTGGCCAACGCCCAGGGGTATGCGGCGATCGGCTGGACCGTCGACACCCTCGGGTGGAAGGGGACCAGCGGCGGCCAGAGCGCCGAGTCGGTGCGGACCCGCGTGCTGGGGGCCGCCCGACCCGGCGAGATCGTCCTGATGCACGTGGGGGCCAACCCCGACGACGGCACCACGCTGGACGCCGCCGCCCTGCCGTCCGTCATCTCCGGGCTGCGGGCGCGTGGGTACGGGTTCGTGACGCTGGACGCCGCCGCGGGCTGAGGCCGACGCCGGGCCGGCCGGCGGATCAGGGCGACCCGGTGGATCAGGGGCGCAGCGAGCGCCCGACGAGCAGGTCGGTGGCGGGATCGTGACCGACTCCCGTGAGGCCCGGGGTCCCGCACAGCACCAGGTCGGCACGCTCCCACGGTCGATCCTGGGCCAGGACCACGATCTCCTCGGCGTCCCACTCGTCCCAGAACGCCTCCGTCCCCCCGGTCAGCGCATCGCGGGCCAGGCCCCGGCGGCGGGCCTCCGCCACGTCGGACTGCACCCAGACCGCCGCGTCCAGCAGTCCCGCCAGGGAGCGGCGGGTCACCGCAACGCCCTCGACGATGACCAGCCGGGTCCCGACCGGGACCTCGATGGCGCCCTCCCGGCCGCGCGCGTCCCAGGCGGGGGGTCGGAAGCAGACCGGCTCGCCGCGGTGCACCGGCTCGAGCACCCCGGCGGCCATCAGGTGGTCCCAGCCGAAGAACGACTCCCACCAGGCCACGTCGTCGCTGTGCACCACGACGGATCCCGGGACCGCTGCAGCCAGGCGCTGGGCGAGCGTCGTCTTGCCCCCCGCGGACCGGCCGTCGACTCCGAGGACCGCAGGTCGGCCGCCGGGGGTCCCGAGCAGCGCGACGAGCTCGTCGATGACCTCGGCCAGGGCGTGCGCGGTCCACGGATCGGCCAGCGGCTCCTCGGGGCGCGTGATCACGGCTGAAGGGTAGTGCAGGGATTGCGACCCGACGACCGGGGCCTGCGGCGGACCGGTCAGGGGTGGCCGCCGGTCACCTCGCGCGCCCGGGCTGCTGCGATCCGCTCGATCAGCCCGGTGGGGACCGGCGCCGACAGGGGGAACCTCAGGGTGCTGCCCCGAACCTCGTGCGGGGCCGGGTCCGCGGCGACCTCGGCGCGGATCGCCTCGGAGGCCGGGTACAGCGAGAAGTGCCGCGACCAGCCGGCGTAGTGCAGCACGACCTCGCCGCCGATGCGCAGCGTCGGCATCTGGTAGGAGATGGACTCCTGGGCCTGCGGCAGGACCGATCGCAGCGCCGCCCGCACCTGCTCCAGCGCGGTCCGGGACGTCTCGGGCAGCCGCGCGAGGTACTCCTCGACGCTGGCGGGCGGGACGGCCTCCATGGCGCGACGGTACCCAACGACCCCCTGGAGCTGGTGCACCGGGTGGGGCCGTCGCCCCGGCACGTCAGCCCCCGCGTCAGCCCGGCGGCCCGCTGAGCCCCGGTGTCAGCCCAGCATCGCGTCCCAGGTGGCCACGTCCATGATCCCGGTCTGCGGCAGCCCGTTGGCCTTCTGCAGCTTGACGACTGCGGCCTTGGTCAGCGTGCCGAAGTAGCCCGAGACCGGCGAGACCGACAGGGCGGACTGCACGGTCCGCACCGAGGGGTCCTGCGAGTCGTAGGCGATCATCGGCCGGGTGTCGAACGGGGCCTTGACCCTGGCTGGGGCCGTGATGACCGTGCCGACCGCCACGTACGGGGCCGGGTCGACGGGGATCCCGCCGACCCGCACCTCGAAGTGCATGTGGTTGCCGGTGGAGTTGCCGGTCGTCCCGGTCCGGCCGATCTGCTGGCCGCCCGTGACCTTGTCGCCGAGCCGGACCAGGATCGCGTTCAGGTGCGCGTAGAGCGTCACGCGCCCGTCGGGATGGGTGATCCGGATTGACAGGCCGTAGGCCCCCGTGGTCCCGATGGTCGTCACCGTGCCCGGGCCGGCGGCCAGCGCCGCCGTGCCCGCCGGCGCCCGGAAGTCCAGCCCCGTGTGCTTGCCCGACGACCACAGGGGACCGCTGACCCCGAAGGCGGTCCCGATCGCGATGCCCGCGGGGACCGGTCGCCACCAGGTCCCGGTGACCTTCACCGGCGTGGGGGTGGGGGTGGGGGTCGGCGTCGCGGAGGGGGCCGGCGTGGGGGTGGCGGCGAACGTCGCGTACGTGGAGCGCAGCCCCAGCCCGACGCGCACCTTCTCCGCCGTGCCCAGCGTGACCGAGCCGCTCGATCCCACCAGCGTGACCGACGACAGTCGCCCGCCGTCCTCGCCGATCCCCTCCCGGGAGTTCACCCGGATCGACCTGAGCGTGCCCAGCGCGGGGTAGCGGGCCTGCAGGGTGGTCGCCTTCAGGGTGGTCGTCCACGCGCGGTAGGGGTTCTTCGTCGCAGCGGCGTCCCAGGAGTCCGCGGCCGACCTCAGGTAGGACGAGGTGCCCGCTGCGGTCACGCCACCGTTGGACGACGTGAACTCGGCGTGGATCGGTACGCCCTTGACCGTCAGGATCCTGGTGCGGGTGGCCGAGATCGCCTTGTCGCTGGCGGCGGTCTCGACCTTCCGGCTGACGTTCCACTTCGACGAGCCGTAGGCGACTGCACCCGGGTAGGCCTGCGACTTGGTGGAGTCGTAGACGTCGAAGAACGACGAGGCCCGGGACCGTGCTGAGCTGGCGACGTAGGTGCGGGCCGCCACCGCCTGGGCGCGCAGGGCCTGCGCCCCCCACGAGGTGGGCATCTCCGAGGGCACGACCGCGCGCAGGTAGTCCTCGCGGGATGTCCGCACGACCACGCGGGTCCGACCCGACACCGGCGTGATGCGCACCGAGCCCCGGTAGCCCGAGCGCACGCTGGCCGACTTCTTGACCCCGACGATGCCGGTCGAGTCGGTCGCCGTCACCGACGTGCCGCTCTTGATCGCGGACTTGGGTATCCAGGCCTGCCAGGCGCCGCAGTAGGCATCGATCCGCGCGCGGCTGCCGCTGACCTTGACCCGGACCAGGCTGACCGCCCTCGTGCCGCAGGCGGCGGGCGCCGCCTCGCCGGTCGGCCGGGCCGGCACGCGCACGGTCGAGCCGTCGCTGGCCGCGTAGGACAGCGTGCCGGTCCTGGAGGCGCGCAGCGACACCGACGCCCGCGACAGCGACTCCAGCCAGACCCGAACCGTCGGGTCGGTCGAGGTCGTCGTCAGCGTGGTGCCCGGGTAGTACGTCGAGAGGATCCTCGAGTACGAGACGCCCTTGGTCGATGCCACGGAGGCGCCCCACTGGGACATCCCGCGGCCATGGCCCCAGCCGTGACCGGTCACCGTCCAGGACCCGGAGGCGGGGCGGGAGTACGACTCGGCGGTGGCGGCGCTCGCGGGTGCCGCCACGATCCCGGCCGGGATGGCCAGGGCAAGGGCTGCGGGGACCGCTCCGACCCAACGGACGGCCCGGTTCGGGGAAGGCACGAGCGGTTCATCGGATGACATGCGTTTCATCCTGAGGTGCGTGCCCCATTTGTCGCCCTAAGGCTTCCCTAAAGGGATGTGGTGTGAGTCACTTCACGGTTTATGCGCATTCTCTGGTGCGCGGTGCGCGTGCGCGGTGCGGGGTCACGGGTGCATCGACGCGACCAGCGCCCCGTCGGCGTCGCGGACCTGGGCCACGGGCCCGCCGTCGCCGAGCTCCAGCAGCACGGTCAGCGACTGGGCGCCGGTCGCGCCGGTCGTCCGGTACCGGTACCGGGTGGTGGTCAGCTCCAGCGGGTGGGTCGTGGCGGTGCGCAGCCAGGGGTTCCGGCGGCGCAGCCCGATGAGCTCCTGGTGAC
>JBDHZV010000116.1:0-8717 GCA_039812125.1 Candidatus Nanopelagicales bacterium
CTGAGCGCCCTCGTCGGTGCCGCCCTCGTGGTGTCACTGCCGGTGATGAGCCTGCCGGCCCAGGCGGCCACCCCCACGACAGTCCAGGTGGCCGCGACCACCACGCCGACGCCCGCGCCGTCCCCCGCCGAGACCGCCCCGGCGACCACCCCGGCCCCGACCGCGCACACGTACTTGCGCTACGGCGACCGCGGGGCCCGGGTGAAGGCCCTGCAGAAGCTGCTGAGGGTCAAGCGGACCGGGGTGTTCGACTCCCGCACCCGCACGGCGGTCAAGAAGGTCCAGCGGCGCGCCAAGCTCAAGGCCAACGGGATCGTGACCGCCCGGACGATGAAGGCGATCAAGCGCGAGGCCAAGCAGCGCGCCGCGGCCCGCGCGCTGCCCCGCGCCGGGGGGCCTGCGGCGAGCAAGCGCTACGCCAGGGCCTACATCAAGCTGAAGTACAAGTGGGGCGCCACCCAGTTCTCCTGCCTGGCCAGGGTCTGGCAGCGCGAGAGCGGCTGGCGGTACTGGGCGTCCAATCCCAACGGCCGCTACCACGGCATCCCGCAGACCTCGTCCGCGGTGTGGCGGGCCGCCGGGTACTCCACCAAGCAGTACATGAGGAGCCCCTCCGTGCAGATCAAGGTGGGCACCCGCTACATCAAGGGCCGCTACGGCACCCCCTGCCGGGCGTGGGCGTTCTGGCGCTCGCACCACTGGTACTGATCCTGCCGGGCACGGCCCGGACCCGATCGACGCCCCGGAGGCTGTGCCCCGGGGCGTCGATCGTTGCCGGGGTGTGGGTGTGGGTGCGGGCAGCGGGTGGCGGTCGTCTCCGGGACCGCAGCGGTCGCCGGGCCGGCCGGGCCTCGGGCTTTGCCGGGTCGCGTCGGGGGCGGCATCCGGGAGGGTAGCCTGCCGGGCATGGACGTGCCCCGCATCCACTTCCTGGGCCACGCCACCGTGCTCGTCGAGGTCGACGGCCTCCGGTTGCTCACCGACCCCATCCTGCGCCACCGCGTCACGTTCCTGGGTCGGGTGGCGCCGCGCACCGACCTGACCGGGCTGGGCCCCGTGGACGCCGTTCTCATCAGCCACCTGCACCACGACCACGCCGACGTGCCCAGCCTGCGCCTCCTGCCACGCGACACCCCGGTGCTCGCGCCCATCGGATCGGCGGCCTTCTTCGCCCGCCTGGGATTCTCCGACGTGCACGAGCTGGGCGTCGGTGACCAGTGGCGGCCCCAGCCCACCAGCCTGGCGGGGCTGCGGATCGGGGCCACCCGAGCCGTCCACCACGGTCATCGGGTGCCCTTCGGCCCTCGCGCGGAGTCGATCGGCTTCCTCATCGAGTCCGGGGCGACGAGCGTCTACTTCGCCGGCGACACCGACATCTTCCCGGGGATGGCCGACCTGCACCCGCAGCTGGACGCGGCCCTGCTGCCGGTGTGGGGCTGGGGGCCCAACCTGGGTCCCGGGCACATGGACCCGCACCGGGCCGCCCTGGCCCTGGACCTGTTGCGGCCCCGGTACGCCATCCCGATCCACTGGGGCACCCTGTTCCCCCTGGGCCTGAGGGTGCTGGGCGGTCGGGTCAGCGCCGTGCTCGACCAGCCGCCGCGGGTGTTCCAGGCCCTGGCGACAGCCACCCGTCCGGAGTGCACCGTGCTGCTGACCCAGCCGGGCGGCGTTGCGGAGCTCACGCCATGAGCCACCCCAGCCCCGCGGTCGCCCGCCGGCCCGGGCGCCGCCTGCGCGACGTGCTGCTCGCGTTCCTCACCGGGGTCGTGGTCCTGAGCGTCACCCTGGTCGTGACGCCGGGCATCGCCGTGACCCGGTTCGCCGATGTCGTGGTCATCGTCGTGCTGTACGGCGCTCTGGGGGTGGTGCTGCGCCCCGCGATGATCGCCGCGAGCCGTCCGTTCGGGTGGCCCGGGGCGATCCTGCTGGCGCTGTTCGCGAACGCCCTGGTCATGGCCGGCGCGCTGAGCCTGGCCCCCGGGGTCAGCACGTCCGGGTTCGTGTCCGTCCTCGTGGCCTCGTGGATCTTCTCGATGGTGGCCGCCGCCCTGTCGTGGCTGATCGTGGCCGACGACGACGAGCTGTTCGTGGATCGCCTCGTGCGCGACGGCCGGCGGGCGGCGGGCTCGGTGGCCCCCTGCGACGTCCCCGGTGTCGTCTTCGTCCAGCTCGACGGCCTGCCCGGCCCGGTGCTGGACCAGGGCATCAAGAGCGGGACCCTGCCGACCCTGGCCCGCTGGGTGCGCTCGGGGTCCCACCGGTGGACCGAGTGGGACGTCCAGGTGCCCTCGACGACCCCGGTCTCGCAGGCCGGGCTGCTGCACGGGCACAACGCCGACATGCCGGCCTTCCGGTGGTACGAGAAGTCCCTCGGCCGGCTGCTGGTGGCCAACCACCCCCCGGACGCCGCGGTGATGGAGGGTCGTGCCTCCGACGGCGCCGGGCTGCTGGCCGGGGGTGGGTGGAGCGTCGGGAACCTGTTCTCCGGCGACGCCGAGCGTCGCGTCATGGTGATGAGCTCGATGAGCCAGGGGGTCGGGGGGATCGGGCCGGCCTCGTCGTTCTCGTCGTTCCTGGCCCACCAGTCCGGCTTCGGCCGATCGATGGTCCTCACCCTGGGCGAGATGGTCAAGGAGCTCTACCAGCGCCGGGTCCAGCGGGTCCGCCGGATCGAGCCGCGCATCCATCGTGGCCGGGAGTTCGTGGCGCTTCGGGGCATCACGAACGTGATGCTGCGCGACCTGAACACGGCCATCCTGGTCCAGGGGATGATGGCCGGGGCGCCGACGCTGTACGCCGACTATGTCGACTACGACGAGGTCGCCCACCACGCGGGCATCCTGCGACCGGAGTCGTTGCGCTCGGCGGAGGGCGTGGACCGGACCCTGGCCCTGCTCGAGGCGGCCGCGGCGCACGCCCCCCGGCCGTACCGCTTCGTCGTGCTGTCCGACCACGGCCAGTCCCAGGGCGCGACGTTCCTGCAGCGCTACGGCCGCCGGCTGGAGGACGTGGTGCGCGACCTGATGGGCGGGTCCGCTGACGTGCTGGCCGCCACGTCGACGGTCGAGGGCTGGGGCCCGGTGAACGCCGCCCTGGAGGAGTGGATGTCCCAGTCGGGGCGCGTCGCGGCCTTCGCCCGACGCCGGATGGCCTCGCGGGAGCGCGACGGCGTGGCCGCCCTCGGGCCCTCCGACGTGGAGCGGGAGGCGATCAACAGCGCGGCGGGGGCCCAGGACGATGTCGTGGTCGTCGGGTCGGGCAACCTCGGGGGCATCTGGTTCGCCGGCGTGCCGGGCCAGCTCGACGTGGAGGACCTGGCCGAGCGCTACCCCGGCCTGGTCCGCGCCCTGGTGGCCCATCCCGGCATCGGGTTCGTCGTGGTGCGCAGCCGGGAGCTCGGTCCGCTCGCGATCGGAAAGCGCGGGTTGCACTCCCTGCTCAACGGGGAGGTGGAGGGGACCTCACCGCTGGCGCCGTTCGGTCCGGGCGCCGTCGCGGACTTCACCCGGGCAGCGCAGTTCCCCAACGCGCCGGACATCTACGTGAACTCGGTCTACGACGCCGACCTCGACGAGGTCGCCGCGTTCGAGGAGCTGGTCGGCTGCCACGGGGGGGTCGGCGGGTGGCAGACCCGTGCTGTCCTGGTCCACCCGGCGGACTGGCAGGTCGACGCTGACCTGGTCTCGGCATCGGGACGCCTGCACGGGGCTGAGGACGTCCACCGCCAGCTGGTTCGGTGGTTGGAGCGGTCCGGCACCCGGCCGGTCGGGTTGGCGCCCACCCGGCAGCGCGACCCGGTCAGCCCTGAGGGGGGCCCACCGGGATCCGGGTGATGGTCGGCTTGGCCGTCTCGGCGAAGAAGTCGTTGCCCTTGTCGTCGACGACGACGAACGCGGGGAAGTCCTCGACCTCGATGCGCCAGACCGCCTCCATGCCCAGCTCCGGGAAGTCCAGGACCTCGACCTTGCGGATGTTGTCCCGGGCCAGGCGGGCAGCGGGCCCCCCGATGGAGCCCAGGTAGAACCCGCCGTTGTCCTGGCAGGCCCGGGTGACCGCCGCCGAGCGGTTGCCCTTGGCCAGCATCACCAGGGACCCGCCGGCCTTCTGGAACTGGTCGACGTAGGCGTCCATCCGACCGGCCGTGGTCGGGCCGAACGAACCGGAGGCGTACCCGGCCGGGGTCTTGGCCGGCCCGGCGTAGTACACCGGGTGGTCGCGCAGGTAGGCCGGCAGCGGCTCGCCGCGGTCGAGCGCGTCCTTGATGCGCGCATGGGCGATGTCGCGGGCGACGACCAGCGTGCCGGTCAGCGACACCCGGGTCCTGACCGGCAGGACGGCGAGCTGGGCGCGGATCGCGGTCATCGGCTGGTTCAGGTCGATGCGTACCACGTCGTCGTCGAGGTGCTCGTCGGTGACCTCCGGCAGGTAGTGCGCGGGCTCGGTCTCCAGCTGCTCGAGGAACACGCCCTCGGGCGTGACCTTGGCCAGGGCCTGCCGGTCGGCCGAGCAGGACACGGCGATCGCGACCGGGCAGGAGGCGCCGTGGCGGGGCAGCCGGACGACCCGCACGTCGTGGCAGAAGTACTTGCCCCCGAACTGCGCGCCGATGCCGAACTGCTGGGTCAGGCCCAGCACCTGCGCCTCGAGGTCGAGGTCGCGGAAGGCGTGGCCGCCTGCCCCGCCGGAGGTGGGCAGGGTGTCGAGGTACTTCGCCGAGGCGTACTTGGCGGTCTTCAGGGCGTACTCGGCGCTGGTGCCGCCGACCACGATGGCCAGGTGGTACGGCGGGCACGCGGCGGTGCCCAGGCCGCGCAGCTTCTCATCGAGGAACCGGGTCATCGAGGCCGGGTTGAGCACGGCCTTGGTCTCCTGGAACAGGTACGACTTGTTCGCGCTGCCGCCGCCCTTGGCCATCACGAGG
This sequence comes from Candidatus Nanopelagicales bacterium, assembly GCA_039812125.1. Classification (GTDB taxonomy): domain Bacteria; phylum Actinomycetota; class Actinomycetes; order S36-B12; family CAIYMF01; genus Prado023. The sequence continues at coordinate 4,925 of JBDHZV010000116.1, forward strand.
AACTTGTAGGACAGCTCGTGCCCGGGCTCGGTGTCGGCGTACAGCTCGATCTGGGCAGGCAGGTTGGTGCCCGTGTTTCGCTCGTCCCACATCGTCAGCGGCGCCATCTGCGAGTACCGCAGGTTCAGCGTCTGGTAGGCGTCGAAGATGCCGCGGGACAGCGCCGCCTCGTCCGGGCCCTCGGTGAGCACGTGCTGGCCGCGCTTGCCCATGACGATGGCGGTGCCGGTGTCCTGGCACATCGGCAGCACGCCGCCCGCGGCGATGTTGGCGTTCTTGAGCAGGTCAAGGGCGACGAACCGGTCGTTCGGGCTGGCCTCGGGGTCGTCGAGGATGCGGCGCAGCTGGGCCAGGTGGGCGGGGCGCAGCAGGTGCTGGATGTCGTGGATCGCCTCGTAGGCCAGCAGGCGCAGCGCCTCCGGGGCCACCTGCAGGAAGGTGCGCCCGGCGGTCTGGACCGTCGACACCCCCTCGGTGCTGAGCAGCCGGTACGGCGTCGCGTCGGGGCCGAGGGGCAGCAGGTCGGTGTAGGCGAACTCGGGCATGCGGCAAGCCTAGACCGGGGCTGCGGGCGTGGATCGGGCAAGGCGTGGCTGTGCACATGCAGCCGGTATGGGCCAGCATTGGCCACCATGGCGGAGCAGGCAGGGTCGGCGCGCACCCGGTCCAGGGGGCGCGCGGTGGGGATGGACATGATCCGCTCCATGGGCCTGGTCGCCCTGGTGCTGCTGGCCATCCTGTGGGTGCAGCTGCCCGACACCCCCGACCCGGTCAAGCCGGTGGACTGGCGCCCGGTCGCCACCGCTGCAGCCGGCACCACGGGCTATCCGGTGCTGGCCCCGCCCGCCTCGTGGGCCTGGACGGCGACGAGCGCCCGCGTGGAGCCGCAGCCCGACGGCACCGTGGTGTGGCGGGCCGGGTTCCTGACCCCCTCCGGCGAGTACGCAGCGGTGCTGCAGCGCGGGCCGTTCCCGGAGCAGGCCGCGCGCGCCCGGGACGAATGGATCCAGGCCGAGACGCGCAACGGCCAGCTCGACGGCGCCACGGAGGCGGGGGGGCGCACCTGGCAGCGCCAGGTCGGCGACCCCACCCCGGACGAGCGCCGGGCCCTGGTCGCCCTCTCCGAGGGCACGGCGACCGTGGTCACGGGGTCCGCATCGTGGTCCGAGCTGGAGAAGCTCGCGGCGGGGCTGCGCCCGGTGCGCTGAGCGGGCGTGGTCGTCAGAAGGGCGCGTCCGGACGGGGCTCCCGGGCCGGGGTGGCCGCGGCGACCAGCCCGGGGCGGGCAGCCTCGATGCGGGTTCGGGCTCCGTCGAGGTGGGCCTGGCAGATGTCGGCCAGGGCGCTGCCGCGCTCCCAGAGCGCCAGGGACATCTCCAGGTTCACGGTGCTGGACTCCAGCTCGGTGACGACCCGGTCCAGCGCTGCGCGGGCCTGCTCGTACGACAGGGTGGCCAGGCCCTCGGCGGGTCCGCCGGGCAGCTCGGGGGAGGTCGTCATGGCGCCGATGCTACGTCGGTGACGTCCGCGGCGAAGTGACCGGTCGCGACCCGGACCCGGACCTCGTCCCCGGGGCGGAGCTGGTCGGCGGCGCGCACCAGGGCCCCACCGGGTCCGACCACCACGGCGTACCCGCGGTCCAGGGTGGCCAGCGGGGACAGCGCCCGGGCGCGGGCCCGCAGGTGGGCCACGTCTCGCTCCTGTGCCGTGACGTGGCGATCCACGGCGCGCAGGGCGCGCAGCCGGAGCGTCTGGACCTCCTGCTCCAGGTGCGGGAGCAGGCCGGCCGGGTCGGCCAGGACCGGTCGGCTGCGGGCCTGGTCCAGCCAGGTCTGCGCGGCATCGACCCGTGCGGTGACGTGGCGGTCCAGGCGGGCCCGGCGGTCGGCGACCCACCGGCTCTCCTCGGCCCAGTCGGGGACGATGCGACGGCCGGCGTCGGTCGGGGTGGAGGCGCGCACGTCGGCGACCAGGTCGAGCAGCGGGCTGTCCTGCTCATGACCGATCGCGCTGACCACCGGGGTCCGTGCGGCGGCCACGGCCCGGATGAGGGACTCGTCGCTGAAGGGCAGCAGGTCCTCGAGGCTGCCCCCACCCCGGGCGATCACGATGACGTCCACCTCCGGGTTCGCGTCGAGGTCGGCGAGGAGCCGGAGCATCGTCGCAACGGCCTGTGCGCCTTGCACGGCGCCCTCCCGGATCTCGAACTGCACCGCCGGCCAGCGTCGCTGGGCGTTGGTCACCACGTCGTGCCTGGCCTGGGCGTTGGCACCGGTGATCAGCCCCACACGGCGGGGCAGCAGGGGCAGGCGGCGCTTGAGCTCAGGGGCGAACAGGCCCTCGGCCGCCAGCTGCTGCTTGCGCCGCTCCAGGGTGGCCAGCAGCTCGCCGATGCCGACGGGGCGAACGTCATGGGCGCGCAGCATCAGCCGGCCGTTGCGGATCCAGTACTCGCACTCGACGTGCAGGAGGATCCGCTGCCCGGCGGCCAGCGGCGGCTGCACGCAGCGGTCCAGGCGGTCGATGAGGACCACGGACACCGAGGCGTCACCGTCGACGTCGCGCACTGTCAGGTAGACCTGCGACCCGCTGCGTCGGGACACCTCGACGACCTGGCCCTCGATCCACACCCGGCCCAGGCGGGCGATGTAGTCGCGCAGCTTCGCCGCGATCTCGCGGACCGGCCAGGCCTGCTCCGGGCTGCGCCCGTCGGCCGACGCGGGAGCGGGGGCGGTCATGCCGGGCAGACTACGGCAGGCGGCGGCCCAGGTCAGGCAGCCCTACCATGGACGCATGTCGAGCTCCGGACGGAAGATCCTGCTGGCCGCCCCACGGGGCTACTGCGCGGGCGTCGACCGCGCGGTCGTCACCGTGGAGAAGGCCCTCGAGCTGTACGGCCCCCCGGTGTACGTGCGCAAGGAGATCGTGCACAACCGCTACGTCGTGGACTCGCTGGCAGCCCGGGGCGCGGTCTTCGTCGACGAGACCGACGACGTCCCCGAGGGCGCTGTGGTGGTCTTCAGCGCCCACGGGGTGGCCCCGGCCGTGCACGAGGCGGCGGCGCAGCGCAACCTGCGCACCATCGATGCCACCTGCCCGCTGGTCACCAAGGTCCACAACGAGGCGCGCAGGTTCGCCGCCGAGGGCTATCAGATCCTGCTCATCGGGCACGAGGGCCACGAAGAGGTCGAGGGCACGATGGGGGAGGCGCCGGAGGCGATGACCCTGGTCGACGGCGCGGAGTCCGTCGCAGCCCTGGATCTGCCCGACGACCGGCCGGTGGTCTGGCTGTCGCAGACCACGCTGTCGGTCGACGAGACGATGCAGACCGTCGACGCGCTGCGCGACCGGGTGCCGAGCCTGGTCAGCCCGCCCAGCGACGACATCTGCTACGCCACGCAGAACCGGCAGGCAGCTGTGAAGAAGGTGGCGCCGCGCACCGACGTGCTGATCGTCGTGGGGTCGGCGAACTCGTCGAACTCCGTTCGACTGCTCGAGGTCGGGCTGCAGGCCGGAGCTGGGTCGGGCCACCGGGTCGACACGGCTGCCGAGCTCGACCCGGCGTGGTTCGAGGAGGCGCAGACCGTGGGCCTGACCAGCGGGGCCTCGGTCCCGGAGATCCTGGTCCGCGACGTGATCGCACGGCTGGGCGAGCTGGGCTTCGGCGAGGTTGAGGTCGTCGACGCCGTGGAGGAGCGCCTGGTGTTCGCGCTGCCCCCCGAGCTGCGTCGCGACCTGCGGGCATCAGGGTCCCGGTAGCGGCGACCGGCTCGGGCGGTGTGGCTCGGGCTCT
>JBDHZV010000117.1:0-8682 GCA_039812125.1 Candidatus Nanopelagicales bacterium
TCCTGCCGCTGCTCTTCCTGTTCCAGATCGCCTTCATCGTGGCCGTGGGCGTGCTGCTGGACACCATCGTGGTGCGCTCCCTGGTCGTGCCGGCGGCGGTCATCCTCATCGGCCCGAGGACATGGTGGCCCAGCGCGCTGTCCCGGCACGAGGACCTCAGTGCCGAGGACGCGCTGGACGTCGCCACGACCGGTCACTCCCGCCCGGGCGGCGCGGGGCAGGACGGCCCCGCCGAGCACTAGCCTCGCGGGTGGGCCGTCAGCGACGGCCCACCCCGACGCGGTGCACCGCCCCGTCCCGCTCGGCGACCAGGATGCCGCTGCCGTCGGCGGCCCAGCACAGGCCAGCGGCCCGGCTGTCGATCCGGGCGACGGGGGAGCCGGCGAGCTGGCGACCCCGCTTGCCCCGGCGCACGTCGACCACCTCGACCCGGCCGGAGCGCCACGCCACGGCCAGGACGGGCTGGGACGGGTGCCACGCCAGGCGGTCAGGCGTGCCGGGGCCGTCGGACTCGACCACGAGCACGGGGGCGGTTCCCTCCGGGCCTCGCCCCCGGAACCGCCAGACCGTGACCTCGGGGGCGCCGTCGTTGGCCAGGTAGTCGCCGGTCGGGTCGAACCCGACCATGGTGATCTTCGACTGGTAGCCCTGCATCTCCAGGCGGGTGTCCCGCTCGGCGCTGAACACCTGCAGGGAGGCGTCCTGGTTGCCGGAGACGATCCACCGGCCGTCCGCGGAGGCGGCCAGGGCCAGCAGCGACCCCACGAACGGCTTGGTGACCGGCGCCGCGTCCGTGCCCGGCTCGACGATCGTCACCCCACCGTAGGCGGCCAGAGCCAGCCGCCTGCCGCCCTCGATCCAGGCGAGGTCGGTCACCGTGCTGGCCACCGCCGGGCTGGACCACGTGGTGCCTGAGGTCGCGTCGAGCACCACGGTGCGCCGCCCCACGGCGACTGCACCGAGCCCGGCGGGTGACCATCGGGCCCGGGCGGCCCAGCCCGGCGGGCCGAGGGGCTCAGGGGGTGCCCCGTCGGTCCAGGCCGCCGCACCGGCCGGCCCCGCGAGCAGGGCGCGGCGCCCGTCCGGCGACAGGTCGGCGTCCAGCAGCCCGGTCGGGATCAGGCACTGCGCGCTGACCTCGCCCGTCGTGGCATCGAGCAGCACCGCGCGGCCGTCGGCGCTGGCGGCCAGGATCGCCCGGCCGCGGGCGACCACGGCCACCGGGCCATCGGTGAGTCGGGTCGACCAGGTCGCGGCCAGGGTCGCGGCGGTGGTCACCGAGCACCGACCAGGCAGTCGCGCACGCCGCGCTCGAGCTCGTCGCGGTCGAGGTTGCGGCCGATGAAGACCATGCGGCTGACCCGGGGCTGGTCACCCCAGTGCGGGCCCGTGTCGGAGTCCACGAGCATGTGCACCCCCTGGAAGACCAGCTGGCTGTCCTCGCCGGCGACCGACAGGATGCCCTTCGAGCGGAAGATGTCCACGCCGCGCTCGGCGAGCAGCTGGCCGATCCAGTCGTTGAACGCCTCGGCGTCCAGCGCCCCGGCGACCTCCAGCCCGACGCTGGTCACGCTCAGGTCGTGCTGGTGCTCGGACTGCTCCAGGAACGTCGCGTCGGACATCAGGACCCGCTCCAGGTCGAACGCGCCGACGTCGAGCACCTCGTGCAGCGCCACCTCGGCGAACGAGGTCCGCAGCACCGGGGCGGTGGCGTTGATGGCCCGCAGCCGGTCGACGAGCGAGTCGACCTCCCGGGGGTCGGCCAGGTCCACCTTGTTCACCACGAGCCGGTCGGCGAACGCCACCTGCTCGACCGCCTCGTTCTCGACCCCGACGGGCTTGACCTCGTCCAGGTGCGACAGCGCGTGCCGGGCGTCGACGACGGTGACGATCGCGTCCAGGGAGTACAGCTCGCGCACCTCGTCGTCGACGAAGAACGTCTGCGCGACCGGCGCGGGGTCAGCCAACCCGGTGGTCTCGATCAGCACCCGGTCGAACCGGTCCCGGCGCCGGCCCAGCGCGCCGAGGATGCGGATCAGGTCGCCGCGCACGGTGCAGCAGATGCAGCCGTTGTTCATCTCGAAGATCTCCTCGTCGGAGTCCAGGACGAGCGCGTCGTCGATCCCGATCTCCCCGAACTCGTTCTCGATGACAGCGATCCGCATGCCGTGCTCCTCGCGCAGCACCCGGTTGAGCAGCGTGGTCTTGCCCGATCCCAGGAAGCCGGTCAGGACGGTGACGGGGATCCGGTCGGTGGTGGGCACAGCAGCCTCCAGTGGTCGTCAGGGGCGGTCAGGAGCAGTTCTGGCCGGTGCGCAGGGTCTCGGTGTTGGCCCGCATGATCGCCGGGTACCCCGCCTGGTCGGTGTTGCCCTCGATCGGGTCCAGCAGCGCGCTGGCGGCGCCGGTCTCGGACGCGATCGCCTCGGCGGCGGCCGGGGACAGCAGCGCCTCGTGGTAGATCGTGGTGATGCCCTTCTCCTTGACCAGGTCGGCGATCTCGGCCATCGTCGCGGGGCTCGGCTCGGCATCCGGGGAGATCCCGCTGATGCCCACCTGGGTGAAGCCGAGCATGTCCGCGAGGTAGCCGAACGCCTCGTGGCTGACCACCAGGGTGTCGACGGCGCACGACGACAGGGCCGAGGTCATCTCGGACTGCAGCGTCGCCATCTGGGTGTCGAGTGCGCCGGCGTCGGCGGGGATGCCCGCATCGGTCAGGGCGGTGGCGACGTTGCGCCCCATGACGGCCATGTTCGCCGGGCTGAGCCAGATGTGCGGGTCGCCGTCGGCGTGCTCCTCGCCCTCCTCCTCGGCGTGCTCGTGGGCTGCCAGCAGGGTCACCCCCGTGGAGACGTCGACCGACCGGCCGGCAGCCTCCTGCTCGACGGCGTCGGCGACTGCCGGGATCATCCCGGGCAGGTAGGCCACCAGGTCGGCGTCGGCGACCTGCTGCACCTGCTTGGGAGTCAGCTCGTAGTCGTGGGGCTCCACGCCGGGCGGGGCCAGCTGCACGATGTCGACGGCGTCCCCGGCCACGGACCGCACCGCGAACGTCGTCGGGTACATGTCCGTCACGACCACCGGACGGTCACCGGACGCACCGGGATCCGCGGAGTCGGAGGTGCTCGAGCAGCCCGCGGCAGCCAGGACGGCGGCAGCGGACAGGACCAGGGCCAGACGTGTGCTCCTCATGGCGCCGACCGTACGGCTCCATGGGAATGATTGTCAAAACCGTTCCCGTGTGAGACGGTGTCGCCCTGAGCGGCTATCGGGGAGGTGACGGGCAACGTGGGCACGATCACCGCCGGCGCGGCCTCCGGGCCTCCCGCGCCCGCCGGACGTGCGGGGCTGCGCAGCACCCGCCAGCGCGCCGCGGTGCTGGAGTCCCTGCGGGAGTGCGACGGGTTCGTCAGCGCCCAGGACCTGCACGCGCGGCTGGCAGCCGAGGGCCACCGGGTCGGGCTGTCGACGGTCTACCGCACGCTGCAGGTCCTGGCCAGCGCCGCCGAGATCGACGCGATCGCGACGACCGAGGGTGAGGCCCGCTACCGCGCGTGCGCCGAGTCGCTGGTGGGTGCCCACCACCACCTGGTGTGCCGGCGGTGCGGCCGGACCGTCGAGGTCCACAACGCCTCCGTCGCGCGCTGGGTGGCGCGGGTCGCCCAGGACAACGGCTTCCGCCAGGCCCGGCACACCCTCGACATCATCGGCACGTGCAGCCGCTGCGACGGCTGAGCGCTCCTCGGCCCCGAACCCGGAGGTACCCCCCATGTCCCGCAGCGACATGTCCCGCAGTGACCGTCGGCCCCGGACCGCACCGCGCCGGCTCCAGGCGCACCCCCGACCCGGCGGCCCCGTCCTGGTGCTGCTCTCGAGTGTCGACCCGGTCCTGCGCGGGTCGGCCTCGTTCGCGGCGGCGACCGACGTCCCCGGCACTGCGGTGCTCACACTCGACCTCGACCTCAGCCGGAACCGGCCGCTGCACCGCCACCTCGCGGACGGCTCGGGGGTCCGCATCGACGAGTGGGTCGCCGTGGACCCGGCCTGCGTCACCTGCGCGGTCCGCGACGGCACGCTCCCGCTGCTGCAGCGGCTCGTCCGGGACGGTCGGCACGCCACGATCCTGGTCGCGGCGCCGGTGGGCCTGGCGAGCCTGCCGCTGGCCCGGGCACTGGACGAGGCGGCGGCGCCGGGGGGTCCGCTGGCCCCGGCCCGGCTGGCCTCGGTCGCCGTCGCCTGCGATGTCGCCGGGCTGCCGCACGACCTGCTGGGCGACGACCTGCTGGTGGAGCGTGGGCTGGCCCTGGACGACGAGGACATCCGCTCGGTCGGCGAGGTCCTGGCCCATCAGGTGGGGCACGCCGACTTCGTGCTGACCAGTGCGCCGGTGGCGGACGCGCCGGCTCCGGCCGGGGCCCTGCTCGACCACGTCCGGGGCGCGGACTCCCACCTCGTCGACGACTTCCTCGCCGGTCACCTCGGTGACCTGTTCCGGCACAGCCACGCGTGCGAGCACGCCAGCCGCCGGGTGGACCCGCTCCACGTGGCACACAACGGCGCCCCCGAGCGCGACGGGGTGTGGAGCCTGCACCTGACATCGGGACGCCCGGTGCACCCCGAGCGCTTCCTGGACCGGCTCCCGGACCTGGCCGGCGACAAGGTCCGCAGCCGCGGGCACTTCTGGCTGCCCACCCGGCCGCTGCAGGCCTGCGCCTGGGACGGCGCGGGCGCGCAGCTGTCCCTGGGCAGCCTCGGCGATTGGGGTGACCGCGCCCCCGCCACCAGCCTGGTGTTCACCGGCATCGCCGAGGAGCGCGCCGCCCTGATCGAGGCCTTCGACTCGGTCCTGCTCACCCCGGAGGAGGAGGCGGACGGTCCGGTGGCGTGGCTCGGGCGCGACGACGGGCTCGACCCCTGGCTCGGCGGGCGGGGCCCGGTCGTCGGCTGAGCCCGGGCCGGGATCTGGGCGTCGCGTGGCTAGGGTGGTGGCCGTGATCCGTCCCCGTCGTGCCGCCGTCGTCGGTGGGCTGCGTGTCCCGTTCGCCCGGGCGCACGGGCCCTACGCCCACCAGTCCAACCAGGACCTGCTCACCGCCACCCTCGACGGGCTGGCCGCGCGCTTCGGCCTGGCCGGCGAACGGCTCGGGGAGGTCGCCGGCGGTGCGGTGCTCAAGCACGCCCGCGACCGCGACCTGACCCGTGAGTCCGTGCTGGGCAGCGTCCTGTCCGCGTCGACCCCGGCGTACGACGTCGCGCAGGCATGCGGAACGGGCCTGGAGACCGTCATCCACGTGGCGAACAAGATCGCCCTGGGGCAGGTGGAATCGGGGATCGCCGCCGGCGTGGACAGCGCCAGCGACGCCCCGATCGGGCTCAACGACGACCTGCGCCGGGTGCTGCTGGACGTCCGCGCCGCACGGGATGTGCGCGGCAGGCTCAGCTCGTTGGCCCGGTTGCGGCCGCGACAGGTCGTCCCGGACCTGCCCCGCAACGCCGAGCCGCGGACCGGGCTGTCGATGGGTGAGCACGCCGCCCTCACGGCCCGGGAGTGGGGGATCGGCCGGGAGGAGCAGGACGCCCTGGCGCTGGCCTCGCACCGCAACCTCGCCGCCGCCTACGACCGGGGATTCCTGGACGACCTGGTCATGACGCACCTGGGCCTGGCCCGCGACCAGAACCTGCGCCCCGACACCTCGATGGCGGCACTGGCCCGGCTGCGCCCGGCCTTCGGCGGCCCCGACGGGACGATGACCGCCGGCAACTCCACCCCGCTGTCAGACGGGGCGTCGGCCGTCCTGCTGGCCTCGGACGAGTGGGCCACCGAGCGCGGACTGCCGGTGCTGGCCCACGTCGTGGACGCCGAGGTGGGAGCGGTCGACTTCGCATCCGGGTCCGACGGCCTGCTCACCGCGCCGGTGTTCGCCGTGCCGCGGCTGCTGGATCGGCTCGGGCTCACCCTGCAGGACTTCGACCTGTTCGAGATCCACGAGGCGTTCGCCTCAGTGGTCCTGGTCACCCTGGCTGCGTGGGCGGACCCCCGGTTCGCCGCGGAACGGCTCGGTCGCGACGCGCCGCTCGGCGCGATCGATCGCGCCCGGCTGAACGTCGCCGGGTCATCCCTGGCCACTGGCCATCCGTTCGCGGCCACGGGGGGCAGGATCGTGGCGACCCTCGCCGCACTGCTGCACGAGCGCGGCGGTGGGCGAGGCCTGATCTCGATCTGCGCCGCCGGCGGCCAGGGCGTCGCCATGGTCCTGGAATCCCCCTGACCCCCCACCCACCCCAGCCCCCACCCCACCGCACGCCCCCCGCCCCGCCCCCCGCCCCGCACCTCGCCCCTACGCCCGGGGATCGGGTGGGCTTTGGGTGGGCGATTCCCGGATCGGGTCGGGTTTCGCAGCCGATTCGCTCGGAATCCTGACCCGATCCGGCGGAGAGGCGAGGCGCGACGAGCGGGCGAGGGCGGGAACGGGCTGCGGGCCCGGTCGCTCCGTGGGGAGTCGACCGGGCCCGCAGTGGGTGCGCCTGGCGCGGTGTCAGTTGAGCAGGGCCAGCCGGCTCGGGTCGTTCGCGAAGACCTCCTTGGCGTTGTCCTTCGTGACGACCACGGGGTCGAGCTCGTAGACCTTGACCTCGGTCTTGCCGTTGTTGACGGTCGCGGTGGGCTCCGGCAGGGCCTGGCCGGCCTGCAGCAGCTTGATCAGCTCGACGGACTTGGCAACGAGCTGGTCGGTGGGCTTGGCGATGGTCGCGTACTGCTCGCCGGCCCACACCGACTTCACGGACTCGTTCTCGGCATCCAGGCCGGTCACGACCGGGACGCCCTTGTTGGCCTGGTCGGCCGAGGTCAGGATCGCCCGGGCGATGCCGTCGTTGGGCGACAGCACGCCGTCGATGTCCTTGTCGGCGTAGAAGCCGGCCAGCAGCGAGTCCATGCGGTCCTGGGCCTTCTTGTTGTCCCAGTCAGGCGTGGCGACCTGGGTGAACTCGTCCTGGCCGGAGACCAGCACGAGGGTCCCGTCATCGATCTTGGGCTGCAGGACCGTCATGGCGCCCTTGAAGAAGTTCGGGGCGTTGGGATCAGCCGGGCCGCCGCCGAACAGCTCGATGTTGTACGGGCCCTCACCCTTGCGGGCGGCGAGGCCGTCGAGCAGGGCCTGGCCCTGCAGCTCACCGGTGCGCACGGAGCCGAACTGCACCACGGCGTCCACCGCGTCGGTGTTCTCGATCATGCGGTCGTAGCCGATGACCGCGGCGCCGCTGTCCTTGGCCTTCTCGAGCACGCTGCCCAGCTGGGTGCCGTCGATGGGGCCGACCACGATGGCCTTCGCACCCTGCTCGACCATGGCCTCGATCTGGCTCTGCTGCTGCGGGACCTTGTTGTCCGCGGCCTGGATGAGCGGCTTGAAGCCGGCCGTCGAGAGCTGGGTCTGGAAGAAGTCCTGCGCCTCCTTCCAGTTCTGGGTGCCCAGCCACGGCAGCGCGACGCCGATCGTGGAGTCGGCGGCGAACCCGGCGGCGGCCGAGGCGGACGACTCGTCGCCGCTGCCCGTGCGGTCACTCGAGCTCGAGCAGGCGCCGAGGGCCAGTGTCCCGGCGGTGGCCAGGGCCACCAGTCCGAGGGTCCTTCTCTTGATTCTCATCCAGTTCTCCTTCTGGCTCGGCACCCACCCTGAGTGCGCGGGGTTGCTGTCTGCCTGTGCGCGGGTGCCAGGCAGGTCTGGGGGACGCGGGGGAGGGCCTCAGGTGGTCTCGTGGGCGTCCGGTGTGGCGGGGACCTCGGTGAGTCCGGGCTCGGTGGTGGCGGTGACCGGGGCGGTGTCCGCCGCCTCGGGCTGGGCGGTCTCGGTGGAGCCGACCGGGGGCTTGCGGGTGAGTCGCCCGATCAGCGACGGCCGGCCCTGCTGCTTGTTGTAGACGTCGAAGGCGACGGCGGCCAGCAGCACGAGGCCCTTGATGACCTGCGTCTTGTCCGCGCCCACGCCCATCAGCGACAGCCCGGAGTTGAGCACGGCCATGACCAGGCCACCGACCATCGACCCGATGACGGTGCCGATGCCGCCCGACACCGCCGCGCCGCCGATGAAGACCGCCGCGATCGCGTCGAGCTCCCAGGAGGTGCCGTCGCCGGGGCCGGCGGCCGTCGCGCGGCCGGCGAACAGGATGCCGGCCAGTGCGGCCAGGAACGCCATGTTCATCATCACCAGGAAGTACGTGCGCTGCGTGTTCACGCCGGACAGCGCGGCTGCGGAGCGGTTGCCGCCGACGGCGTAGATGTGCCGGCCGAACGTCGTCCGCTGGGTGATGACGTGGTAGATGATCACCAGCAGCACGAGGATCAGGCCGGGCACCGGGAACGAGGTGCCGGGGCGACCGCTGCCGAACAGCCAGGTGACGTAGCCGATCACGATCGAGACGACGACGAAGCGCACGACGGCGGGCCACACCGGCACCGGCTCGGAGCTGGTGCTGCTCAGCCGCTGGTGCTTCTTGTACTCGCCCCAGCCGTAGGCCGCGATGGCGATGATGCCCAGCAGCAGCGTCGAGTTGTTCATCCGGGTGAAGCCGGGACCCCACTCGGGCAGGTAGCCGGCGCCGAACCACTCCAGCTGCTCGGGGACGGGGACGCTGATCGACTTGCTGACCCAGATCACGCCGCCGCGGAAGATCATCATGCCGGCC
>JBDHZV010000118.1:0-8676 GCA_039812125.1 Candidatus Nanopelagicales bacterium
CGCAAGTACTACACGGCCAGCCCCGACGGGCTGGCCCTGGCCCAGGTCCTGCTCGACGACTGGCGCCGGCTGGACGGGGCCCTGCGCACCCTGGAGGAGCGACGATGACCGGACTGACCGACCGATACGTGGGTGAGGTCCTGCGCACCATCCCGGCTCCCCTGCGGGCCGACGTGGAGCAGGAGCTGCGGGCGTCCATCGCCGACGCCATCGAGGCCGAGTCGGGCACGACCGGCGGCGACCCCGCCACGGCCGAGGCCCACGCGCTGTCCGGGCTCGGGGACCCGGCCCGGCTCGCGGCGTCGTTGACCGACGGTCCGCAGTACCTCATCGGTCCGGGCCTGTACTGGGACTACCGGCGCGCGCTGCGCGCGCTGCTGCTCGTGATCCCGGCGACGGTGGCCCTCACGGTCAGCCTCGTGCAGGCCCTCACCGGCACGGCCCCGCTGGCCGTGGCCATCGACGGCGCGTGGCTGCTGGTCGTGGTCGGGTTCCAGGTCGCGGTGTGGACCACGCTCGGCTTCGCGATCGCCGAGCGCACCGGCGTGCACCGCATCCCGGGCCGCCGCGCGTGGCGCATCGAGGACCTGCCGGACCGCCCGGCCCGCGCGGTCGGCCTCGGCGAGACCGTGGCCAGCGTCCTGGGGCTGCTGATCGGGATCGCCGCGCTGGCCTGGCAGCAGGTCGGGGCGCGGGTACCCGGCACCGACGACGCGGTCCCCGTCCTGGATCCCGCGCTGTGGTCCTTCTGGCTGCCCGCCGCGATCCTGCTGATGTCACTCGGGGTGCTGCTGCACGTGCTGGCCCTCGCGCGGGGCCGGTGGACGCCCGTGCTCGCCGGGGTGCGGGTGGCCGCCGACGCGGTGGCCGGGCTCGCCGGGGTGACGCTGCTGCTGACCCAGCAGGTGCTCAACCCGGCGTTCTTCACCGCCCTGGGTCACCCGCAGTGGGCCGAGCCCGGGTCACCGCTGGCCCAGGGCCTGGCGTGGCTCATCGGTGTCGGCGTGGTGATCGACATCGTCGACGCGGTGCGTCGGGCCCGAGCCTGATCGACGTCGGCCCTCAACGGTCCCATCCCGGGTCGGTGTGCAGCTCGACGTTGATCCACAGCAGCCGACCGGGCTCCGCCAGGGCTCCCATGAGGTCCCGGCGGACCCGGTCGGCGTCGTCCACGGTCCATCCCTGCTCCGCGCCCACCAGGAAGTCCAGCTCCAGGTAGACCTTGCGACCCAGCTTGCTGATCCGCGCGGTCGGCTCCGGCAGCCCGAACCGCGCGCGCGTGACGGCGATGGCGGCGTGGATCGGGTCGACCACCTCTGGCTGGGGAACCCCCTCGAGGAGCTCCCGGAAGGCCTGGCGCAGCATCCGCACCGGGGCCGGCAGGATCAGCGCGGCGGCGATCAGGACCAGGGCCGGGTCCGTGTACGGCGCGAGACCTGCCCACGCCGTGCGGCCCAGCACCACGGCGACGCCGAACCCGATCGACATGGCCACCCCGAGCACCACGGAGGCGCGCCACTGCATCGCCTCGGCCGCGACCAGGTCCGAACCCTGCTGCAGCCGCACCAGCAGGGCATGGGCGAGCACGCAGGCCACCAGGGTGACCAGGGAGTACACCAGCGCGGATCCGACCTCTGTCTGGCTGCCCCCGGCCAGGATGACCCCGACCGCGTCGACGGCCGCGTAGCCGAACGTGCCCAGCAGCACGAGGGCCTGCACGGCGACCACCAGCGGGGCCAGGGCCTCCCGACCGAACGGGTAGGACGGCGTGGGTCCGACCTCGACCAGCGCGGCGGCGCGCAACCCGATCCAGGCCAGCACGAACCCGATGACCGCATAGAGCCCGTCGAACAGGATGACCTGGGAGCTCGCCGCCAGGCCCCAGACGATGCCGACCACCGCGAGCACCACGCCGAAACCGGCCGACACCCGCAGGGCCCGCACCTCCCGGGCGGCCGGGGCGTCCACGTCCGGGACTGGCGGGTCGGCGGGCGCCGGCCGATCGCGAGGGGCTGGCCGGTCGGGGGACGGTGGGGGGTTGGCGGCCATGCCCCGATCCAAGCAGCCGGCCCGCGCCCCGACCAGGCCGGCGGACCCACAGCTCACCCCACGCAGACCCGGCCGTGGTCAGCCTCCCGGGACAGCCGCCACACGACGCTGGGCCGCACGGCCTCCAGCAGCGCCCGGTCGTGGCTGACGAGCAGCACCGTCCCGGCGAACCGGGCCAGCGCCGCCTGCAGCTGGTCGATCGCCTCGGCATCGAGGTGGTTGGTCGGCTCGTCGAGCACCAGGACGTTGACGTCGCGCCCCTGCAGCAGCGCCAGCGCTGCCCTGGTCCGCTCCCCCAGCGACAGCTCGTCACAGGGCCGGCCCACGTCGCCGGCCCCCAGCCCGAACGTGGCCAGCAGCGCCCTGGCCCCCGCGGGCGGGCACCCCAGCTCCCCGGCGATCCGCTCGGCCAGGGGCCCCGGACCGGAGACCACCTCCCGCGACTGGTCGAGCCAGCCCAGCTCGACGCGGCTGCCCCACGACAGCCGCCCCGACGCGACGGGCCGTCGACCCAGCATCGCCTCGAGCAGCGTGGTCTTTCCCGACCCGTTGGCACCGGAGAGCACCACCCGGTCCCCCCGGGCAACCTGGGCGCTGACCGGGCCCACGGTGAACGTCCCCGCGCGCACCCGCACCTCGTCGAGGGTCACGACGACGTCGCAGGACGGCGCCGCCTCGCTGATCCGGTAGCGCAGCTCCCACTCCCGGCGGGGCTGGGGCGCCACCTCGACACGCTCGGCGGCGTCACGGACCCGCGCCGCCCTCTGGTCCATCCGCCGGGCCCGGTCCTCCTTGGCCTTCTTCGCCAGCCCCTGGTGCGGGCCCAGCGCGGCCGCCCGGGCACGGCCCTGCCGCGCCCACTCGCGCTTGCGACGGGCCTGGTCGACCAGGTCGTCACGTCGCTGCACCGATCGGTCATGGGCCTCCTGGGCCTGCTCCCGGGCACGCGCGCGGGCACGCCGGTAGTCCGACCAGCCACCGGCGTAGCGGGTCACCGACTGCTGGACCGGGTCCAGCTCCAGCACGGACGTGGCGACGGCGTCGAGGAAGGACCGATCGTGCGACGCGACCAGGACGGGTGCCTGCACCCGGGCCACGAAGCCGGCCAGGACGTCCAGGCCGGCCAGGTCCAGGTTGTTCGTCGGCTCGTCGAGCAGCAGCACGTCGTAGTGGCTGGCCAGGATCGTCGCCAGGCCGGCACGCGCCACCTGCCCGCCGGACAGCGAGCCCAGCGGCTGGGCCAGCGCGACGTCCAGCCCGACGCGGCCGAGCACCTCGGCCAGCCGGACGTCCAGGTCGGCCCCGCCCAGGCCCAGCCAGCGCTCCAGGGCCACCGCATACCGCTGCTCGGCGCCGGTGCGCCCGGCCGCCAGGTCCGCGGTGGCGGCGTCGAAGGCGGCCTCGGCTGCTGCCACCCCGGTCCGGCGCCGGGCGTAGTCGAGGATCGACTCCCCCACCTCAGGGCGCGACTGGGGCAGGTAGCCGACGGTGGCACCGGGCGGCGCCAGGCGCACGCTGCCACCATCGGCGGCGCGCTCCCCGGCGACGATGCGCAGCAGGGTGGTCTTGCCAGCGCCGTTCGGGCCGACCAGGGCGACGACGTCGCCCGCGGACAGGGTCAGCTCGAGACCGGCGAACAGGGGGTGGTCGCCGTAGGAGGCGGCGACGTCGGACAGGAACAGGGATGCGGGCATGCGGTACCTCGATCGCGGGACGGGACAGGCGACGAGGTCAGCTCCACATGCCTCCAAGGGTGGCCGAGCCGCGCCGGTGCGTCAACAGCGGCCGTCATGCCGGCGGTGGCTCAGATCGCTGCCCCGATTCGGGTGCCCTGGTCGATGGCGCGCTTGGCGTCGAGCTCGGCGGCCTCGGCGGCACCGCCGATGACGTGCACCGTCACGCCGGCCGCGACCAGCCCCGGCTCCAGGTCCCGGCGGGACACCTGCCCGGCACAGAGCACCACGGTGTCACAGGCGATCAGTCGCTCACCCGGTCGGGCCTCGCCGAACGACACGACCAGGCCTTCGTCGGTGATGCGCTCGTAGCTCACCCCGGGCAGCATCGTGACGCCCCGGGCCTGCAGCGAGGCGCGGTGGATCCACCCGGTGGTCCGACCCAGCCGGGCCCCGGGCTTGCCCCGGGTGCGCTGCAGCAGGGTCACCTGGCGGGCCGGCGCTGCAGGCTCCGGCGCTGCCAGCCCGCCGCGCGCCTGCGGGGAGTCCGACACCCCCCACTCCCGGCGCCAGTCGTCCGGGTGCACGGTCGGGGACTGCCCGGGCGGGATGACCAGGAACTCGGCCACGTCGAACCCGATGCCGCCGGCCCCGACCACCGCCACCCGCGGGCCCACCGGCGCCCCGCCGTCCAGGACATCGACGTAGGACACCACCGAGGGCCGGTCCTGGCCGGGGATTGCGGGGTCGCGTGGGACCACCCCGGTGGCCAGCACCACCTCGTCGACGCCCAGCGCCACGAGGTCGGCCACCGTGACCGGGGTGGCCAGGTGGACCCGGACCCCGGTGTCGGCCAGGCGGGTGCGGAAGTACCGCAGGGTCTCGACGAACTCCTCCTTGCCCGGGATCCGCTGGGCCATCCGGAACTGGCCCCCGATCGCGTCCGCGGCCTCGAACAGGTCGACGTCGTGCCCGCGTGCGGCCAGCGTGGTCGCGGCAGCCAGGCCGGCCGGCCCGGCCCCGACCACCGCCACCCGGCGAGGTGATGTCGTGGGCCGCAGGACCAGCTCCCGCTCGTGACCGGCTCGCGGATTCACCAGGCACGACACCGAGCGGTTGTCGAACACGTGGTCCAGGCAGGCCTGGTTGCACGCGATGCAGGTGTTGATCCGGTCGGCCCGTCCGGACTCGGCCTTGCGGACGAACTCCGGGTCGGCCAGCAGCGGCCGGGCCATGCTGACCATGTCCGCGCATCCCTCGGCCAGGACCGCCTCGGCGACCTCCGGGGAGTTGATCCGGTTGGTGGTGACCAGCGGGATGTCGAGGCCCTCGGACCGCAGCGCCTCGCGCATGCGCCGGGTGACCCAGGCGAACGCGGCCCGGGGCACGCTGGTCGCGATCGTGGGCACGCGCGCCTCGTGCCAGCCGATCCCGGTGTTGATCATGCTGGCCCCGGCACCGGTGACGGCCCGGGCGAGCTGGACCACCTCGGGCCAGGTGCTGCCGTCGGGCACCAGGTCGAGCATGGACAGCCGGTAGATGATCAGGAAGTCCGCGCCCACGGCTGCCCGGGTGCGCGCCACGACCTCCACCGGCAGGCGCATCCGGTGCTCGTACGACCCACCCCACTCGTCGGTGCGCCGGTTGGTGCGGGTGACCAGGAACTGGTTGAGGAGGTAGCCCTCGGAACCCATGATCTCCACCCCGTCGTAGCCGGCCTCCCGGGCCAGCTCGGCGCAGCGCACGAACGCGCGGATCTGGCGCTCCACCCCGCGGGAGGTCAGCGCCCGGGGGGTGAACGGGGAGATGGGACTGCGCAGCCGCGAGGGGGCCACGACCAGGGGGTGGTACCCGTACCGCCCCGTGTGCAGGATCTGCAGGGCGACGTGCCCGCCCTCGTCGTGCACCGCCCGGGTGATCGGCCGGTGCCGGCGCGCCGCAGCGGCCGTCGCGAGGGTGCCGGAGCGAGGCTTGGCCCACCCCTCGACGTTCGGCGCGAAGCCCCCCGTGACGATGAGCCCCACCCCGCCCCTGGCCCGCTCGGCCAGGTAGGCCGCCAGGTCCTCGAACCGGCGGGCGTCGTCCTCGAGCCCGGTGTGCATGGACCCCATGAGCACGCGGTTGCGCAGTGTCGTGTGCCCGAGGTCGAGCGGGGCCAGGAGGTGGGGGTAGGCGGTCACGGATCCAGTCTCGCGCTCCAGCGGACCGGAGGATCGCCACGGGCCGGGATCGCCGCGGTGGCGTCCGGTATGTCACACTTGTGGCACCGCAGGTCCTGAGCCTCCGTCCCCCACCGCCCGCCGCCACTGACGCGGCCGCACCGGACGAGCCGACCTGCCGGACCCCCGGCGCCACACCGTCCCCGCGGCAAATGCTCGCGCCGGGGCCCGCCCGTCCCGAGAATCCTCCTGAGAAGGAGTGCCCATGATCGACCGTCGCCGTCCCCAGTCGGAACCGGCCTGGCAGCACCACGCCAGGGCCCTGCGCGCGCTCGACGCCCTTGCCGCGAGGCTGGTCGTCGACCCCTGCGCACCGATCCAGCTCGACCCGCTCGACGACGAGCCCGCGCCCGCCCTGGTCTGCAGCGGCGCCCGGCCCCTGGGTGCCCGGGCCACCACCGCCCCGGACCCCACCGCACTGGACGTGCTCGCCGCGGACCTCGACGCCCTGCCGGCGCGGCACCCCGCCTGGGAGGCCGGCCTGGACCACGTCCTCATCGAGCTGCGTGCCGCCCTGGACGCGTTCGTCCGTTCCTGCGCCGACCCCGCCACGCTGACCCCCGCCCAGCGGGACCGGCTGAGGTTCCCCATCGTGGGCAGCCACGAGCGGTGGCAGCCCGTCGGCGTGCGGGCCCTGCCCGGGGTGCCGGCTGCGCAGCGCGACCGCATCCGCGACCTCCAGCCGTTCGCCCGGCCCGAGCACGAGCGCGCCCATCACCCGCTGGCGCTGATGGCCTCCCTGGAGGCCGGCACCGGCGAGCCGCACCCGCGGCTGTGGCCGGCACCCGGCAGCCGCGCCACCCCCATGGCCGACCACGTGCTGCTGGCCAGCCCCGCCGGTCCCGTGCCCGCGGTTGCGACCCTGCACGACCTGGCCGTCGCCGTGGCGCTGGTGCTGGCCCATCTCGGCGACGAGTCCGGCCGCATCGTCCGGGCGGTGCCGCGCCCGCGGGGCTGACCGCCAGTCCCGACCGGACTGGACCGGGTCAGGCCCGGTCCGGCGCTGTCCCGGCCGGTCGGGACAGCGGCAGCCAGGCCAGCACGTCCTGGATGCGGTCGTCCCAGTAGCCCCACTCGTGCTCCCCGGGCCCGAGGTCGACCGTGACCGGGATGCCGGACGCCTCCGCCGAGGCGAGGAACGACTGGTTCTGGCCCAGCAGCGGGTCCTCGGTACCGCAGGCCAGGTACAGGGCCGGCAGGTCGGCTCCGGAGGCACCCGCCCGGTCGAGCAGCCAGAGCAGGTCGTCGGGGGTCCCGGCCACCGGGCCATCGCCGAACGTCGTGCGGTACAGGTCGGGCAGGTCACGGCGCAGCGACCCGTCCGCGAGGTCCAGCGCCCCGGACAGGCTGGCCGCCGCGGCGAACCGCTGGGGACTGCGCAGCGCCCACTTCAGCGCGCCGTAGCCCCCCATCGACAGCCCCGCGACGAAGGTGTCCTCGCGGCGCGGCGACAGCGGGAAGAACGACTGCGCCAGCGCCGGCAGCTCCTCGGACAGGAACGTCCAGTAGCGGCCCCCATGGACCTGGTCGGCGTAGAAGCTGCGGTGCACCTGGGGCATGACGACCGCCAGGCCCAGCGGTGCGACGTAGCGCTCGATGCTGGTGCGGCGCAGCCAGATCGAGTCGTCGTCACTCAGGCCGTGCAGCAGGTACAGGGTGGGATGCCGCCCAGCGGCCCCGACCACCCCGGTCATCCCGATCTGGGTGGAGGTGGCCTGGGGCAGCACCACCGTCATCGTGGTGCTCAGCTGCAGGGCCTCGGAGAAGAAGTCGCATCGGATGAGGGCCATGGCACTCCCGGGGTCGACGCTGCGGCGGCGCTCGCCGGCGGCGCCATTATGCGCCCCCGAACCCCGGCGAGGGCGAGCCAGATGCCCGTCTGCGACCGCCCCAGCGCCCGTGTTCATTGATTTGCCTTTGTTTCTGTTGACACGTCCCCCTCGAGAGTGGTCTACTTCGAGCATCACGGACAGGATCGGAGATCCACATGACCCCGGACGAGCGTCAAGCCGCCATCCTCGTCCGGGCGCGCACATCCGGACGCGTGGAGGTCGCCGAGCTGTCCGAGGTCTTCGCCGTGACGCCGGAGACGATCCGGCACGACCTCGGCGCGCTGGAGGACCAGGGCCTGCTGCGCCGGGTCCGCGGGGGGCGATCGTGGTGGACCTGTTCGGGTTCGAGCCCACGGCCGGCAACCGGGCCGACTGCCGGCTGCCGGAGTCCCGCATGGCCCGGGCCGCACTGGAGCACCTGCCCTCCCAGGGCTGGGTCTTCCTGGACGCCGAGATCCCCACCGCCCGGCTGGCCGAGCTGATCCCCGACGACGTCGAGCTCGGCGTCGTCACGAACTCGCTGCCGATCGCGGCCATCCTGGCCAGCCGACCGGGGATCTCCCTGCACCTCGTGGGCGGGGTGGTCCGCGGGCGCACCCTGGCCACCGTGGAGTGCCCGCTGCTGCCCTACCCCAGCGCCATCGGGATCGACGTCGCCTTCCTCACCGCCACCGCCATCTCGGTCGAGGACGGCGTGACCACCCAGGACCGGGCCGCAGCGACCATCAAGCGCGCCGCGGTCGCCGCCGCCCGGAGCACCGTCGTCCTGGCTGAGCACACCACCTTCGGACCGGCGCGGTTCGCCCACGTCGCCCGCCTGTCCGAGATCGACGTGGTGATCACCGACGTCGGCCTGCCGCTCGAGACAGCCCGGCGGGTGGAGGCCTCCGGCCCCGAGCTGGT
>JBDHZV010000119.1:0-8558 GCA_039812125.1 Candidatus Nanopelagicales bacterium
CACTGGCCGTCGAGCGCGAGCTTCGCCGCGCGGAGCTGCTCTACCGCACGGTGGTGGCCAACCTCGCCGAGGGCGTCGTCATCCACACCGACGGCCACGTGGTCGACGCCAACCCGGCCGCGCAGCGGATCCTGGGGGTGTCGCTGGACCGGATGGACCACATGCACGGCCGGGCGGCGACCACCTACCCGCGCACCCTGCGCTCCGACGGCTCGGACTTCCCGACCTCGGAGCATCCCTCCGCCGTCGCCACGCGCACCGGCCTGCCCGTCCGCGGCGTCGTGATGGGCCTGGAGCACCCGGGGGCCGAGCCGACCTGGATCCTGATCAACTCGCTACCGCTGCCCGAGCCCGACGGCGAGGTCCGCACCGTGGTGACGTCGTTCACCGACATCACCGCGCTCAAGGCCGCGGAGCAGCAGCTCGTCCACCAGGCCATGCACGACTCGCTCACCGGCCTGCCGAACCGGGCCCTGCTGCTGGAGCACGTCTCGGCGGCACTGCGCCGACACGACCGCACCGGGGTACCACTGGCGGTCGTGTTCGTGGACCTCGACGGCTTCAAGGCCGTCAACGACGAGGCGGGCCACCTGGTCGGCGACGAGATCCTGCGGGTGGTGTCCACCCGCCTGGTGCGCGCGCTGCGCGCCAGCGACATCGCGGGGCGGTTCGGCGGCGACGAGTTCCTGATCATCTGCGAGGGGGTGGCCGACGAGAGCCAGCTCGCAGCACTGGCCCAGCGGATCCTCTACGTGATCCCCCAGCCTGTGACCGTGGACAACGTGGCCCACACGGTCGGGGCCAGCATCGGCGTGGCCCGGGCTACCCGGGGCACCTCCCCCGACGAGCTCGTCCAGCGCGCCGACGCGGCCATGTACGAGGCCAAGCGCCTCGGTGGCTCCCGTTTCGTCAGCCTCTGACCCGGCGCCGTCAACAGCCGGGCAGCACCTCGTCCAGCCACTCGGCAAGCGTCCGGGACGCCGGGGCCAGCGAGTCCGCCCAGCTGGTGGCCGCGTCGTGGCCGGCGTCGTCGCTGACCGTCTTGGCCAGCCGGACCGGGATCGCCAGCCGCGCCGCCACCGCCGCCACGGCGTAGCCCTCCATGTCCACCAGGTCCGCGTGGGCTGCCAGGGCGTCGCGCTCGGCCGGCGAGGCGATGAACCGGTCCCCCGTGGCCAGCACCGGCCCGTGCGCCGCGAGCTGCAGCCGTGGGGACGGGTCCTCGCCGAGCAGCGCGGCGATCGCCCGACCGTCGAGGTCGTGCTGGATGACGGCGCCCACCTCGTGCACCACGCCGTGCGCGACCTCCGGACGCAGCGCCCCAGCCGTCCCGACGTTGAGCAGGGTGCTGGGCCGGTGCTCGAGGCACACCCAGGACGCGGCCGTCGCGGCGGCCACCTTGCCGACACCGGTCACCACCACGGTCGCCCGCGATCCGAATGCCTGCGCCTCTCCGGGAACGGCCACCAGGATGACGGGGCGACCGCGCCGCGGCGCCGGGCCGAGGAGCTCGAACATGCCCGAAGGCTACCCACGCCGGCAAGGAGAGCCGCGCGGCCGTGCCCGTAGGGTGCCGATGTGAGCACCCCCGACCCCGCCCGCGTCCGCCCCGACACCCTCCCGCAGCCCACCGCCGCTGCGACCCTCGAGCTCGGCGTGCACTCAGAGGTCGGCCAGCTGCGCACGGTCCTGGTGTGCGCGCCCGGACGGGCCCATGCCCGGCTGACCCCCAGCACCTGTGACGAGCTGCTCTTCGACGACGTCCTGTGGGTGGAACGGGCCGCTCGCGACCACGCCGACTTCGTCGCCGCCATGCAGGACCGCGGCGTCGAGGTCCTCGAGATGCACGACCTGCTCGCCGAGACCGTTGCCGTCCCGGCCGCCCGCGCGTGGATCCTGGACCACCAGGTGGTGCCCAACCAGGTCGGCGTCGGCCTGGTCGACGAGGTCCGCTCCTACCTCGAGGAGCTGCCGCCGCGGGAGCTCGCCGAGACCCTCATCGGGGGGCTGTCGACCTACGAGTTCCCCGAGACGCACGGCGGGGACATGATCCGGCTGGTCCGCGACGCGGCGGGGGTCAACGAGTACCTGCTGCCCCCGCTGCCCAACACCCTGTACACCCGCGACACCACCGCCTGGATCTACGGCGGGGTCACGCTCAACCCGCTGTACTGGCAGGCCCGGCGGGAGGAGACCATCCTCACCGCCGCGATCTACCGGTTCCACCCGAGGTTCACAGGCCGGGTCAGGGAGTGGTGGGGCGACCCCACCCGCGACTGGGGGATGGCCCGGCTCGAGGGCGGCGACGTCATGCCGATCGGCCACCGGACCGTCCTGATCGGCATGAGTGAGCGGACATCGCGGCAGGCCATCAGCCAGGTGGCGGCCACCCTGTTCGCCGCCGAGGTCATCGATCGGGTCATCGTCGCGGCCCTGCCCAGGCGGCGGGCCTCCATGCACCTGGACACTGTGTTCACCTTCGCCGACCGCGACTGCGTGCTGGTGTACCCCGACATCGTCCATGGCGTGGACACGTACTCGTACTACCCGTCCGAGCGTCCGGGTGGCATCGAGCTGCGCAAGGAGGACCGGCCCTTCGTCGAGGTGGTCGCCGCCGCCCTCGACCTTCCGGCACTTCGCGTGGTCGAGACCGGCGGCGACGACAGCGCCCGCGAGCGGGCGCAATGGGACAGCGGGGCGAACCTGGTGTGCACCTCACCGGGGGTCGTGTTCGCCTACGACCGGAACACGACGACCAACCGGGCGCTGCGCCGCGCCGGCATCGAGGTCGTGACCATCGCCGGGGCGGAACTCGGTCGGGGCCGCGGTGGTGGCCACTGCATGACCTGCCCGATCGTGCGGGACCCCGCGGACTAGCCGGCTCGCTGCGCCGAGGACGACCGAGCCCGCCGCGCCCGGGTGGGCGTGCGGCGGGCTCGGTCGCGCCGGTCAGCTCCGGGCGCGGGTCAGCGCTTCCTGAACGAGATGAACACCGACACTGCGATGGCAGCAGCAGCGATCTCGAGGAAGAACTGGATCCAGTCGATCCCCCGGGTCTCGCCGACCCCGATGAGATCGGCGGCGAAGCCGCCCACCAGAGCGCCCACGGCGCCCATGCCGATGGTGGCCGGGAGGCTGATGTCCTGCTTGCCGGGCAGCACCAGTCGTGCCAGCGGCCCGATGATCAGGCCCGCGAACAGCGCGCCGATGATGGTCCAGATGATGTCCATGGGAGTCCCTCCACCTCTCGCGGTCACCCGAATTGTCCCATGCAGCTGGCCGACGGACGACCGATGCGCACTGCTTCCCGTCGGACTCGAACCTTGCGGGAGTTTGGGGGGTTCTGGCCGTGACGGCGGGCGCCTCGACTGAACCTCGCGGGGGTTCTGGGGGTTATGGGCCCTCCTCACAGCCCTGGTAACCCCCACAACGCCTGCAGGGATCGCCGCGACACCTGCGCCGCACCGGCAGAACCCCAACAAGCCCCGCGAGGATCCGCGCTCACGCCATGTCAGGGCACGGCTGCCATCTGCCGCACCCGCGCGAGGAGCTCGGCGGCTGGCCTGGCCGGCCCGGCTGGCCGGCCCGGCTGGCTGGCTGGCGGCGGGGGTGGGATTCGAACCCACGGTGAGTTGCCCCACGGCGGTTTTCAAGACCGCTGCCCTAGGCCGCTAGGCGACCCCGCCGCGTGACGGCTCGCCGCCGCACGCGGGGACATCATCGCGCAGCACGGCCCCTGCCGGGAAACCGGTTGCGGCCGTGGAGGGACCGGTCACCGGGCCCAGGACGGCGCACGCCGCTCCAGGCGCGCTGCCATCCCCTCGGCCGCCTCCGTCCCGGCGAACGTCGTGGCGGACAGCTGAGCCGCAACACCCAGCGCATCGTCGCGCGACAGCGTGGGCAGGAGGCGCAGCAGGTGCTTGGTGCGCGCCATGGCGCCCGGCCCGCCTTGGCACAGGGAGTGGACCCATCCGTCGACGACGTCGTCGAGCGCATCTGCCGGCACGACGCGCTGCACCAGCCCAGCCCCGGCAGCCCTCCCGGCGGGCACCGGGTCACCGGTCAGGAGCAGCTCACGGACGTCCGCGGGGCGCATCCGCGGCAGGCACGCGACCGCGACCACCGCCGGGACCACGCCCAGCCGGACCTCGGGGAAGGCGAACGTGGCGTCGTCCGCAGCCACGGCGAGGTCGGCGGCGGCCACGAGCCCGTTGCCCCCTCCGGCGACGTGGCCCTGGACCCGGGCGATGATCGGCAGCGGGCAGTCCATCATCTCGGCCAGCAGCTGGCCCAGGGCGCCGGCGGCGGAGCCTGCGAACGAGCCCGGCTCGAGCGCGGCGGCGCCACGCAGGTCGGCCCCGGCGCAGAAGGTCGACCCGGTGGCGGTGAGCACGATCACCCGCACGGCCGGGTCTCCGGCCGCGCTGGAGATCCCCTGCCGGAGCTCGGCGATCATGTCGAGGTCGAGTGCATTGCGACGCTCGGGGCGGTCCAGGGTCAGCGTCACCCGGGGCGCGGCGAGCACGTGCCTGATCCGGGTCATCGCGCTCGCCTCACACGAGTGGGGGACGCCCACGCCCGCACCATCGCCGGCGAGTCGGGCATGCCCAGGCCGCGGATCCACAACTGGGTGAGCGTGCGGGTCGCGGTCGCCTCGTCGTGGGACTCGCCGCGGCCGAGCCAGTGCGCCGCGAAGCCCTCCACCATCCCGCAGAGGGCCGCCGCCGCGGTCGCGGGGTCCAGGTCGGCGCTGGCCAGCCCGTCAGCCTGCATCTTGCGGATCGCCAGGGCCACCCGGGCGACGTGGGTCCGGCGCAGGTCCAGCAGCACGTCGGCGAACCGCACGTCCCCGGCGGCTGCCTCGGCGGCCGCGCGCAGGACCCGGGCGTGCCGGCGGTACCCCTCCAGGTACGAGCTGTTCGCCGCCTCGATGCGGGCATGGGGGTCACGGACGTTCGGCACGGTCATCGCCCGGTAGAGGTCGGCTCGGACCTCCTCGAGGACCGCGAGCAGGACGTCCTCCTTGGTCGCGAAGTACGTGTACACGGTGCCGTGCGCGACGCCGGCGGATCGGGCGATGTCCCCCATCCGCGTGGCCGCGAAGCCGCGGTCCGCGAAGACGGCACGGGCCGCCACGAGGACGCGCTCGCGCGTCGCCTGGCCACGGGGGGTGAGGGCCGCCACAACCTGACGCTAGCGTCAAGTTGACGCGAGCGTCAACCTCGGCCGCAGGACGCGAACACCGGCGCCGGGCGCCCTGCCGCGGCTCAGGTCAGCGGCCGCTCCGGGTCCGGGTCGACGACGACGTCCACCTCGTCGCCCTCCTCGAGGCCGGCGCGGATCCTGGCCGGGACGGGCAGCAGCCAGCCCCGGCGCCGGTCCCGCCACGCGCTGGTCGCCCAGGTCCGTCCGTTGACCTGGGCGATGACCGGGGCCCGACCCCAGGACCCGGCGGCGTCCGGGGCGTGCTCGTCGGGAACGGCGACGAACCACCAGCCGCCGGGCTCGTCGATGCGGAACAGCTCCGCGCGGAAGAGGACCACGCCCCGACGCTACCGGGCCCCGCAACCGCCCGTCACTGCTCGGCGAACTCCTCGGCGGCATACACCTGAAGGGTGATGTCGGCCGGCCACGCCCGCGGGCCCAGCCCGGCCTTGCGCCACAGCGCGGCGACGAACGCCTCCGGGCGGGACAGCTGCTCCCAGACGGCCGGGAGGAAGGTGGCGCGGTGCCGACCGGTCTCCACGGTCAGCCCCACCCCACGGGGAATCCGGGCGACCAGGTCGTCGTACCCGGTCGACGCGAACGGCTCGGACGGGCAGAGCACGGAGATGTCGATGACCATGCCCTGCGCCCGGTCGGCCGACAGGGGTGGGAACCGCGGGTCCCGGAAGGCCGCATCGAACGCGTGGGTCGCGACATCCGAGGCCAGCGACTGGGTCGCGGCCAGGGAACCGATGCAGCCCAGCAGCTCGCCCTCGCGGGACCGGAGCGTCACGAAGGCCGCACCGGGCGCGAGCAGGGCCGGGTCCCATCCGTGGGGCTCGAACCGCGGCCGTCGCCCGCTGCGCAGGCCCTCCGCCACGACCTCCCGTGCCAACCGCAGCAGGGCGGTGCGCTGGGTCGGCGTGAACCGCCCGCGGGGGTCCGCCCCCGTCGACGCCGCCTCCCCACGGGCCGCCCGTGGGCCGGGGAAGGCCCCCCCGGAGGTCACCGCCAGGGTGGCGTAGCCGACCACCCGGTCGCGCTCTCCGGCCGTGTCACCCGAGGTGCGGGTGTCGAGCAGGTGGACCGCCCAGTCCTGGCCCGCGGCCGCGGTGAGCAGCCCCCGCACCGGATGGCGCCCGCACGCGTCCCACGCCCCGACCAGGTCGGCGCGGCGGGCGACCATGGCCGCCAGGGTGCGGTCGTCGCGCTCCCGGGCGGAGTCGTGGTCGAGGTAGTGCGACAGGTCGCTGGACACCACGACCAACGTCCGGGGCAGGGCCAGGCATCGGGTGATCGCGTCGGCGACCTCGGCGGGCAGGTCGTCGCCGACCAGCAGCGGAAGCAGGCGCCACCCGGGCTGCAGGACGCGCTGCAGGAAGGGCAGCTGCACCTCGAGGCTGTGCTCGGGACCGTGCGCGGCGTCGGCGAGGTGCACCCCGCTGACGTGGGCGTGCAGGTCCTCGGCCAGGTCGCCGTCCAGGGGGACGGTGCCCAGGGGGGTCTGCCAGGCACGCGCCGACGAGGTGCCGATGCCGTCGACCGGGACGTAGTGCGCCGGCCCGAGCAGGACCACCAGGTCGTAGGCCGCCGGGTCGAGCGCGGCGTAGGCGTACGCGGCCGTCAGCCCGGAGTAGACGTGGCCCGCGTGCGGGACGACCACGGCCTGCAGCCGCCCGAGGGCTCCGGAGCGCACGTCGGCAGGGTCAGCCGCGGCCCCGGCCAGCCCGGCGGGGATCATCGCGGGCTCGACACGGGCCCGGGCCAGCAGCCCGTCGACGTGCTCGGCGAGCCGATCGGGCCGGCCCTCGTAGAACCGTCCGGCCACCGCGGCCGGGCGCACCCCGACCATGGCTCCGGGACCCCTGCGCAACGCCCTCATCCCACGACCTCCGCGATCCGGACCGGCTGCCGGCGCCGACCCCATGTCCCCCTCGGGCCCGCGAAGACCCCCGGCAGGAGGTGGCCGCATGCCTGGCAGTGGCCCGACGCGTCGACCCGGTAGGTCCCCACGTCGTACCAGTCGCGCACGATCACCGCCGCGCCGCACCCGGGGCACGTCGTCGTGCCGCCGGCCCGGTCGTGCACGTTGCCCGTGTAGGCGAACCGGACCCCGTTGGCCCGGGCGATCTCGCGGGCGCGGGTCAGCGTCGCCGGCGGCGTGGGCGCCACGTCGCGCATCTTCCAGTCCGGGTGGAACGCCGTGAAGTGCATCGGCACGTCCGGGCCGCAGTGCTCGACGACCCAGCGGGTCATGGCGTCGATCTCCTCGTCGGCGTCGTTGCGCCCGGGGATCAGCAGGGTGGTCAGCTCGACCCACGTGCTGGTCCGGGTGGCCACGTACTCGATGGTGTCGAGCACCTTCGACAGCTGCGCACCGCACACCCGGTGGTAGAAGTCCTCGGTGAAGCCCTTCAGGTCGATGTTGGCCGCGTCCATCCCGGCGTAGAACTGGGCGCGCGGCTCCGGGTTGATGTACCCGGCCGTCACGGCGACAGTCCGAACCCCCCGCTCCCGGCACGCCCGGGCGGTGTCCAGGGCGTACTCGGCGAAGATGACGGGGTCGTTGTAGGTGAACGCCACGCTCCGGCAGCCCAGCCGCTCGGCGGCACGGGCGATGTCGGCAGGCATCGCCGCGTCAGCGAGCGTGTCGATGTCGCGGGACTTGGAGATGTCCCAGTTCTGGCAGAACTTGCAGGTGAGGTTGCAGCCGGCCGTGCCGAACGACAGCACCGAGGACCCGGGCAGGAAGTGGTTGAGCGGCTTCTTCTCGATCGGGTCCACGCAGTACCCGGAGGACCGCCCGTAGGTGGTCGAGACGATCGCGTCGCCCTGCCGCGCCCGGACGAAGCACAGCCCGCGCTGGCCCTCGTGCAGCCGGCACTCCCGCGGGCACAGGTCGCACTGCACCCGACCGTCGTCGAGGCGGTGCCACCACCGCGTCGGCCATGTGGGACCGGGCAGCACGTCCGGGGTGTGGGCGTCGTTGCCCATGCGTCCAGCATGCCGCTGCCGGTGGCCACGCGCCACAGGCCGATGGTCCCGGCCGCTACACGTCGTCGACGACGGCGACCACCTGGCCGGCCTCGACGCTGTCGCCGACCAGCGCCAGCACGGCCACCACGATCCCGTCGACGCCGGAGCGGACCGGGTGCTCCATCTTCATCGACTCCAGGACCACGAGGACCTCCCCGCGGCCCACCCGGTCCCCCACGGCCACGGCCACCCGGGTCACGGTTCCGGGCACCGGGGCCGCGCTGCCGTGGTCTCGGTCGGTGGCGGTCGGCTCGGGGAACCGCGGCAGCAGCCGCACGGCCCGGCTCGCGCCCGCGGCGGTCACCACCGCCCAGGGC
>JBDHZV010000120.1:0-8491 GCA_039812125.1 Candidatus Nanopelagicales bacterium
GGCCTGCTGCGCCGCGGCGCCGGGTTCGGCCTGCTGGGGCTGGCCGCCGTGGTCCTGATCGCGCGGCTGGTCGGCCTGGCGTCGCTGACCGCCGCCGTCGGCGCGGTCGCCGTCGTGCTGGGAGGAGCCGCGCTGGTGGCCAGCCCGTTCATCCTGCGGCTGGCTCGCGAGCGCGACCAGGAGCGCGCCGAGCGGCTCGCGGTCCGCCAGCGCGCCGAGATCGCCGCGCACCTGCACGACTCGGTGCTGCAGACCCTGTCGCTGATCCAGCGCGAGCACTGCGACCCGGACACCGTGCTGCGGCTGGCCCGCGCCGAGGAGCGCGGCCTGCGGACCTGGCTGTACGGCAACCCCGCGGGCACGGGACACGCCCGTGGGCTGGCCGACCAGCTGCAGGACGCCGCGGCGAGCGTGGAGCAGTCCGAGGCCGCCATCGTCGAGGTCGTCACCGTCGGCGACCTCACCGGGCGCACAGCGGCCACCGACGCGGTGGTCGCTGCAGCCCGGGAGGCCATGCTCAACGCCGCCCGGCACTCCGGGGACCCGGCGCCCATCCAGGTGTTCGCCCGCATGGGTGACGAGGAGGTCAGCGTGTTCGTCCGGGACCGGGGCCGCGGGTTCGACCCCGACGCCCTTCCCGCCGACCGGGGCGGGGTGCGCGACGCCATCCTCGGGCGGATCAGCCACGCCGGCGGGACCACCGTGATCCGGTCGGCACCGGGTGCGGGCACCGAGGTGCAGATCCGGATGCCGGTATGAGCGCCCTCGCACCGGTCCGCGTGCTCATCGTCGATGACCACGCGCTGGTCCGCGCAGGCGTGCGGGCCCACCTGGCCGGGCAGGTCGAGGTCATCGGCGAGGCTGACGACGTCGGGACCGCGACCGCCGCCGTGCTGGCCACCCAACCCGATGTCGTCCTGCTCGACGTGCACCTGCCGTCGGGCACGGGCGCCGACGTCCTCGCGGCCGTGGCGGGGGGCGCGCCCGGGACCCGGTGGCTGGCGCTGTCGATCTCCGACTCACCGGAGGATGTCGTCACCGTCATCCGGGCGGGGGCGCACGGCTACCTGACCAAGTCGGTCAGTGCCGACGGCCTGGTCGACGCGGTGCGCCGGGTCGCCGACGGCGATGCCGTGTTCTCCCCGAGGCTGGCGGGGTTCGTCCTGGACTCGTTCCGGGCCGACGCCCCCGCCCGGGCCGCGGCCGCGGCCGCGCCCGGCAGCGACCCTGACCTGGACATCCTCACGCCGCGCGAGGTCGAGGTGCTCACCCTCATCGCCCGGGGGTACACCTACCGCGAGGCCGCGACCGAGCTGTTCGTCTCCACCCGCACCATCGAGACCCACGTCAGCGCGGTGCTGCGCAAGCTGCAGCTGTCCAACCGCCGGGAGCTGGCCCGATGGGCGCACGCCCGCGACCTGCGCTGAGCGCGCGGGAAAGCAGGCCAGCCGGTCCACACCCCGTTGCCCCACCATGCGGCCGCCGGCACGAGGCTGCCGACCGGTCACCCCGGCAGCGGCCAGGCGGTGCCCCGCACCACCAGGCGGACCACCTGCCCGACAGCGGGCGCCCGCCCCCCGGGGACCCGGGACTGCACCGGCGTGCCATCGGGGAGCCGCAGGCCGACCAGGGCGTCGTGGCCGTGGAACGCCACGTCGGCGACCCTCGCCGTGGCCGGCGCGGCACCCACCGGTTCGGCACCCACCGGCGCGGCACCCACCGGCGCGGTGCCGACGGGCTCGGGCACGACCTGCTCGGGCCGGACGACCACCACCACGGGGCCCTGTGCCGGCACGGCCAGTGGGAGCGCCCCCAGCACGCACTGCACCTGCGCCCCGTCGGCGGCCCCGGGCAGCACCAGCGCCTCCCCGAGGAACCTGGCGACGGCTGCGGTGGCGGGGCGCTGGTAGACCTCCTGCGGGCTGCCCACCTGCGCGATCCGGCCGGCGAGCATGACCGCCACCGTGTTGGCCACGCTCAGCGCCTCGTCCTGGTCGTGGGTCACGAGCAGGGCGGAGGCACGCTCGGCCCGCACAGCGGCCATGACGGCCTCGCGCACCGAGACGCGCAGGGAGGCGTCGAGGGCCGAGAACGGCTCGTCGAGCAGCACGAGCCCCGGACGGGGAGCCAGGGCTCGGGCCACCGCCACCCGCTGCTGCTGGCCCCCGGAGAGCTGGTCGGGCCGGCGGGAGGCGAGCCCGGCGAGGTCCATCAGCTCCAGCAGCTGAGCCACCCGCTGGCGGCCCGGCGGGGTCCGACCGCCGCGCTGCAGCCCGAACCCGATGTTCCCGGCGACGTCGAGGTGCGGGAAGAGCGCCCCCTCCTGTGGGACGACGCCGACCCGGCGACCATCCGGTGCCACCCACACCGGCGCCCGCCCCGGCCCCGCTGCGGCGACCACTCGCCCGGCCAGCGCGACGGAACCGGCCTGGGCCGGCTCGAACCCGGCCACCACCCGCACCAGCGTGGTCTTGCCGCAGCCGGAGGGTCCCACCAGCGCCACCACCTCGCCGGGCTGGACCTCCAGGCTGGCCCCCGACAGCACGGGATGGTCGCCGAACGCCAGGACGAGGCTGCGCGCCGAGAGCACCGGGGCTGGCGTCGTCAGGGGTGGTCCGGCAGGCTCCCCCGCCGTGGTGGCCGCCGGCTGGCCCGCCCTCATGAGGACCCGCCCAGCGGGGCCCTGCGGACCTGGGCGACCCGCCCCAGCAGCACCGCCGGCAGGGCCGAGCCCAGCACGATCAGGGCCATGTACGGTGCGGCCGCCGAGCGGTCGGACACCAGCATGTGGTGCCACAGGGTCGTGGCGAGTGTCTCGGTCCCGGTCGGGTGCAGCAGCAGCGTCACCGGCAGCTCCTTCATCGTCGACAGCAGCACCATCACCGCAGCCGCGGCGATCCCCGGGGCGGCCACGGGCAGTGTGACGCGGCGCAGCACCGACCACCGCGACGACCCCAGGCTGCGGGCCACCTCCTCGACTCGCACGGGGGCGGCCGCCACCGCGGTCCGGGCACCGACGACCGCCAGCGGCAGGAACAGGACCACGTAGGCCAGCACGAGCAGGGGGACCTGCTGGTAGACCGGCCGCAGCAGCGTGACCCCGACGTAGACCATCGCGATGGCCACGACGATGCCGGGCAGCGCGTGGCCGGTCAACGTCGCCCGCTCCATCAGCCGCGACAGCGCGCTGGGATGCCGTGCGGCCAGCACCCCGACCGGCACAGCCAGCGCCACGCACGCCACCGCGGCCAGCACCGCGAGCACCGCCGTGGTCGCGATGGCCGGAAGCAGCGTCCCGGCCTCCAGGTTGTCGGCGGCCCCGGTCAGCGTCCAGGTCACGATGCTGGCGGCGGGCAGGACCACTGCGGCGCCGAGCACCAGTGACAGCCCCGCCACCGCGGGCAGGCGCCCCCGGCCCAGGCGGACCCGCGGCCCCCGCCGGGCCACGCCCGCGCCGGTGCGCGCATTCGCCCGGCCGCGGACCGCAGCCTCCCCGAGCACCAGCACGACCGCCAGCACGACGAGCAGCAGCGACAGCACCGCCGCCCGGGTCGGGTCGAAACCGGAGCGGTAGGCCCCGTAGATGACCCAGGTGAACACCTCGAAGCGCATGAGCGCCACGGCGCCGAAGTCGGACAGGGCGTACAGGGCGACCAGCAGCGCGCCGGCCGCGACCGCCGGGCGGATCTGGCGCAGCGTCACCCGCACGGCGATCGACGCCCGCCCGTGGCCCAGCGAGGCGGCCACCTCCTCGTGGGCGGGGTCGAGGCCCTGCAGCGCCGCCAGCACCGGCAGGTAGACGTACGGGAAGGTCACCAGCGCCAGCACGAGCACGGCGCCGGGCAGGCCGGCCAGGCCGGGGAACGCCTCGATCCACACGAAGGCGGCCACGTAGCTGGGTACGGCCAGGGGCAGGACCATCGCCACCCGCCAGACCCGCCCACCCGGCAGGTCCGTGCGTGCGACCAGCCAGGCGGCGGTGACGCCGATCCCGGTCGCCAGGGCGGTCACGAGCGCGGTCAGCAGCAGGCTGCGCATCGCCAGCCGGAGGGTGGCAGGCGTGCCGAGCACGTCCCAGACCTGCGCGGGGGAGCCGGCCCGGGTGAGCAGGTACCAGATCGGCAGCAGCGCGATCCCCGCGGCGAGCAGCGAGGGGGCGACCAGCCACCACGGGGCCCGGGACGGCCGGCCGCCACCCCGGGGCACCCGTCCGCGGGCAGGCCGCAACGGCCGGTGGGGGGTCACCGGCCGTTGGGCCGTCGTGCGGTGCTGGGTGCTCAGGGGCGCTCCCGGGGGGTGGGGCCGACGGGCGCGCCGACGGCCGGGGTCGGGCGGGTCACTGCGTGAGCAGTCCCGCGTCGGCGAGCATGGCCTGCGTCGCTGCGATCGAGTCCAGGTCGGACAGGTCCAGGGCGGGCGGCGCCAGGGACTCCAGCGACGGCAGGCCCGGCGCGGCGGCGATGCCGTCGACCAGCGGGTACTCCCAGGTCTGCTCGGCGAAGTACTCCTGAGCCTTCGGGCTGGTCAGGTAGTCGATCAGCACGCGGGCCTGCTCGGGCTGGTCGGAGGAGGCCAGGATGCCCGCGCCCGCCACGTTCACCAGGCCCCCGGGGTCCCCGGGAGCCATGAACTGGTTGCGGGCCGCGACGTTGGCCTCGCCCTTCTCCTCGATCAGCTCGTACAGGTAGTAGTGGTTGACCAGGCCGACCTGGACCTGCCCGGCGTCCACCGCGTCGCGGACCTGGGAGTTGCCCTCGAACGCCACGGGATCCTGGTCGGCGAACCGGTCCAGCCAGTCGCGAGCCCCTGCCTCGCCACGCAGCACGCGCAGGCCGGTCACGAAGGACTGCCAGCTCGCGTTGGTGGGCGCGTAGCCGATCCTGCCGCCGGCGAAGTCGCCGGCCACCAGCTCGTCGATCGTGTCCGGGGCCTCGGCGACCAGGTCGGGGTTGTGGACCAGCACCCGGACCCGGCCGGACAGCCCGGTCCAGGTGCCGTCCTCGGCGCGGAAGGCGTCCGGAACCCGATCCAGCACCTGCGCGGGCAGCGGGGCGAAGAGCTCCTCCTTGGTCAGGGCACCGAGGGCCCCGGCATCCTGGGACAGGAACACGTCAGCCGGGCTGGCGTCGCCCTCGGTCAGCAGCTGGGCGGCGAGCTCGCCGGAGCCCGCGCTGCGCACCTGCACCTCGATGCCGGTGTCGGCGCTGAACTGCTCGATCAGCGGGGCCACGAGCTCCTCGCTGCGACCGTTGTAGAGCGTCAGCGCCCCGGCGGGCGAGCTGGACGACGTCGCGGCGTCGCCGGTGTCGGAGCCGCAGGC
Source organism: Candidatus Nanopelagicales bacterium (assembly GCA_039812125.1). Lineage (GTDB taxonomy): Bacteria > Actinomycetota > Actinomycetes > S36-B12 > CAIYMF01 > Prado023. The sequence continues at coordinate 5,321 of JBDHZV010000120.1, forward strand.
GCTGAGCAGGACCAGGGCAGTCGCGCCCAGGGCGAGTCCCGTCCAGCGACGGCCGCGGGACGTTCCGGGGTGGGGCGAGGTCACAGGATCTCCTCGATCTGGGGGTTAGGTACGCCTAACCTAATCACAGCGTGCGGCGCTCTCGCCAATCCGGGCACCGCCGGCGAGCCCGGCACGTCGCGACGGTGGCGAGCCGGACGAGTCGTCCGTACAGTGGAGCCGTGTTCACAGGGTTCGCCGCCTTCACAGGCGTGGCCTCGATTCGGTTGCGCACCGCCCCCTGACGGCGGTCGCAGCGAGTCCACGCGCCTGCTCCTGCCCCGCCGATCCGGGCCCCGCCGGGCTGCGCCGCCGCGCCCCGGCACCGCGATCGAGTTCGGAAGGCACCCCTGTGCATACCCACCCTGCGGGCGACTCCCCTCTGCCCGACCAGCACACCACCAAGCCCTGGACAGGGCACCTCCCCGCCGGCCCCTCGGCCCAGATCCGTGCCGAACGGCTGGGGGCGACACGGGGAGGTCGTGTCCTGTTCACCGACCTGAGCCTGACCGTCACCGCACGATCGCGGCTGGCCGTGGTAGGCGAGAACGGTCGCGGCAAGACGACCCTGCTGCACATCCTGGCGGGACGCAGCGCACCGGACTCCGGGTCGGTGCGGCGGATCGGCGACATCGGCCTGTCCGAGCAGGCCTTGCGCGTCGGCGACGCGACCGTGGGCACCCTCGTCGCCGCCGCGACGAGAGCCGCCGACGCGGCCGTGCGCGCGCTCGACGCGGCGACCGAGGGCCTGGCCGACGGGCGACCCGGCGCACAGCGCGCCTACGCGCACGCCCTCGAGCAGGCCACCCTGCTGCAGGCCTGGGACGCCGACCGGCGCATCGACGTCGCGCTCGACGCGCTGCACGCCTGCACCGACCGGCGGCGCCGCCTGGACCAGCTGTCCGTCGGTCAGCGCTACCGCGTCCGGCTGGCCTGCCTGCTCGGAGCACCCCATGACATCCTCCTGCTCGACGAGCCGACGAACCACCTCGACGACGCTGGGCTGGACCACCTCACCGGGCACCTGCGGGACCACCCCGGCGGGGTGGTCCTGATCAGCCACGACCGCGCCCTGCTGCGGGATGTGGCCACCCAGTTCCTCGACCTCGACCCGACCCGGGACGGTCGAGCCCACCTGCACGCCGGGGGGTACGACCAGTGGCGGGAGGCCCGGGTCCGGGAGCGGGAGAGCTGGGAGCAGGAGCACGCCGCCCAGGTCACCATCCACCTGCGGCTGGAGCAGGCCGCACAGCAGGCACGCGATCGGCTCAGCACCGGGTGGCGTCCGGAGAAGGGCACTGCCCGGCACCAGCGCCAGTCCCGGGCACCGGGTGCGGTCCGAGCGCTCAACCGCGCCCTGGCCGAGCTCGATGCCCACCGGGTGACGGTGCCGGCGCCGCCCGCGCGGCTGGCGTGGCCGGTGGTGCCCGAGCACCCTGGGACTCCCCTGCTTCGGTGTACCGCGGTCACGGTCAGCCATCGGCTCCCCACGCCGGTCTCGCTGGTGATCGCCGGCGGCGACAAGGTCCTGATCACCGGACCCAACGGGTCGGGCAAGTCGACGCTGCTCGCAGTGCTGTCGGGGATCCTCGCGCCCGACTCCGGACAGGTCGGCCGCCACAGCGGCATCCGCGTGGCGGCGCTGCAGCAGGAGGTGCCCGACTGGCCCGCCGACCAACCCGCCGCGGGGATCTACCGGCAGTCCACCGGGCACCTGGCCACGACCGGGCACCCGGATCCGGGTCCCGCCGGCACGACGGGACTCGTCGACGCGGAGTCCCTGTGCACCTCGGTGGGACGGCTGTCCGAGGGCCAGCGCCGCCGGCTCGACCTCGCCGTCCAACTGGGCCACCGGCCGGACGTCCTGCTGCTCGACGAGCCGACCAACCACCTGTCGATGGCTCTGGTCGACGAGGTCACCGATGCGGTGCGCACCACCGGCGGGGCGGTGGTGATCGCCACCCACGACCGGCAGCTGCTGCGCGACCTCGCGGGTTGGACGCGGCTGCACCTGGGCGGGCCGGGGGTACCCCACCTGCACCCCGGCACCACCCCGGGTGAGCGCCCGGATCGGCGGGGGGAGGCTCCTGGGGGCCCGACGATGGATGCATGACCCAGATCCTCGCCGGCTGCTCCCTCGTCCTGCCCACCCAGATCCTGCCCGAGGGGTGGGTGGAGCTCGATCGCGACCGGATCGTGGCCCTCGGCTCGGGAGCCCCGCCCCGACCGGCAGACACCCTCCTGCCCGGGGGGTACCTGGCCCCCGGGTTCGTCGACATCCACAGCCACGGCGGCGGCGGGGCCACCGCGGTGGGCGCCGATCCCGACGCCATCTCCCGGTTCGCCGCCGCCCACCGGGCCCACGGCACGACCACGATCGTGGCCAGCCTGGTCTCGGCCCACCACGACAGCCTGGCCCACGACGTCCGGGCGCTGGCCGAGCTCACCGACGACGGCGTCATCGCCGGCACCCACCTCGAGGGGCCGTGGATCGCGACGGAGTACAAGGGGGCGCACGACCCCGCGACGCTGCGCGACCCCGACCCCGCCGAGGTCGACCGGCTGCTGGGCATCGGCCGGGGCACGATCCGGATGGTGACCCTCGCCCCGGAGCGACCCCACGCCCTCACGGCGGTCGAGCGGTTCGTCGAGGCCGGGGCGATCGTCGCCCTCGGGCACACCAATGCCACCTACGCGCAGACCCGGGCGGCCATCGACGCCGGCGCCACCTGCAGCACCCACCTGTTCAACGCCATGCGGCCGGTGTCCCACCGCGAGCCCGGCCCGATCGTCGCGCTGACGCAGGACGAGCGCGTGGTCAACGAGCTGATCCTCGACGGCGTCCACGTCCACCCGGCAGCGGCCGCCTTCGCCGCCCGCGCGGCACAGGGGCGCGTCGTGCTGGTCACGGATGCGATGAGCGCGGCGGGGTCCGAGGACGGTGAGTACCTGCTGGGCGACCTGCCCGTGCTGGTCGTCGACGGGGTCGCGCGACTGGTCGAGGGCGGCGCGATCGCCGGCTCGACGCTGACCCTGGACGCCGCGCTGCGGTTCGCGGTCCACGAGGTGGGGATGGGGATGGTGCAGGCCTTCGCCGCTGCCACCACGACCCCCGCCCGGATGCTCGGGCTG
>JBDHZV010000121.1:0-8374 GCA_039812125.1 Candidatus Nanopelagicales bacterium
TCGATCCGGTCGATCGCGCGGAGCACCGGCATCCCGTCCGCCACGCTCGGGGGCTACTTCAGCGGCCGGCACCTGCCGCCGGCGACCCAGCCCCAGGTGCTGGAGGACCTGTTGGCCGAGCTCGGGGTGCACCGGACCGACGACGTGCAGCGGTGGCGCTCGGCCCTGGCCCGGGCGCGTCGCGCGACCCCGGGCCGACCCGGCTCCAGCCCGGCGCGCCGCCCGAGTGCCGGATCAGGCGGTGCCTCGCCCTACCGGGGCCTGGAACCGTACACGGAGGGTGACGCGGCACTGTTCGTGGGACGCGAGCACGTCGTGGACGCACTCGTCCAGGAGGTCGACCGGGCCGGTGCCGTGGGCGGCTCCCGGGTCGTGCTGGTGGTCGGGGCATCGGGGTCGGGCAAGTCCTCCGTGCTCCGGGCCGGCCTGGTCCCGCGACTGACCAACCGCGACCACCTGCCCTGGCGCGCCGTCGTGATGGTGCCGGGCACAGCCCCGACCAGCGCCCTGGCCGCAGCCCGGGAGCAGCTCGCGGGTGCGACCCGGGCCCTGCTCGTCGTCGACCAGGCCGAGGAGATGTTCTCCCCGGAGGTGTCGCCCGAGGCACGCCACGAGTTCCTCCAGGAGCTCGTGGAGCTGACCAGTGCGACCGACGCGGATGCGGCCGTCACCGTGGTCGTCGGCGGCCTGCGGGCCGACTTCTACGGCCAGGCCGCGTCCGATCCCGACCTGCTGCCCGTGCTGCGCGACCACCAGGTGGTCCTGGGTGCGATGACGATCGCCGACCTGCGCAGGGCCGTGGTGGAGCCCGCGGCGTCGCTGGGCGTCCAGGTCGACCCCGCCCTGGTGGACCTGGTGGTGCGGGACCTGACCCCACGCGGGGTGAGCACACAGGGCTACGAGGCCGGGGCGCTGCCGCTGGTCTCCCACGCCCTGCTCGCCTCGTGGGAGCACCACACCGGGGACCAGCTTGCCGTGGCCGACTACATCGCCTCCGGCGGCATCGCGGGCGCGGTCCAGCAGACCGCCGAGGGAGTCGTGGCGCGGCTGGACGACACGGGCCGGGCCGCCGCCCAGTGGTTGTTCGGCCAGCTGGTCAGTGTGGACGACGAGGGACTCATGGCCCGGCGGCGGGTCAGCCACGACGACCTGCGCCATCCGGACCCGCAGACCGACCTGGCCCTCGACGACGTCATCGAGGCGTTCGTCGCAGGGCGGCTGCTGACCGCCGGCGACGGCACCCTGCAGATCAGCCACGAAGCCCTGCTGCAGGCGTGGCCCCGCCTGCACGAGTGGGTGCTGACCGACCTGGACGCCGCACGCATGCAGCGCCGGATCTCCGAGGCGGCCGCCGTGTGGCGCGAGCGAGACCGCGACCCTGCCGCCCTGCTGCGCGGTGGGCCGCTCTCGGATGCCGAGGCCCTCGCGGCCCGACCGATCACCTCCCACCGCGTGCTGTCCGCGCCCGAGCTCGAGTTCGTCTCAGCGAGCACGGCCGAGACGCAACGGATGCGGTCCGTCGAGCAGCGCCGCACCACCCGGCTGCGGGCGCTGCTGGCCACCATGACGGCACTTGCCGTGCTGGCCGGGGCCCTCGCCGGGGTGGCGCTCTGGGCCGGGGGCCGGGCCCGCCACGAGCAGGCGGTGGCGGCCCAGGCCCGCGATGACGCCCTGTCCCGGCAGCTGGCGATCGTGGCGGACGACCTGCGCGCCCAGGACCCCGCGCTTGCCGCGCAGCTGTCCCTGGCCGCCGTGCGCACCTCGCCCACGGTCCAGGCCCGCTCCAGCCTGCTGGACTCCACGGCCGTGCCGACGCCGTCGCGGTTCGCCGGGCCCGCCGGTGAGATGAACGCCGTGGCAAGTGCCGACGGCAGCCTGCTGGCGATCAGCGGCAAGGACAGCGTCACGAGGCTGTGGCGCCGGTCTGGGCAGCCCGGGACGACGGACCCGGCGCCGGCTGCCAGCGGCACCGAGATGCTCGGCGACTACGTGCGGATCGGCGACCTGCCCGCGGTCGCCAAGGGCGGCTCCGTGTACGCATCGGCCTTCAGCCCCGACGGTTCCTGGCTGGCCCTGGGCACGGCCACGGGTGCCGTCGTGCTCTGGGACGTCTCGGACCCGACGGCGCCGCGGCAGGGCCCGCTGCTGGTGGCCGAGGGCCCGCAGGTCCACGCCGTCGCATTCAGCAGCTCGGGTCGCCAGCTGGCCGCGGGGACCTCCGAGCCGGCCGTGCTGCGGTGGTCGCTGCCCCCGACCGGCGATCCCCACCCGCTGCCCAGCATCACGACCGGCTTCGACGGGATGCTGCAGTCCGTGGCCTACCGACCGGACGGCGACGTCCTGGCCACCGGCAGCGCCGACGGGATGATCCGGCTGTGGTCCTCGCCCAACGGCAGGGCCACGCTGGTGGGGTCCGCGCAGGTGGGACCCAGCACCGACTTCGTCCTCGCAGTGGCCTTCAGCCCGGACGGATCGCTGCTGGCATCCGGGGAGAAGGGTCGCGTGGCCAGGATCTGGGACGTCCGTGACCCGGCCGCCCCCGTGCAGCAGGGTGAGCCCCTGGGTGGGTTCACCAGCTGGGTGAACACCATCGCGTTCGCCCCGGACGGCCGCAGTGTCGTCGCCGGGTCCTCGGACGGCACGATCCGGTTCTTCGACGTCCCCGGGGGGCTGCCCACCCTCGTGCTGCCGGCCCCGGCCGCGGTGACCGGCGTCCAGGTCGTCGGCTCGGGTTCGGCGCTGCTCACCAGTGAGATCGACGGGGTTGCCCGGCTGTGGCCGCTTCCCGGGCCAACCCTCGTCGGGTTCCTCGACACGGTCTGGTGCATCCTGCAGGACCGCGAGGCCTCCGAGCTGGCGGTGGCCGCAGGCACCGCGGACGGCGCGGTCCATGTGTATGACACGACGGACCCGGGCAGTCCCCGCCCCCTGGCCACGCTCACGCCGCCCGCGGCCGCCGGTGCTGCCGACGGTGCCGCGGGCATGTCCGCCGACGGCCGCTGGATCGCCGCCGGCACGGGCACCGGCAGCGTCGCGGTCTGGGAGCGCACCGGACCGGGGCGCTACCGCGAGGCGGGCACCGTGACCTTGTCGGACAAGCTCGTCGGGACCGTGGACATCGAGGGGGATCCCTCGGTCCTGGCCGCCGTGTCCGACGACGGGTCCGTGGACCTGTGGACGCTCGAGCCCGGATCCGCACCCGAGCCCCTGGCCCAGCTCGACCTCCCGTCGCTGCCCCTCGGGCTCGCCTTCAGCCCCGGGGCCGGGTCGATCGCCGTGCCCGCCGCCGATGGGTCGGTCTACCGCTGGCGGCTGCCGGCACCCGGGGGATCCGGGGCCCCCGAGCAGCTGCCCACCCTGAGCGGGTTCGGCAACTACGTGTACGCCGTCGCGTTCGACCCCTCCGGTCGCTACGTGGCAGCAGGCAGCGCGGACCGGACGATCCGGATCTGGGATGTCAGCGAGCCGGCGGCGGCGGTCCCCGTCGGCGCCCCGATCCGCGGCCCTGCGAACACGGTCTACCAGCTGAACTGGCGGCCGGACGGCGCGGCCCTGGCTGCCGCGAGCAAGGAGGGCCGGGTCTGGATCTGGGACATGGCCGACAAGGCGAACCCACAGGTCAGCGCGACGCTCAACGCGGCTGGGACCGCGCTCTACGACGTCATGTTCACCCCCGACGGCACCACCCTGCGCGCCTCGGGAGCCGGCCGGGCTGTGCACACCTGGCAGGTCGACGTCGACGAGGTGGCCGGGCAGGTGTGCCAGCGCACCGGCACCGCGATGTCCCAGGCGGAGTGGGAGCAGGTGGCCCCCGGCGCGCCGTACACCCCGCCGTGCCCCGTCCCGGCCAGCAGCTGAGGGCGCAGCGCGGCTGTACGGGGTTGTACGGGATCCGCCCGCGCCTCAGACACCGGGCCCCGGCGTCGGCCACAGTGATGCCGTGACGGTCGACGCACGGCAGGGCCGCACCGCTCCCAGGCGGGGAGGGGCGGTCGTCCAGCCCGCAGCACCGGCCACGCCCGGTCCGTCCAGTGACTGCAGGGGGGTCACTGGTCGGACCGGTCGCACCGCCGTGCGCGTGGGATGCGCCTGTCCCACCCCGGTGTCAGGATCGATGCCATGGACAGATCCGAGGACCGGACCAGCCGGACCATCCGGCGTCACGACGGGCGCACCCTGTGCTTCGCCGAGTGGGGGGACCCGCACGGCTTCCCCGTCCTGGCCCTGCACGGCACGCCGGGTGGCCGGCTGAACCGCCACCCAGACGAGTCCCGGTACGCCGAGGCTGGGGCTCGGGTCATCACGTACGACCGGCCCGGGTACGGCCGGTCGGACCGGCTGCCCGGACGGCAGGTGGTCGATGCGGTGGCCGATGTCGAGGCGATCGTCGACCACCTCGGGATCGAGCGGTTCGCCGTGACCGGCGGCTCGGGGGGCGGCCCGCACAGCCTGGCCGTGGCCGCGCGCCTGCCCGAGCGCGTCGTGCGGGCCCGCTGCGAGGTCGGCCTGGCTCCCCATGACGCGGCCGACCTCGACTTCTTCGCCGGCATGGACCCCCTCAACGTGACCGAGTTCTCGTGGGCCGAGCAGGGCGAGCCGGTCCTCGTCCCGGAGCTCGAGCGGGAGCTGGCGGCGATGGCCGCACGGGTCGCCGTGGACCCGGCGGGGCTGCTCGGCGATGACTGGGGCCTGGACGAGGCCGACCGTGCGGTGCTCGGCCGGCCCGATGTGGGGCGGGTGATCCAGGAGGCCACGGCCGACCTGGCCCGTGGCGGCCCCTGGGGCTGGGTCGACGACGACCTCGCGTTCACCCGCCCCTGGGGCTTCGACGTCGCCGAGATCACGGCGCCCGTGGAGATCCGGTACGGGGTGCGCGACGTGCTGGTCCCGGCTGCGCACGGGCGCTGGCTGGCCCGCCACGTCCCGAGCGCACGAGAGGTCGTCGACACGACGGCGGGGCACATGGCCGATCCGGACGCGATCCTGCATCGCCTGCGCTGGCTGGTGCACGGCGACTGACCCACCGGTCACAGCGGCGGGAGCACCTGCACGTCGTCCTGAGCTCCCGCGAACAGGTCCCCGACCCGCGCCACCCGGCTGGGGGCGTCGTGGACGGTCCACCGGTCGCTGCGCAGCTGCGGGTCGTCGAGCTCGTCCCAGGCGATGGGCATGGAGACCGGCGCCCCGGGCGACGGGCGCACCGCGTAGGGCGCCACGAGCGTCTTGATCGGGGCGTTCTGGGTGTAGTCCAGCCGGGCTCGGCCCTGCCGGTCGCGAGTCGCCCACTCCCAGCTGACCAGGTCCGGGACGGTGGCTGCCACCGCCCGGGAGAGCCGCTCGACCCAGAGCGAGGTCGCCGCGAAGTCGTAGCGGCCCTGCTCCACCCGGATCCACACCTGCAGCCCGCGCGACCCGGTGGTCTTCGGGTACCCGCGCACTCCCAGGTGCTCCAGGGCGGTCCGGTAGAGCCGGGCCAGGGTCAGGGTCTGCTCCCAGGTGGTGCGCGGGCCGGGGTCGATGTCGATCAGGGCGAAGGTCGGGAGGGTGGGCTGCTCGCACGTCGAGGTCCACGCATGGACCTCGAAGGCCGCCTGGTTGGCCAACCAGGCCAGCGCCGCCGGGCGATCGGCGACGAGGTGCCGGTTCGGCTCCCGGTCCGGGCCGGCGGGTTCGCGCCAGGTGGTCAGCCACCCGGGTGCGGTGCCGGGGATGTCCTTCTGCCAGAACCCGGGCCGGCCCACCCCGTTCGGGAACCGGTGCAGGTTCAGCGGACGGCCGTCCAGGTGCCGCAGCATCGCGGGGGCCATCCGCGCGAAGTACTCCACCAGGTGCCGCTTGGTCGTCTCCGGGCGATCGTCGCGAGCGGGCAGGAGGACCTTGTCGAGGTTGGTCAGCCGCACCGCCTGGCCGGCCACCACCCAGGTTCCCTCGCTGGGCAGCTGCGCCAGTGCCGACAGCTCCTCGCTCGTGACCGCCCATCCCGAGGGGGGCGCTGCGCCCGGGTCCGCTGCCGGGTGCGCGCCTGCCACCTGGTGCGAGCCCGCCGCCGGGTGAGAGTCCGCCCCCGGGTGCGCGCCTCCCGCCGTGGGCGCGTCCCCCGCCGTGGGCGCGTCCTCCGCCCGCTGCGCGTCGACCGCCTGGCGCGCGACACGGCCGTCCACGGGGCGCTCCCGCACGACGCTGGCGGGGTCTCGACCCGGGTCCCGTCCCTTGTAGGCCGCCTGCCGCACGATGCCGTCCCGGGACCACCCGCCCAGCTCGGCCCGGATGACCAGCTCGGGCCGCACCCAGGTCACCCCGGACAGGTCACCGCCCCACCGACCGCGCGCGTCCCGCGCCGGTTCCGGCTCGAACGGGCAGTCGGCCACCGCCAGGGGCGCCAGGATGTCGAGCAGGGCTCGCCGGGACCGGGCGTCGAACCCGGAGCCGACCTTGCCCGCGTAGCGCAGCACGCCCTCCTCGTGCACGCCGACGGCCAGGGCTCCGAGGTCGGCGGCCGTCTCCCCGGTCGCGGTTCCCCGGGTCGGCGTCCAGCCCCCGACCACGAGCTCCTGCTCCGGGCGGATCTTCACCTTGAGCCAGGTGCGCGTGCGCCGCCCGGGCTCGTAGCGCGACCGCCGGTGCTTGGCCACCACGCCCTCGAGGCCCTGCTCGGCGGCGGCGGCCAGGAAGGCCCGGCCCTGTCCCGGCACCTGCCCTGCGAAGCGCACCCTGGGGTGCTCCCGCAGGACCAGCTGGAGCAGCCGTTGGCGATCCTCCAGGGGGACCTCGAGCAGGCTGCGGCCGTCCAGGTGCAGCAGGTCGAAGACCTGGTACACCAGGCCGACCGGGCGCCCGGCCCGGGCCGACGTGACGCGCTCCTGCAGCAGCGAGAAGTCGGGCCGCCCCCGGTCGTCGAGCGCCACGACCTCCCCGTCGACGACCGCCTCCCGGGCATCGATCCAGGTGGGCGGGTCCAGCAGCCCGGGGAAGTACTCCCCCGCGTCGCGCCCGGCCCGCGTGAACGTCCGGACCTGGCCGTCGGCCACCACGGCCTCGACCCGGTAGCCGTCCCACTTCACCTCGAACACCCAGTCGTCGTCATCGAAGGCGTCGTGGACCAGGGTGGCCTGCATCGGTGCCACGAACGTCGGCAGCGGCGCCTCGACCGCCTCGGAGAGGTCGATGCGCGCCGTGGCCGCGGGGGCCCGGCTCACCCAGATCGCCGGGACGGCGGTCCTCACCTCGTCGTTCGTGCGCCCGCTGCGCACGCTGCGGGGGTGGTCCTCGGCGTCCCAGCCCTCGATGGCGTGGCCGTCGCGCTTGTGGATCAGCAGCCACAGCTCCGGCCCGCCGGCTGGCGGCGGCGGGTCCGTCGCACCGGGCGGGTCAGGACCGCCCGGTACCGGGTCCGGCCGGGGTGTGGTCCGGACCAGGGTGAACCGCCCACGCAGCTTCTCGCCCTGCAGCACGAGCTTGAGCTCCCCCGCGGCCAGCGCAGCAGCCGGGTCCGGGGTCTGCGCCTCCGGGACCCAGGTGCCCCAGTCCCACACGATGACGTCGCCGGCCCCGTACTGGCGGGCCGGGATGACCCCCTCGAAGTCGACGTACTCCAGCGGGTGGTCCTCCACCCGGATCGCCATCCGGCGGGCCGTCGGGTCCAGGGACGGACCGCGCGGCACCGCCCAGCTGACCAGCACCCCGCCGACCTCGAGGCGCAGGTCGTAGTGCAGCCGGGTCGCGCGGTGGCGCTGCACCACGAACCGGTGGGGTGGCAGCACGCCCGCATCACGGGTGCCCGCCGGAGCCTCCACGGCCGCCTCGCCCGAGGGTTCCGGGGTGCGCGCGAAATCGCGCTTCCTCCGGTACTCCTCCAGCGGCGGCATGGGCCGAGTATCCGGCTGACGATGTGGTGGTGACCAGCAGGCGGCGCTCAGCGGCGGCGCCAGGCCACCAGGATCTGCACGCTGAGCACCAGCACCCAGACCGGGAACACCAGTTGCGCCCAGGGGCTCAGCGGAGGCGTGGCCAGCAGCACGGCGGCGCTGACCAGGCCGAGCAGCACCAGCCAGCGGGGCAGGATGCCGGTGCGGGCTCCGACACTGGTCACCGACAGGGTGAACACCGCCGCCATCCGGGCCCCGAACGACCCCATCAGCTCGCGGGTGAGGACCTGCAGCAGCGCGATCGAGTCCGCCGAGGCCGGGATCCCGCGCTCGAACAGGACCAGCAGGCTGGCCAGGACCGCCGATGCGCTGAACAGCAGTGCGACGAACAGCAGTCCCGATCCGAGGAACACGGTGGCGAACAGCTTGTCCTCGCGCGCGCCCAGCCGGGTGCGCACCACCCCGATGAACCACAGGAACGAGATCCCGGCGAACGGGATCAGCGCGAG
>JBDHZV010000122.1:0-8370 GCA_039812125.1 Candidatus Nanopelagicales bacterium
CCCCGGCGGTGGGGGCCCCGGCGGTGGGGGCTCGGGCTGTGGGCGCTCGACGGGTCGGGGGGGCTCGGCGGGTCGGGGCTGGGCGGTGCGCCCGGGACCGGTCACCACCACCGGGCCGGACGCGGGTCGCCGCCGTCCGTCCGCTCGAGCATCCAACTGCCCAGGGACACCCCCCACGAGCTGAGCCCGGGCACTCCCCCGCCAGCGGCCAGCAGCAGAGCCTCCGCCCACGCGTACGCCCGGCCGGTGCGCATCTCACCACCCACTCCCGGAGGCCAGCGGTGCACCTCCATCTCCGGTGTAGCACCCGCCAGGGCCATCGACAAGGGCCGACGGGGCCGGGCACGCTGACCTGGCAGGGCGCGTGGATGGCACCTCACGATGGCGGCAACCGGGCCCGGGAACGGGGGGCCGGGAACGGGGGGCCGGGAACAGCTGGTCAGAGTCACCTTGCGGGGGTTCTGGGGGTTATGCCGTCCCCGCCCACCGCTTCGGTCAGACCTTGCAGGGGTTCTGGGGGTTATCCCCGGCGCGTCCCACCGGGATAACCCCCAAGACCCCCGCAAGGTCGCGATCTCCGACCCTCGCCATCCGCCATAACCCCCAAACCGGGCGCAAGGTTCGGCGGGACGCCGACGGCGGCTCGAGGAGCGCCCGCGCACAGGCAGGCCGGTTGACGCCATGCAGCTGCTGAGCGCCCCGTTGCGCGTGGACGAGTGGGGCCTGCCGGGCGCGGTGCTCGACGAGGAGGACCCGGTCCCCACCAGCGTCTTCGACGAGGACGAGGACGATGCCCTGTATCTCGCGCCACCAGCCGATGACTCGATGGCCGCGGAGGACCGGGCGGCCAGGCAGGCGGATGAGGCCCGAGCGGCGGATGCCCGCGCAACCGGCCGGGTGGTCAGCTACGGCTCGGAGTTCCGCCTCTTCGGCTGGCCCGCCGCGGGCCTCGAGGGACCCACCGCCTCGACCCAGCTCACCGTCCACCGAACCCCGGCGGGCGCCACCGAGGCTGTCCGGCGCCACGGCGCCCGGGCTCTGGACATCCCCGGAGGGACGACGTTCGCGGTGCCGGGGGTTCCGGGAGCGATCGGGGTGCGGACCAACGGTGAGAGTGCCGCCGACCTCGATTGGGAGTACGACCCGACCTTCGAGTGGTTCGTGTACTTCCCGCACGGGGCCACTGAGGCGCGGGTCCGGATGGCGATGACCCTCCCCGTCGCCCCGGCGGTGAACCCCGGGCAGCGCGCCCGCGCGCGGGAGGCAGCGGTGCCGCTGCGCAACGTCGCCCAGGCCGCTGTCGTGGCCGTCAGCCAGCGCTACGCCGCACATCTCGATGACGTGCTCGGGGATTGAATGGCAGCGCACTGCTGGAACGACGCTCACGTCCGCACCAGGATCACGACGACGTTGCTGTCCCATCCGCCGCCCCGGCGGAACCTCCCACCGCACGTCACCAGCAGCGGGTCGCCCTCGTCCGTTGGCAGGTCCCCGACGGCCGGCGGCGAACCCGTTGTCGGTGTCTCGGGCCCCGCGGGCTGTTCGACCCGGACTCGCCAGATGCCGAGGCTCCGAGGTCCGCTTGGGCAACCACCATCAGGAGTGCGAGCGCGACGAAGGCGTACCCGACGACAAGGACGCCGAGATCCCCGCTCCTGAACGGACCACCCACGGCCCCGCATCCCCACCCATCGAGAGGTCCTCCTGCAGTCCATCAGAGGCCAGTCTTTGGACGGCCGCCAAGCCACCACTCGGGAGACGGGCTCTGGTGTGGCTCCGGCCGCGCACGAGGGCACATCGGAGCCCGTCGGACGCCCCGACTCACCCCTGCGGAGCGTGCCCACCTCACTGGTAGCGCCCCGGGCCTCGGTCGGATTCAGCCCGCGACCTCGAACGTCACCAGCACCGGCGCGTGATCCGAGACGTCCACCCCGTTCTCCAGCGTCCAGTCGTGGAACACCTCGACCGACACCGGCACCAGGTGCGGGCCCTGCTCGCCCCGGCGCAGGAAGACGTAGTCGATCAGCTCCCGACCCTGGGTCGGCGGGGCGAAGTCGTCGCTGAGGATCTCGTCGAGCTTGCCCGGTACGTGCTGCGCGCCCTCCTGGGCGACCCGGGCGGTCCAGGCCTCGGTGCGCTTGAGGTAGTTGACGTAGTCCGGGACCTTGATCCACCCGAACGGGTCCAGGCGCATCTTGGTCAGCCGCGGCGGGTCGCCGATCACCTCCACCGCCTCGTCCCAGGCCTCCTCCTGCGCAACCAGCACCCGGTTGAGCCGGTTTCCGGCGGGCCAGTCCGTGTACGCCCCCGGGGCCAGCCCCGCGATCACGTCGACGGCGCCGTGCTCGTCGCACATCGCCGCGCGCAGGCCCTCGTACTCGGAGCGCACACCGTCGGCGTCGAGCCGGTACGCGTGGATGTTGAGGTCCCCGAGCACGAGCGCGTCGCCGGTCCAGTCCTTGAGGGTCAGGTCGGCCAGCCGCCTGACGTTGACCAGGGCCTCGGCCGGCCGGGTGTACGCGTGGGTGACGCCCATCCGCACCGGGACCGAGCCCTCGCCGGCCGGGACCTCGACCTCGAAGACCAGGGCCCCCTTCTCGCACAGCTGGTCCTCCTGCTTGGAGGCCCCCGAGTACCGCTCGAAGTGCGGCTTGCCGATCGGCCACCGGCTGGCGACCATCAAGCCGCTGCTGTTGGTGTACGTGCGCAGCAGCCGACGCACGGCCGCGTCCCAGTCGTCGGCGTGCATGATCTCGTTGGCCAGGAAGGTCTTGAGCAGATCCCCCACCAGGTCGTCCGGCGCCCCCGGAAGCTGCTGGCCGGCGTACGGGGGGCGGTACACGTGGGTCGGGTCCTTCGGATCGACGCCGAAGAACGCTCGCAGCTCCTTCTCGGCCGCGGCCTGCATCGCCGGGGCCCACACCTCCTGCAAGCAGATCACGTCCGGGGCCACCGGCAGCGCCCGGACCCGCCGCATCAGCTCCTCGAGGCGCTGGTGGTCCAGGTGGACCAGCGCGGTGCGGTCGTGGGCGAAGAAGTCGCTGAGCATCGCCCCCGTGACCGCATTCGACCCCTCAAACAGGTGGGTGTTGAAGGTGAGGACCGAGAACGTCGGGGTTCCCGGCTGGGCAGGCTCGCCCGCGTCGATGCCGGCATTGGTTGACATGAGAACCTCCGTTCCCACTGACACCATCCGCCTCTTGACGTGGTGGCGGCAGAGTCGAACGTCCGTCACTCGCGGGCGAGATCGTCGGGGGCGGGGGCGGCCGGGGCGGGGTCGGGTCGGTCGGGGTCGGGTCGGTCGGGGGGCGGGGGCGGACGGGGCGGCCGCGTCGTCCACAGATGGTCCGGGAGAGCCTTCCCCGCCCCGGATCCGGCGGCCAAGGTTGGCGAGTGGTCCGTCAGCCCCAGTGGAGTCCGCCGCGCACACCGTTCCGGTGGGCCGACGTCGCACCGCTGGGCGTGAGCCGCTCGCAACTACGCGACGCGAGGGCGGCCGGGCGGATCACCCGCCTGACCCACGGGGTGCACGTCGCCGTCGAGGCATACCCGGACGACCCCGTCGCACGACACCTCATGCACGCGACGGCGATCCAGATGCTCCACCCGACCTCCATCGCCAGCCATCACACGGCCGCCCTGGCCTGGGAGCTCGCCCTCGACGACGCCAACGCAGCCGCCAACCGACCCCCGGCGTTCATCGAGCCGCCCGGACCCACGGCCCGGTCCCAGGACCGGGCCGGGTTCCACCTGTCCGTCGCACCCCTGCCCCCGGGCCACCGGGTCGCGCACCCCTCCGGCCTGAACGTGACCTCACCGGCCCGATCCGCCGTCGACGTCGCCGCTGGCCTCGACCTGCCCGAGGCCCTCATCACCCTCGACGCGGCGGCCCGCAGGGCGCTGATCGAGAGCGACGGCACGCGCGACCTGCGGGCCCGCTACCTGCGCGACCGGTCGCTCGACGCGGCCCGCCGCCCGCTCCAGGAGGCCGCCGCCGTCGCGGCCAACCAGTTCACGCGAGGTCGGCTCACCACGTCGGTCGCCTTGGCGGACCCGCGGCGGGAGTCCCCGCTGGAGTCCCTGAGCTTCGGGCACATGGCGGTGACCGGCCTGCCGCTGCCGAGGCTGCAGGCGCGGATCCCGCTCGGCTCATCCAACGCGTACGTCGACTTCCTGTGGGCCGAGCAGATGGTCATCGGCGAGGCGGACGGCATGCTCAAGTACCAGGCCGAGGAGACCCTGCGCGCCGAGAAGTATCGGCAGGAGCAGCTCGAGCAGCTCGGCTTCCAGGTCGTGCGGTGGGGGTACCGGGACATCGAGGTGCGCCCCACCGAGGTGATGCACCGCATCCTCCGCGCGCTGGAGTCCCGCTCGCGTCACCCCTGGTGACGCGAGCGGGACTCGGTGGCGCTGCCGCACGGCTCCCATCCGGTCCGGGTCCCGCACCCGGGTGCTCGCCGAAGATGCAAGGAACCCACCTGCCCAACCTGCCCCAGACCCCGGTGCTCAACCCAGCGGACACCCCGCGTGGCGGGGGCGTGTCCGCGGCGCCGGGGATGCCAGCCCTGCGTTCGATGTGGGGGTTATGACCACTGGCACGCCGCCTCCACCGGAACCTCGCGCGGGCATTGGGGGTTATGACCGGCGGATCTCCATGCCGTAACCCCCAATACCCCTGCGAGGTCTGTTCACCGCGTTTCCGCCAGACGCCATAACCCCCAATACCCCTGCGAAGTTCACGGATCTGGCCCCGGGGGCACCACCGGCGAACCCTCGCCCTGGCCTAGCCGCTGCGACGACGAACCTCAGGACCTCCCCGACCCGCCCCTCAGTGCGTGGCGCTCCCTGAGGGGTGCCGGACACCCGGGCCGCGTGCCTCAAGTCCGAACCGCGCGCCCCCTCTATGCTGCCCGGATGCGAGCGGAAGGAGTCAGGGTGAGCTCCGCTCTCGCCCACGACAGCTCCCGGGAGTGGCTCCGCCACCTGACCCGCACGGCGCTGGCCAGGATGGTCGGGCAGGCCACCGTCCAGCGCGGTGCCGCGTACCAGCGCAAGCGAGCCGTGCGGGACCTGGTGATCGGCCCGAACGGCGATACCCTGATCGCGGCTGTGCAGGGGAGCCGTCGCTACACGACCGTGGTGAGGTCGCGGTGGGTCGGTCTTGAGGACCCGACCGACAGCACCAGCCTGGAGGTCACCAGCACGTGCAGCTGCCCGATCGGCGGCAGCTGCAAGCACGTCGTCGCGGTCATCCTCGAGGCCCAGGCCGAGACCGGAGCGACCCCGGCCAGTCCGCCGCAGACCGACCGCTCCACGGAGCAGGACCGAACCTCCGCCCGGATCCCGCAGCAACGCCCCCAGTGGGAGGCAGTGCTGGCCCCCGTCGTGGCGGGCCCGCATGCGGGCCGGTCGTCGGCGGGCGGCACGACGCCGCTCGGGTTGCTCGTCGACCTGCCCTCCGCGCCCTCCGCGCGACGCCCCGCGAGCAGCAGGCAGGGCCAGGGCCCCCGACTGCAGCTGCGCCCGCTGATCCCCGGGACCTCGGGCGGGTGGATCCGCACCGGCATCAGCTGGTCCGACGTGCAGTACCCGAGCCAGTGGCGGCGGATCGACCCCGCGCACAGCGAAGCGCTCGCCGCGATCCTGACAGCTCAGCGGATCCGCTCGCACTACTACCACGGCTCCGAGCAGTGGATCGCCGCCGACACCGTGGGCCCCGGGCTGTGGGGCCTGCTCGAGGACGCCGTGACCGCCGGCGTCACGCTGGTGACGGGCCCCAAGGCCAACGTCCCGGTCCGGATCTCGCAGGCCCCGGCCAGGCTGCAGCTCGACGTGAGCCGGGCGCCCACCGGCGACCTGATGGTGCGGCCCCGGCTGGAGGTCCCCGGCGTCGCCGGTGCGCCCGTCCCGATCGGCGCGCCCCCGCACGGCGTCCTCGTCAGCACGCCGGACGAGCTGATGCTGGCAGGGTTCGCCAGGCCCCTCACGGCCGCCATGGCCACGCTGGTGGATTCCGTCGACACCCTCACCGTCCCCGCTCACGACGTCACCCGCTTCCTCTCGCACTACTACCCCGCCCTCCGGCAGCGCGCCGTGGTCGGGTCCTCCGACGGCAGCGTCGAGTTCCCTGAGGTCGCGCCACCACGGCTGGCGCTGCGCGTGTCCTTCGAGGAGGACCACGTCGCGCGGCTGCGCTGGGCCTTCCGCTACGTGGTGGGCACCGAGGCCCTCGACGTCCCCCTGTTGCGCGGTCCCGCCGACGACCCCCTGGACGCGCCCGTGGCCCGCGACCCCATCGCGGAGGAGGCGCTGCTGGCCAGCCTGGACGTCCTCGACGCAGCTCCCGGGCTGCGGGTCCCGGTACCGGGGCGGACGCGGCCCGGCGTCGTCGTCGAGCCGGTCCTGCGGGGTTGGCCGACCGTCGCGTTCGTCCGCGACGTCCTGCCGACCCTCGTGGCGCGCGACGACGTCGACCTCACCGTGGTCGGCTCGCCACTGGACTACGCCGAGGCCGACGCGGCCCCGGTCGTGACCGTGTCCACCACCGACATCGAGCGCCCCGACCCGGACGGGAGCGGGGAGCCGGGTTCTGGTTCTGGCGGTGCCGACGGCCCGGTCGAGGACTGGTTCGACCTGGGCATCGCGGTCAGCGTGGACGGGCAGGACGTGCCGATGGCGCTCCTGCTCACCGCCCTGGCCAGCGGCGACGAGCGGCTCATCCTGCCCGACGGCACGTGGTTCGCCCTCGACCGGCCCGAGCTGCATGCCCTGCGCCGGATCATCGAGGAGGCCCGGGGCCTGCAGGACCACCCGTCGGACCAGCTGCGGATCAACCGCTACCAGGCCGGGCTGTGGGAGGAGCTGCTCGCCCTCGGGGTCGTCGCCCACCAGAGCCAGCGCTGGGCCGCCTCGGTGGGGGCCCTGCTCGCCCTCGACGAGCTGCCCCACCCGGAGCCCCCTGCCGCCCTGGACGCGACCCTGCGGCACTACCAGCTCGACGGCTACCAGTGGCTGTCGTTCCTGTGGGACCACCAGCTCGGCGGTGTCCTCGCCGACGACATGGGGCTGGGCAAGACACTGCAGACCCTCACCCTGGCGCAGCGGGCACGTGAGCAGGGAACCCTCACCCCAGACGCGCCGATCCTGGTCGTGGCCCCCACGAGTGTCGTGGCGACGTGGGGCCACGAGGCGGCTCGGTTCACCCCCGGACTGCGGGTCGCCACAGTCGCGCGGACCACCCGCAGGTCCGGCGAATCCCTGGCCGACACGATCGCCGGTGCCCACGTGGTCGTCACGTCCTACGCCCTGCTGCGGATCGACGCGGACCAGTACACCGACCGGGCGTGGGCCGCCCTCGTGCTCGACGAGGCCCAGGCCGTGAAGAACCACCAGTCCCGGACCTACCAGGTCGCCCGCACCATCCGGGCCCGGACCAAGCTGGCGATCACCGGGACCCCGCTGGAGAACTCCCTCATGGACCTGTGGGCGCTGCTGTCGATCGTCGCACCGGGGCTGTTCCCCAGCCCGCAGCGCTTCGCCGACGTCTACCGCAAGCCCATCGAGTCGGGCGAGTCCCCCGAGCTGCTGGCGACCCTGCGGCGCCGGATCCGCCCGCTGATGCTGCGCCGCACCAAGGAGGCCGTCGCCGCCGAGCTGCCGCCGAAGATCGAGCAGGTGGTCGCCGTACCGCTCAACGCCGCGCACCGTCGGATCTACGACACCCACCTGGCCCGGGAGCGCCAACGCATCCTGGGCCTGCTCGACGATGTCGACCGCAACCGCATCGCCATCCTCTCGGCGCTGACCACGCTGCGCCAGCTCAGCCTCGACGTGCACCTCGTGGTCCCCGACGCCCCCGCGAACGTGGCCTCCAGCAAGGTCGAGGCGCTGCTCGACCAGCTCGTCGAGGTCATCGCCGAGGGGCACAGGTGCCTCGTGTTCAGCCAGTTCACGCGGTACCTGCAGGTCGTGCGCCAGCGGCTGGCCCGTGAGGGGATCGCGCACGTCTACCTCGACGGCCGCACCCGGGACCGGCCCAAGCGGATCGCGGAGTTCACGGACGGCGACGCACCGGTGTTCCTCATCAGCCTCAAGGCCGGCGGCTCCGGCCTGACGCTGACCGAGGCCGACTACGTGTTCGTCCTGGACCCCTGGTGGAACCCGGCGGTCGAGGCCCAGGCCGTCGACCGGGCCCACCGGATCGGCCAGGACAAGACGGTCATGGTCTACCGCCTGGTCTCCGAGGGGACCATCGAGGAGAAGGTGGTTGCGCTCCAGGAGCGCAAGCGCGACCTGTTCGCGCGCGTGGTCGACGACGGCGGGCTGCTGGGGGCGCCGCTCACCGCCGACGACCTGCGTGGCCTGCTGGAG
>JBDHZV010000123.1:0-8354 GCA_039812125.1 Candidatus Nanopelagicales bacterium
GGTCCTCCAGGAGCTCGGTGACGAGGGCGGCGATCGGCGAGCGCTCACTGCGCGTGAGCGTCACATGGGCGAACAGGGGGTGCCCCTTGAGCTTCTCCACCACCGCGGCGACCCCGTCGTAGCGGCCCACACGCAGGTTGTCCCGTTGGCCGACGTCGTGGGTGAGCACCACCCGGGAGTCGCGCCCGATCCGCGACAGCACGGTCAGCAGGACGTTGCGCTCCAGCGACTGGGCCTCGTCGACGATCACGAACGCGTCGTGCAGGGATCGGCCCCGGATGTGGGTCAGCGGCAGCACCTCGAGCATCCCGCGGTCGAGGATCTCGTCGACGACCTCGCTGGTGGTCAGCGCGCCGAGGGTGTCGAACACCGCCTGGCCCCAGGGCGACATCTTCTCGTGCTCGCTGCCGGGCAGGTAGCCCAGCTCCTGGCCGCCCACCGCGTACAGCGGGCGGAACACCATCACCTTGCGGTGCTGGCGCCGCTCCATCACCGCCTCCAGCCCCGCGCACAGGGCCAGCGCGCTCTTGCCGGTGCCCGCGCGCCCGCCGAGGCTGACGATGCCCACCTCCGGGTCGAGCAGCAGGTCCAGCGCGATGCGCTGCTCCGCGGAGCGCCCGTGCAGTCCGAACGCCTCGCGGTCACCACGGACCAGCCGCAGCCGCTTGTCGGCGGTCACCCGCGCCAGCGCCGAGCCCCGCTCGGAGACCAGCACCACGCCGGTGTGGCAGGGCAGGTCCCGGGCCGCGTCGCAGTCGATGCGCTCCTCGTCGTAGAGCGCGTCGACCACGCTGCCGGCGACCTCGACCTCCTCGATCCCGGTCCACCCGGTGGAGACGACCAGCTCGGCCCGGTACTCCTCGGCGGGGAGGCCGAGCGTGGACGCCTTCACCCGCAGCGGGAGGTCCTTGCTGACCACGACCACGTCGCGGCCCTCCGCGGCCAGGTTGCGCGCCACCGCCAGGATGCGGGTGTCGTTGTCACCCAGCTGCATGCCGGCGGGCAACCGGGACAGGTCGGAGTGGTTGAGCTCGACGCGCAGGGTGCCGCCCTGGTCGTTGAGCGGGATGCGCTCGTCGAGTCGGCCGTGCTCGATCCGGAAGTCGTCGAGCAGGCGCAGGGCCTGGCGTGCGAAGTAGCCCAGCTCCGGGTGGGTCCGCTTGGCCTCGAGCTCGATCACGACGACGAGCGGGATGACGACCTCGTGCTCGTCGAAGCGGTAGACAGCGCGGGGGTCGGACAGCAGGACCGAGGTGTCGAGCACGTAGCTGCGACGCCCCTCTCCGCGCGCTCGGGTGGAACGGGGCTTGGTCGCAGTCGGCACGCACGCCTCCCAGGAGCTCGAGGCCGCTCGGGCGCGGCCCGATGCCCTCGAATGTAGGGGCCCCGGGCAGGGGCTGCGCTGCGACACGCCGTGCGGGGGGTGCGGGGCGCGCGCGGGGCTCAGGAGCCGTACCGGCGCTCCCGGTTGGCGTAGTCGCGCAGCGCACGCAGGAAGTCGACCCGGCGGAAGTCCGGCCAGTACGCCTCGCAGAACCAGAACTCCGAGTGCGCGCTCTGCCACAGCAGGAACCCGGACAGCCGCTGCTCCCCCGACGTGCGGATCACCAGGTCCGGGTCGGGCTGGCCCTTGGTGTACAGGTGCGCGGCGATGTGCTCCACGTCGAGCACATCAGCGAGGTCATCCAGCGAGGTGCCCGCCGCGGCGTGCTCGCGCAGCAGCGCGCGCACGGCGTCGACCAGCTCCTGGCGACCGCCGTAGCCCACGGCGACGTTGACGACCATCCCGTCGACGGCGCTGGTGGCCATCTCGGCGACCTGCATCGCCTGTCGGGTCCGCACCGGGAGCCGCTCCATCGAGCCCACGTGCCGGATCCGCCACGTGCCGCTGGCAGCCAGCTTGGCCACGGCGTCCTCGATGATCCGCAGCAGCGGGTCGAGCTCCTCGACCGGGCGCATCAGGTTGTCCGTCGACAGCAGCCACAGGGTGACCACCTCGACCCCGAGCTCGTCGCACCAGCCCAGGAACTCGGCGATCTTGGCGGCGCCGGCGCGGTGACCGGCGGCGCTGCTGGACCCCTGCTCCGAGGCCCACCGCCGGTTGCCGTCGAGGATGACCCCCACGTGGCGGGGCACCTCGCGGCTGGTCAGGTCATGGGCCAGGCGTCGCTCGTAGAGGCCGTAGACCAGGTCGTCCAGGCCCATGCGCCGCCTCCCACGCCCGGGCCACCGGACCTCGGTGGCGCCGCGAGCGAGGTTATCGCACGGCCGCGACGACCAGGGCGGCGGCGACGTAGTGGCTCAGCCACCCCCCGAGGGTGAACGAGTGGAAGACCTCGTGGAACCCGAACCACCGTGGCCACGGGTTGGGCCACTTCGTCGCGAACACGCCCGCGCCGAGGGTGTAGAGCACCCCGCCGAGCACGACCAGCCCGACCACCCAGACGTGCAGTCCCGACGTCAGGGCGGCCGAGTCGAGGAAGTGCGGCAGGTACATCGCCGACACCCACCCGAGGGCCAGGTACAGCGGCACGAACAGCCACTTGGGGGCCCGGACCCAGGTCAGCCGCACGAGGGCCCCGCCGACCGCGCCCAGCCACAGCACGGCCAGCAGCGTCCGGGCCGGCCCGGGCTCGAGCATCGCCACCGCGAACGGCGTCGCGCTGCCGGCGATGACCAGGAAGATGTTCGCGTGGTCCCAGCGCTGCAGCAGGGCGGTCACCGCGGGGGAGAACCGGCCGCGGTGGTACACCGCGGAGGTGGTGAACAGCAGCACGGTGGTCAGCGCGAACAGCACAGCCGCCCACCGCAGCGACGCCGGCGCCAGGACCGCGAGCACGATCGTCGCGATGCCCGCCAGGGGGGCGGCGACCAGGTGGAGCCATCCCCGCAGGACCGGTCGCGCGGCACGGCACTGATCGAGGATCTCGTCGCGGCGGGCCACACACGACGGTAACCCCGTACCGCCCTGCCGGGCAATCCTGCCCGCCGCTACGACAGGTCGACGTCGACCACGACCGGGGCGTGGTCGCTGGGAGCGGGGGTGCCCCGCACCCCGGGCTTGCGGGCGTCCCGGTCGACGACAGCGGAGCGGACCCGCCCGGCCAGCGCCCGGTTGGCCAGCACGAGGTCGATGCGCATCCCCCAGCCCTTGTGGAACGCGCCCGCCCGGTAGTCCCAGTAGGTGTACGGGTGCGGTCCCTTGGCGATCGTGGGCACGACGTCGACCAGGCCCTGGTCACGCAGCCGGGCGATGGCCTCGCGCTCCTCGGGGGTGACGTGGGTGCTGTCGGCGAAGGCGGCGATGTCCCACACGTCGTCGTCGGCCGGGGCGACGTTGAAGTCGCCCATGACGGCGAACGGCACCGGCCCGACCGACACCGGCGCCAGGTGCTCGGCCAGGGCGGCCAGCCACTCGAGCTTGTACCCGAAGTGCGGGTCCAGCGGGGTGCGCCCGTTGGGGACGTAGACGCAGGCGACCCGCACTCCGTCGCAGGTGGCGGCCAGGTAGCGCGCCTCGGGGGGGTCGGTCGGCACGGGGAACCCCGGCGCGCCCGGCAGGTCCGACTCGACCTCGGCGATGCCCACCCGGGACAGCACGGCCACGCCGTTCCAGCGGCCCTGGCCGCGGTGCACCGCCGCGTAGCCCAGGGCGCCGACCTCGGCGTGCGGGAACGCGTCCTGGGCGATCTTGGTCTCCTGCAGCACGACGACGTCGGGCTGGGCAGTCGCCAGCCATCCGAGCAGCCGGGGCAGCCGGGCCGGCAGGGAGTTCACGTTCCAGGTCGCGATGCGCACCAGAGGATTCTGGCACCCCGGGCCACCGGGGCCGATCGCGCGCGGCTCAGGGCAGGGCGGGGCGACCGCCCCCGTCGACCCCCCGGCGCTTGCGCCGGGGCTTGCGCTTGACCTCGACCCCGCCGAACAGGGCCCCGCCCTTGACCCGCAGGACCGGTGCGCCCGGCTCCCCGGGGCCCTCCGCCTTCTGGTCGAAGCCGCCGAAGATCCCGATGCCGTCCACGTGCACGGTCAACCCCTCGGGGACCGTGATCTCGACCCCACCGAAGATGGCACCGGTGATGAACTCGGTCTCCAGCTCGGCGAACCGCGCCTCGGTGAGGTCGAGCTCGACCCCACCGAACATGGCGAACGCGGTCAGCTGGGCGGGCACCACCCACTCGCCCTTGCGGGTCGCCCCGCCGAAGATCGCCACCACGGTCGAGGAGCTGCCCGAGGTCGCCGACGGCGACAGCCAGGGCGTGGTCGCCCCGCCGGTTGCCGGGGCGGCGGGGACGGCGACCCCGGTCAGGGGTGCCAGCGCGGCAGCGGCCACCGCTGGCGGAAGGCCCTCCAGGACCGGGACGAGGTCGGCCACGGTGCGGGCCCCCATGGTCACGGTCAGCCGGTCCTCGTACTCGTCGCGGGTCAACCGGCCCTCGGCGAAGGCGTCACCGATCACGTCGGCGAACCGGTTGCGGTCGGCGTCGGAGACCAGGACCCGGGCCGCAGCGCCGAGCGGGCCCTCGAGATCCCCGCCGCGCGGGACGTCGGGCACGCTCATCGGCGGGCCTCCTGGCGGACCAGCTCGTGGGTGATGCGTCGTTCCAGCACGAACGACATGAACGGGATCGTCCCACCCAGGCCGACCAGCACGGTGCGACCGGGGGTCCAGCGGGCCCGGATGGCCAGGTCGATGACCGTGACCAGGTAGATCATGAACAGCACACCGTGCGCCTGCCAGCCCAGGGCGTACCAGAGGGACTCGCCATTGCCGAGCAGGTACTTCCAGGTCAGCCCGACGACGGTCATGAACGCCAGCACCGCCCCCACGACCCACGCTGCGATGCGGAACCGGGTGAACGCCGCCGAGTGCAGGACGCTGGCGGCCCCAACGTCAGTGCTCATGTGTGCTGCTCCCCAGGGTGGATCGGTCGAGTTCACGGCGGAAGCGGTTCCAGAAGAACACGGCGAAGGCGGCGAACACGACCCACTGGGCCGCGTAGGCCGCGTTGCGCCAGTTCAGGCCCACCTCGGCTCCGGGCAATTCTGTCACCTCCAACGGCATCGGCTGCTGCGAGCCCGCGGGATCCATCGCCAGCAGGGCGAACCACCCGGAGCGCACCGGGTACCCGGCGACCCGGGACAGCGCCCCGGTGTCCACCACCGGGATGGTGGGGGGCTGGCCCGCGGGGACGGTGGGGTCCGCGGAGCGGGAGTCGGCCACGAGGACCGCCTCCACCGCCACCGGGCCGTCGGGGGGCGCCGCGGGGGCACTGCCGTGGGGCACCCAGCCCCGCACGACGCCGACAGCGGTGGCGGCCTGGCCCTGCTCGTCGGGCAGCAGGGGGGTGAGCACCCACGCCCCCGGCTGGCCGTCCCGGGACCGGGGGGCGACGAGCACCTCGTGATCGGGGTCGAACCGGCCGGTGAGCAGCACCCGCATGCCGGCGAAGCTGGTGCGCGGGTCGAGGTCGGCCAGCGCGACGGCCGGCACGTCGGGAACGGCGTCGGCCTCGGTGCGGTGGGCCCGCTGCCACTGCCACCAGCCCGCCAGCAGGCAGACCACGACCGCCACGACGGTCAGAACGTGGAAGGCGAGGCGGCGGGGGTCCACCCGGGGGCCAGGCGCGGGCATCAGGCCGGCCCGTCTCCCTCCGGGGTGGGGCCGGTGCCGGCGCCCGTTGGTCCCGGGTTCCCGCCGGCCACCGGGTCACCCGGCTCGGCAGGCGGCTCGGCCGCCGGACCGGCGTCCGGGACGGCAGCGCCGGCGGCCGGCTCGCCCCCGGGCCCACGGGCCAGCGGGGAGTCGTCCGGCAACGGGCCGTTGGCCACCCGGCGCAGGTGGCGCACCATCGAGACCAGCAGCAGGGCAGTGGCGAGGGCCACCACGGTGAAGACCAGACCGGACATCGGCACCGGGCGCTGCGTCGCCGGGTTGACCTCGTCGGCCACCAGACCCACCACGAACGCGTGCATCGAACCTCCCGGGGCGGACCGTCCTGCCGGGCACTAGTCTCGCAGCATCATGGCCGCACCGGGTACCTCCGACCGTCCCCCGGGTCCGGCCGCCTGGCCCGAGCACATCCAGCAGCGGTACGGGGTCCGGCGGCGTCCCCGCTGGGTGGGCTGGGTCCTCGGCCTGCTCCTGGTCGGCTCCGTCGCAGTCGTCACCGCCGTGGGTGTGCGGCTGGGCAACCCGGCCGTCGACGCGGGGGTCCTGTCCTACGACACGCGCTCCGACGAGGCGCTCACGGTGCGCTTCGAGCTGGTCCGTCGCGAGACGGCGCCGGCGACCTGCGTGCTGCGGGCCCGCGCCGCCGACGGCTACGACGTCGGATACGCCGTCGTCTGGATCCCACCGGCCCAGGGCCGCACGACCCACGAGTACACGCTGCGCACGGCCTACCGGGCCATCATCGGCGAGGTCCTCGGCTGCGGCACCTCCGGGGTCCCGCCGGGGGTCACCGACGCGCAGTTCCGCCCGGGAGTCGTGCCACCCGCGCAACCGTGGACGCCCTGACGCCAGCCCGCCTGTTACGCTCGAACGTCAGGCACCCCTGCGCACCCATGGGAGAACGAACGCTGTGACCGAGTCGACCGAGACCACCTGGCTGACCCAGGAGGCGTACGACCGCCTCGCCGCCGAGCTGGAGGAGCGCTCGACGAGCCGTCGCACCGAGATCACCCGCCGCATCGAGGCCGCCCGCGAGGAGGGCGACCTGCGCGAGAACGGCGGCTACCACGCGGCCAAGGACGAGCAGGGCAAGAACGAGGCCCGGATCCGGCAGCTGCGCCACCTGCTGGACAACTCCCGGATCGGCACGCCGGAGGCGGCTGAGGGTGAGGCGGCCCACGGGATGGTGGTCACGATCGACTTCGTCGGCAGCGCCCGCACCATGACGTTCCTGCTGGGCTCGCGGGAGGAGGCCGCCCACGCCGCCGTGGACGTCATCTCGCCGTCGTCGCCGATCGGCTCCGCGGTGCTCGGGGCGAACGTGGGCGACACGGTCTCGTACACCACCCCGGCCGGCAAGCAGATGGCCGTGACCATCCGCAGCGTGGCGCCCTACTCCGCCTGATCCGCCCCGAGCCGGCCCGCCGCGGGGCGAGGGGCACCGTGGCTCACTCGACCGACCAGACCCGGTAGCCGCGGTCCCGCAGGCTGGCCGCCACCTGCTGGGCGTGGTCGTGGCCGCGGGTCTCCAGGTGCAGGGTCACGTCGACCTCGCCCATGGACAGCCCGCCGGCGGTCCGCACGTGCTCGACCGAGAGCACGTTCGCGGCCAGGGTGGCGACCTCGCCGAGCAGCTCGGCGAGCGCGCCGGGGTGGTCGGCGACCCGCACCCGCAGCCCCACGTATCGCCCCGCGGCGACCAGGCCGTGCTGCATGACCCGCACCAGCAGCAGCGGGTCGATGTTCCCCCCGGACAGCACGACGACCACCGGCGCGGGCAGGCCGGTGGGGTCCTCCAGCAGCGCGGCCAGGCCGACCGCCCCGGCCGGCTCCACGAGCAGCTTGGAGCGCTCCAGAGCCAGCACCAGGGCCCGCGAGATGGACTCCTCGCTGACGGTGCGGAACTGCACGCCCAAGCGGGACACCAGGTCGAAGGTCAGCCGACCGGGACGGCCCACGGCGATGCCGTCGGCCATGGTGCTCATCCGGGCCAGGGAGGTCGGATGCCCCACGGCCAGCGACGGGGGGAACGCTGCCGCGCTGGCGGCCTGCACCCCGACGACCTTGACGTGGGGGGCCTGGGCCGCCATCACCGTGGCGATCCCGGCGACCAGTCCCCCGCCGCCGGTGCACACCAGCACCGTGGCCACCTCCGGGACCTGCTCGAGGATCTCCAGCCCGACGGTGCCCTGACCGTTGACGACATCCTCATGGTCGAACGGGTGGATCATCACCGCACCGGTCTGCTCGGCGAACTCGGCGGCGGCGTCCAGCGCCTCGTCGACGGTGTCGCCGGCCAGCACGACGTGCGCGCCGTAGCCCTTGGTCGCCGCCACCTTGGGCAGCGGCGCACCCACCGGCATGAACACGGTGGCCCGGATGCCCAAGGTGCGCGCCGCCACGGCGACCCCCTGGGCGTGGTTGCCCGCGCTGGCGGCCACGACCCCGGCGGAGCGCTCCGCGGCGGACAGCCGGGACATGCGCACATAGGCACCGCGCACCTTGAACGAGCCGGCGCGCTGCAGGTTCTCGCACTTGAGCCACACCGGCCCACCGACACGGTCTGCCAGGTAGGCCGCCGGCGACACCGGAGTGTGCCGGGCGACCCCGCTGAGCAGCGCCCGCGCTGCCCGGATCTCGTCGATGGACACGGCCATGGGCCCATCGTGGCCCACTCCGG
>JBDHZV010000124.1:0-8209 GCA_039812125.1 Candidatus Nanopelagicales bacterium
CCGCGACCTCGTCGAGGAGGGTGGCACCCTGCTGCAGCTCCAGGCTGTCCCCGCTCCAGAACCGGCCCGGGTCGTACCAGTTCTCGGGGCGGGCGGGGTCCAGCAGGCCCATGGCGGTGTACGTGGCGGCGACCACCTCGGCGCAGAACAGCGTCTCCAGGGACGCACGGCTGCGCGCCCGGCCCTTCACCCAGCGCCCGGCCAGCTTGGACGTGCTGGGGAACGGGGTGCCGTCGAGCTGGGCGATCGTGCGCAGGACGGCGTCCTCCATGGCCGGGGTGATGTCTGCCTGCAGCTGGCGCAGCCACGCGCGCTGGCCGTACTTGTCGTGCCAGGTGCGCACCGACTCGTGCAGGCCGTGCAGCTGCACGCCGCGGTGGTGGGTGCCGGTCCACACGTCCTCCAGGGAGCGGCCCAGCTCGGCGTGCCACATCAGCGGAGGCAGGTCGTCGAGGACGACCGCCATGCCCACGTGGTTGACCGGTGCGTTGGTGGCCACGCGGATCGCGCGGTCCGCGGGGCTGCTGCCGCGGAACAGCCAGATGTCGCCCGTACGGGTGTGCAGCAGCGCCTCGTCCAGTGAGAGGGTGGTCGTCTCCACGGACCGCTACGGTAGGCCCCATGCGGTGGTGGAAGTGGATCGGGCTGGCGGGGTTGGCAGGCGTCGCGGCAACCGGGGCGGTGATCGCCCGGGACTCGCGCCAACGCAGCGCGTACACCCCGGACGAGGTCCGGTCCCGGCTGCACGACCGGGCTGCCGAGGCGCTGTCCGACGAGGCGGAGGCGGCTGACCTGCCGAGGCCGGATGCCACGGCCGCCCCGGCCCCCGGCGCCGGGGACTCCGCCGGGCCCGACGCCGCTGCGGCGGCCGAGCAGGCCTGACGGTGCCACGGCGGGGACGGCTGGCCCGCCTGGCCGTCGTGGCCGCGCTGGCAGCCCTCGCGGCTCCCCTGGGTGCCGCCTCGGCGGCCACCGACGCGACCACGACCCTGGCCCAGACGTACGCCCCGGTCGTGGTGGTCCGCGCCCAGGACTCCCCGTGCGGGGACGGCGAGCCCTACCAGCCCACCCCGGTCACCACGGTGCTGGGCGCCGAGGGCGTGGTCCTGCGCGGCCCGGACGGCCAGGAGGTCGCCGCGCCCACCGCCGCCGACCTTGCCGGCAAGGGTGAGGGGTGGTTCCTGGACCAGCCGGGCAACCCCCTGGACCCCGGGTGCGACTACGAGACGTTCTTCCGGCAGCGCTCGGCCGGAATCGCCCCCACCGTGTACGCCCGGGTCGCGACCGACCCGGAGCACCCGGACAGGCTGGCCCTGCAGTACTGGTTCTTCTACTCGTACAACGACTGGAACGACAAGCACGAGGGCGACTGGGAGATGGTCCAGGTCGTGCTGCCGGCGGCCACCGTCGAGCAGGCCCTGCAGGTGCAGCCCGAGAGCGTCGCCTATGCCCAGCACGAGGGCTCCCAGGTGGCCGCCTGGGGGTCCCCGGGGCTGACCACCGTCGGTGACCACCCGGTCGTGTACCCGGGTGAGGGGTCGCACGCGGCCTACTACGCCCAGGAGACCTGGTTCGGCAAGAGCGCCCAGGCGGGCTTCGGCTGCGACTCCACGGTGGCACCCGGGGTGCGCCTGGAACCTGACGTCGTCGTGCTGCCCGCGGGCACGACCCCGCCGACGACCGGCGAGTTCGCCTGGCTGTCGTACACGGGCCGGTGGGGCCAGCAGGCCCCGTCGTTCAACAACGGCCCGACCGGCCCGGTGACCAAGACCCAGTGGGACTCCCCGATCACCTGGATGCGCGAGGAGGGCCGCACCTCGGCGGTCGCCCTGCCACCGGTCCCGAGTCCTGCGATGCGGGCGTTCTGCTCGGTGACCTCGTCCGGCTCCCTGCTGGGAGTGGATGCCCTGGACTCCCCGGTCCTGGTCGCCGTGGTGCTGCTGGGCCTGGTCGGGATCGTCGCCGTGCTGGCCACCCGCACGCGCTGGCGTCACCCCGCCTCCGAGGATCCCGACCGGTCCCGTCGGGCCGGGCAGATCGTCACCGGAGCCTTCGGCTGGGTGCGCCGGCATCCGCGGGCAGTGGGCGGGCTGGCCCTCATGATCTTCGGGTACATGCTCGCCGCGCGCCTGGTCCAGCAGGTGGTGCTGACCCGATCGCGCTCCGCGGACATCGCCGGTACCAGCCCGGGCTGGTTGGCCACGACGGTCCTGGTGCTGCTGCTGGTCGTGCTGCTGTTCCTGGTGGGCTGGGCGGCGGCGGCCGGGATCGCGGCGGTGGGGGCGGACGCCCGGGGCGAGGTCGCCCGGGCGGGCACGTCGCTGGGCACGGCCCTGCGCCGCCGGCGGGGATCGGGTCGGCCGCGGCCATCGTCCTGGCGACCCTGCTGATGTCGGCGTCCCTCGTGCTGCTGCCCCTGGCGGGCTGGCTCGTGGCGGTGTATGCGGCGACCCCTGCGGCCGCCGTCCTCGAGGGCCTGCCGCTTCGGGCCGCGCTGGACCGCAGCCGCCGGCTCACCCGGGGCCGCCGGTGGCGCACCCTGCTCGTGGTGTCGGTGCTGGTGTTCGTCGGGCTGTCGCTGTCGGGCCTGGTCGGCGCGGTGCTGATCCTGGCCACCTCCGTGCCGTTCGCGGTGATCGGGCTGGCGGCCCTGGTCCTCATCGCCCTGCTGCTGCCGGTGACGTTCGCCGGCCTGGCGCTGCAGTTCTTCGACCTGCGCGCCCGGGCCGAGGGGGTCCCGGCCGGGCGGGATCCGGTGGCGGTCTGAACCGGCCCGGGCTTCTCGCAGCACCCAAGGTAAGGCTTCCCTTTGGTGGCGGCGAGGACTAGCGTGTCGGCTGCGGGATCGGGCGGCTGAGTCGGTTCCCCTCACGAGGAGGGCACGATGGCTCAGTTCATGGACGTCCACACCCACATGCTGGGTGTCACCCCCGAGGCACTCATGGCAGCCCACCAGGCGGATCTCGACATCCAGGATGACGAGGGCGTCGACTTCCAGCGGGCCTGGGGGGACCCGACCTCGGGACATGTCTTCTGCCTGTCCGAGGCCCCGAGCGCGGATGCGGTGCGGCGCATCCACGACCGGACGGGGCACCCGGCGGACGAGATCCACGAGATCACCGTGGTGGTCTGACCGGGACCCCGGTGCGACCCGGGGCCGGTGCGGGGCACAGCGAGGGGCGCACCGGCCCCGTGGGCACCCCGCGGGGCGTGCTACGGCGCCGTGCGCGCCGGGGTGGGCAGCACCCCGAGCTGCTGCAGGCGCTCGACGCCGCTGATGACCATCCCGGTGTGGACCACGCGACCCTCGCGCAGGACGACGTAGTTGGCCTCGTGCCAGGTCACCTTGCGCCCGGTCGGCGGGATGCCGGCCAGTTCGGCAGCCGGGTACTCGGCGGAGTGGGTGCCCGTGCACCGCAGGAAGAAGGCGACGGCGTCGGTGCCGGCGACCACCTTCTCCACGTCGGCCCGGTAGTCCGGGAACGCCTGGTAGAAGATCCGCAGCGACCGCTCCCAGGCGGGCCAGTCCTCGTCGGCGACGCTGTACATGCGTCCGAGCGCCCCGATGTCCTGGGCGTTGAGGGCGCGAACGAAGTCGTGGGCGAAGGACTCGAGCTCGAAACTGGACATCCTGCTCCTCTCACGGCGGTCTCACGGGCCGGGTGGCTGGGGCTTCCCCGCGAGGCTACCGGGTGGTAGGCCCCAGAAGCGCGGCCCAGCGCCGGTAGCGTCGGCCCCGGGCAGGCGGGGCGGGTCGGCAGGGGCTGGGCCCCAGGCAGGAGGGGGCAGCGGTGGTGGCGACCGACGAGCGTCGGGCGGTGTGGCTGCTCGACGTCGACGGCGTGCTGAACGCCGGGGAACCCGGGTGGGGGCCGGGCCCCGCCCGATCCGGATGGGCGCGAGCCCTCGGCGGGACGTTCCGGATCACCTGGGCCGAGCCGCTGGTCGCCCGGCTGGCCGCCCTGGATGCCTCGGGCCGGGCGGAGGTCCGGTGGGCGACGACCTGGGTGCCGTGGATCGGCCAGATCGAGTCCCTGCTGGGACTGCCGCACTGGCCCTCGGCGTTCGACCGGGCGGGGATCCCCCCGAGCCTGCCGGCCCCTGCGCAGAAGCTGGCCGCTGCCCTGGACGTCGTCGAACGGGAGGGTCGTCGGCTGGTGTGGACCGACGACGACGCCATCCCCCTGGCCGGCCCGGGGCTCGACCGGCTCACCGTGCGGCCGGCACGCACGCTGCTGGTCCGGCCGGCGCCCCTGCGGGGACTCCAGCCGGACCACCTGGATGTGATCGAGGCGTTCCTGGCTGGCTGAGCAGCCAGGGCCTCGGTCAGGAGTTGTTCAGCACGTAGGACAGGTCACCGGAGTACAGCGTGTTCAGGTGCTTGGCCAGCTTCACCTCGTCGACCGCATGGTCGCACCCGCACGTGTCCCGGTGGGCGGCAGCGGCGGCGGTGGCCGCGTGCAGGTCCCCGGCGTACCAGTTGGCGATGGTCGCGTCGTAGTCGGGACCGTCAGCCTCGTCCTCGGCGACCATGAAGTCGGCCACGACGTGGCGGGCGCTGACCCGCTGGCAGGCCGGCAGGTGCAGCGGCTGGGAGTCGTCGTCGCACCACACCAGCAGCTCCTGGTCGCCGCTGCAGATCGCGACCACCTTGGCCCAGCCGTCGTGGCCCTCGTGCTCGTCCCAGATCTCGTCTCCCGGCGTCAGCTCCGCCGGGAACAGCAGGTCACTCTTGATCTTCATCGCCCATCTCGCTCATCGCAGCCACGGTGCTCCACCGCTGACCCCACCAGACTCGGCGTCGAGACGCTCGACCTCAAGGGACCATCGGTCCGCACCGGGCGGACGGCGGTCCCCGGATGCTGGGACCTCCCGCCCGGTGGGACAATCCAGCGACCACGAGGAGGCGTCATGGACACCACGCAGATCACCCGGGACACCGTGCTGTGCATCTCCCTGTCGGGGCGGCCCAGCAACATCGGGACCCGCTTCCACAACTTCCTCTACGACGAGCTCGGACTGGACTTCGTCTACAAGGCGTTCACCACGACCGACCTACCGGCGGCCGTGCGCGGCATCCGCGCGCTGGGCATCCGCGGCGCCGGGGTGTCGATGCCCTTCAAGGAGGACGTGATCGCCCTCGTCGACGACATGGACCCCTCCGCCCTGGCCATCGCGTCGGTCAACACGATCGTCAACACCGACGGCCACCTGCGCGCGTACAACACCGACTACACCGCGGTGGCCACCCTGCTGGCCGAGCACGGCGTGCCCCGTGACCAGGAGCTGGTCGTGCTGGGCAGCGGCGGGATGGCCAAGGCCGTGGTCGCGGCCCTGCGCGACGGCGGGTACGGGCCCGGGACGGTCGTCGCGCGCAACCGGGTGTCCGGGACCGCCCTTGCCGAGCAGTACGGGTTCGACTGGCGCCCGGACATCGGCTCGCTGCGCCCGCAGCTGATCGTGAACGCGACGCCCGTGGGCATGGCAGGCGGGCCCGCCGCGGGGGACCTGCCCGTCCCGGGCGAGGTCGTCGACGCCGCGCAGACCGTCTTCGAGGTGGTGGCAATGCCCCAGGAGACGCCGCTGGTGGTGCGGGCCCGGTCCGGGGGGGCCCGGCTGATCACCGGATCCGAGGTGATCGCGCTGCAGGCCGCCGAGCAGTTCGCCCTCTACACGGGGGTCCGCCCCACCGCCGAGCAGGTCGCGCGCGCCTCGGCGTTCTCGCGGGCGGGCTGACCGGCCTGCCTCGAGGGGCGGCTACCCTTCGGCCGTGGTCGGTCCCGATGCCTTCTGGTCCGGCGTGGCCGCCGGACTGGGCGTGGCGCTGCCGCTGGGGGCCATCGGGATCCTGATCGTGCGCGAGGGCGTGGAACGGGGCATCCGGCCGGCTGCTGCCGCGGCCACGGCCGTCGCGTGTGTCGACCTGGGCTACGCGACGTTGGCGGTGGTGGTCGGCGAGCGGGTCGCCACCGCGCTGGCCGGCTCCGAGCAGGCCCTCCAGCTGGTGGCGGCAATCGCCCTGCTGGCGGTGGCCGCGCACGGCCTGGTCGGGTTGCGCCGCCCCCCCGCGGCCTCCCGGGAGCTGCCGACCGGCGCGGTCTTCGTCCGGTTCGTCGCCCTGACGGCGGTCAACCCGCTGACCGCCGTGTACTTCGTCGCCCTGACCACGGGGCTGTCGGCGCACCTCACCGGGGCGGGACAGGGCGCGGCGTTCGCCCTCGGGGTGTTCGCCGGGTCGTGGGCATGGCAGCTGGTCCTGGCGGCGCTCGGGTCGGCGGCCGGAGCCCGGATGTCCGAGCGGTTCCGGATCGGGGTGTCCGTGCTCGGGTACCTGATCGTGCTCGGCTACGGGGTCCGGCTCGTGCTGTCCTGAGGTCGGTCTTGACATTGACGTAACGTCAACTCCTACGGTGGGTGTCGAGCACAGGAGGCATCGTGGAGTACGGCATCGCGGAGGTGGCCCGGATCGCGGGCACCACCAGCCGCACGCTGCGCCACTACGGCGAGGTGGGCCTGCTGTCCCCCTCGCGCGTGGGGGCCAACGGGTACCGGTACTACGACGAGCGGGCACTGCGCCGGTTGCAGCAGATCCTGCTGCTGCGCCAGCTGGGCCTGGCCGTGGCGACCATCGCGGAGGTCATCGAGGGCGCGACGGACGACACGTCCGCCCTGCGGGCCCACCTGGGGTGGCTGCGGGCCGAGCGTGATCGGCTCGACCGGCAGATCGCCAGCGTCGAGCGGACCATCACGGGGATCGAGGAGGAGGGCCGGGTCATGGCTGAGGAGATGTTCGACGGGTTCGACCACACCCAGTACAAGGAGGAGGTCGAGGCGCGCTGGGGAGCCACCGCCTACGCCGACGCCGACCGGTGGTGGCGGGGGCTGGGCGCGCAGGGCCAGCGCGGCTTCATGGCCGAGCACAGCGCCATCGCCGAGCAGTGGGCGCGGCTGCGCGCCGAGGGTGCGCCCGTGGACGGGCCGGCCGCCCGTGCCCTGGCCCGGCG
The DNA here is from genome assembly GCA_039812125.1 of Candidatus Nanopelagicales bacterium. GTDB lineage: Bacteria > Actinomycetota > Actinomycetes > S36-B12 > CAIYMF01 > Prado023. Next base: position 7,005 of record JBDHZV010000124.1, read on the forward strand.
GCACCGCGCCTGGATCGCGGCCGGGTGGGGCGGCAAGCCCGAGGGCGCAGTCACCGCGGAGGCCCTGGTGGGGTTGGCCGACATGTACGTCGCCGACGAGCGGTTCGCCGCCAACTACGGTGGGACCGAGGGTGCGCGGTACGTGCGCGACGCCCTGACCTCCTATGCCATCGAGGAGCTCGCCTAGGTGTTCCACGTCGTCCTGCACGAGCCGCGCATCCCCCCCAACACGGGCAACGTGATCCGGCTGTGCGCCAACACCGGCAGCCACCTGCACCTCGTCGAGCCGATGGCCTTCACGCTCGACGAGGCGCGGGTGCGCCGCGCCGGCCTGGACTACCACGAGATGGCCCGCGTCCACGTGCACCCGGACCTGGCCACGGCCCGCGCCGCCCTGGCCGGTCACCGGTGGTTCGCCACCTCCGCGCGGGGCACCCGGACGCCCTTCGAGGTGGCGCTGCGCCCGGGCGACGTGCTCCTGTTCGGCCCGGAGCCCACCGGGCTGGCCCCCGCGGTGCTCGAGTCGTTCCCGGAGCGCGACCGCCTGCGGCTGCCGATGGTCGCCGGCAACCGCTCGCTGAACCTGTCCAACGCGGTCGCGGTGACCGTCTACGAGGGCTGGCGGCAGAACGGCTTCGCCGGGGCCGGCTGACGGCCCGTGACGACGTCTCGGATTTGGGCCTTCGCGGCGGGCGGATGCATCCTTGACGGATGCCCGAACAGACCCAGGAGCTGGAGGCGAGCGCCGTGGCGCCCGCCGATGCCGGCCTGCCCGGGCAGCAGCGGGCGCTGACCCGGCCGACGCTGTCGCTGTTCTGGTCGACTGCGGCCCAGTACCCCTGGCGGCTCGGGCTGTCGCTGGTCGTGCCCGTCGTGACGGTGCTGCTGGCCCGCTTCGTGGGGCCGTTCGTCATCTCCGTGCTGCTGACCCACGTCCAGGACGGCACGGTGACCTGGGAGTCGGGCTGGCCGCTGGTGCTGGCCTACCTGGTCTCCCAGCTGCTCGGCCAGGTCGTCGGATGGCGCATCGCGCTGTACACGACCTGGTCGTTCGAGGTGAAGGCCATGCAGCGGCTGTACCAGCGGGTCTTCGACCACCTGACCACCCAGAGCCTCGGCTTCCACGCCAACCGGTTCAGCGGGTCGCTGGTCTCCCAGACCAACAAGCTGACCTCGGCCTTCGAGACGTTCTGGGACACCGTCGT
>JBDHZV010000125.1:0-8042 GCA_039812125.1 Candidatus Nanopelagicales bacterium
CCCGGCCTCGACGCTGTGGCAGGTCAGGACGGCAGGCGCAGTCCGGTCTCCGGGTCGAACAGGTGGGTGTGCTCGGAGATGCCCTTGAGGTACAGGATGTCGCCGCGCTTGGGGGGGATGCGCCCGTCCACGCGCACGGTGATCTCCTTGTCCCCGCTGGGAAGGCCGACCTCGGTGTAGACGTAGGCGTCGGCGCCGAGGTCCTCGACCACGACCACCTTGGCCGGCCAGCCGTCGGTGTCGTCGACGACGCGCAGGTCCTCGGGGCGCCAGCCGATGGTGACGCTGGTGCGCCCGGCGCTGGCCAGGGCGTCGGCGGCGGGCTTGGGCAGGGCGACGGCCTTGGGGCCGAGACGGGCCTCGCCGTTGACGAAGGGGATCGTGAGGATGTTCATCGCCGGGGAGCCGATGAAGCCGGCGACGAACACGTTGGCGGGCACGTCGTAGAGCTCGGAGGGGGTGCCGACCTGCTGCTTGATGCCGTCCTTGAGCACGCAGATGCGGTCGCCCATGGTCAGGGCCTCGACCTGGTCGTGGGTGACGTAGACGGTGGTGACGCCGAGCTGGCGCTGCAGCTTGGCGATCTGGGTGCGGGTCTGCACGCGCAGCTTGGCGTCGAGGTTGGACAGCGGCTCGTCCATGAGGAACACGTGGGGCTTGCGCACGATGGCCCGGCCCATGGCCACGCGCTGGCGCTGGCCGCCGGACAGGGCGCGGGGCTTGCGCTCCAGGTACGGGTCGAGGTCGAGGATCTTGGAGGCCTCGGCGACGCGCTTGGCGATCTCGTCCTTGGGCACGCCGGCGATCTTCAGGGCGAAGCCCATGTTCTCGGCCACCGTCATGTGCGGGTACAGCGCGTAGTTCTGGAACACCATGGCGATGTCGCGGTCCTTCGGCGCCACGTGCGTGACGTCGCGCTCGCCGATGAAGATCTTCCCGCCGTTGCACTCCTCGAGCCCGGCGAGCATGCGCAGGGTGGTGGACTTGCCGCAGCCGGACGGGCCGACCAGGACCAGGAACTCGCCGTCGGCGATCTCGAGGTCGAAGCTGTCGACCGAGGGGATGGAGTTCCCGGGGTAGATCCGGGTGGCCTTGTCAAACGTGACAGTTGCCATGGGTGATGTCGTCCCTTCACCGGCAGGTACGTGCCGGACGATCCGTGTGGAGGGTGGAGCGCCCCGACGGGGCATCGCCACGCTAACCGCCCTGCCGGGGCATGTCATGCTGGCGACCGGGCCAGGGGCTCAGGCCCGCCGGTAGTCGAACCGGGCGACGGTGGTGGCCCCCTCGGGGGTGATCGTCGTGGTGATCGTGGCGGTCGCCCGGGCAGCGATCCCGTGCTGGCCGACGTTGCGGGCCTCCCCTCGCACGGTCGTGATCGTGCGCCCGCAGCGCTGCCCGCACGGCGCCTCCCGATGGTCCACGTCCGTGACCCGCAGGCGGGTGAACCGGGAGTCGACGAGGTCGGGCTGCGTGCTGACCGCGAGCAGGTGGACGCGGTTGCCGCGCACGCAGTAGGTCACCTGCTCGACGTAGCCGATCCGGTACCGACTGCCCTCGTAGTCGCGGTCGACGAAGGTGCGCCGGCTGGTGGCCCGTGCCACCGGGCAGCGCTGCGCTCCGTGGCCGACGCGCGCCGTCGTCGGGTCCGGCTCCTGGACCTGGGCCGGGGTGTGGGTCGTGGCCATCGACAGCGAGTCGGGCAGCAGGGAGGTGACGGGGACCAGGACCTCAGCGGACATGGCCGCCGTGGTCACCACCCCGACGGCCGCGGTCGCGGCCAGCGCAGCACCTGCCGCGCGCCACGCGCTGTGGGCGCGGGCCCAGGCCCGGGGTCGGGGGGTGCGCAGCCGGGCCAGGATGGGCCACTGGATCACCGCGGTCAGCGACATGATCATCGCCAGTGGGAGGCTGGAGAGCACCGCCCGGTTGGCCGTGGCCGCGTGCGCCAGGCCGGTCCAGAGCCCCACCTGGGTCAGCACGATCCACGTGCGCATCAGCCGCCGCACCCGTCCCGGCAGTGGGGCGCCCCGGGTCACCGAGCCGGTGGGCACCCAGGCCGCCGTGCGCCGGCGCAGGATGTCCCAGATGGCGATCGCGTGGGCGAAGGCGTAGATGACCTGGACCCGGAACATCTCCGGCCCCCACCGGCCGCGCAGTAGCCGGGGCACGACGATCCACGACCACAGCAGGACCGGCAGCACGTAGACGTAGTTGCGGGCGTGGTAGTAGTCCGTGTACAGCCACATCATCGCCAGGGAGGGGATCGGAACCGCGAACACGAGCAGCGCGGTGCCGATGTAGTAGCCGAACCCGGAGAAGAAGCAGAGCCGCTGGCGCAGCGTCAACGGCATCGCGTGGAACCGGCGGTCGGCCAGCAGGCTCATGCTGCCCGTGCACCAGCGGTACTGCTGGGTCACGAAGGCGTCGAGCGTGTCGGGGCACAGGCCCTTCGACACGTTCACCGGGACGTAGCGGGTCCGGTAGCCGGCCCGCAGCAGCTTCACCCCGGTGTGCACGTCCTCGCTGTGGCCGATCAGCGCGAAGCCGCCCGCGGCAGCCAGTGCGGCACGCCGGTAGAGCGCGCAGGTGCCCACGCAGATCGGGGATCCCGCGGCGTCCCGCGACGGTTGGACCCAGCGGTAGAAGAACTCCTGGGTCGCCCCGGCGCCGCGCTGCAGCCAGTTCATCGCTGCGGTGGACTCGAAGAACTGGGGGGACTGCACGATGCCGACCCCCGGGTCGTCGAGGTAGGGCACCAGCTCGAACAGGTAGTCCGGGCGGGGCACGAAGTCGGCGTCGAACACGGCGATGACCTCGCCGCTGGACCGGCCGTACCCGAACGTGAGGTTGCCGGCCTTCTTCATGACCCCGCGGTCCGGTCGGCTCAGGTACGTGAAGCCGTGGCGGCGGGCCAGGTCGGCGACCGCGGGGCGGGCGGAGTCATCCAGCACCAGGACCTCGAGGGGCCCCGGCCACCGCATGGCCGCCACGTGGCCGAACGTGTTGGCCAGCACCTCCAGGGGCTCGCCGCAGGACGGCAGGAAGACGTCGACGCTCGGGAACCGGGTGCGCCCGTCGGCCCAGGCGCTGACCCGGGCGCGGTGGCCGGTCTCGTCGATGCGGCGACGTCGCGTCGAGGTGTACAGGCTGATCGAGGCGACGACGGCGACGAAGCCGGCGACGGGCAGGTAGGACAGCGTCGGCACCGCGGACAGCGAGAACCGGACCTGGGACAGGATGGCGCCGGTCGCCACGAGGAAGCCGCAGACGAGGGCCCAGCGGCGCTGCCCGCCCAGGTACGCGTACTTCTGGCGGTCATCGGGAGGGCTGGGCAGGGTGGCCTCGGTGCGAGCCCGGGCGGCGGCGTCGGTGGGATGGATCACGGTGGGCCTCCTGCGGTCCTGTGCGTGATCTCTCGGTTCGGGCCCCGGCGCGGCGCACCTTGAGCCCGCAGCACCGGGCAGTCCACCAACGAGTGGATCTTGTAACTGGATCGGGTGGCGGTGGATGCCGCCAGCAGGGTGACGGAGCTGGCCGCACGGGCGGCGGCGCCGGCGGGCGATGGCCTAGTGTGCAGGCGTGCTGTCCTGCGATGGCGGCGCCCTTCGGGCCGCGTGGGCCGGCCCCTGCGAGCCGGGGCCGGTGGATGGCTGACGCGCTCGGTCCACGGGCGCCGGGGTCGGGCCTGCTGGTCCGGACCCGGCTGCTGCGTGAGCTGGATCGCGTCGTGGACATCGGTGTCGTGCTGGTCCAGGCGCCCGCCGGGTACGGCAAGACGTGCCTGGTGGCGTCGTGGGCCGATCAGCACGCGAATCGGCTGCCGGTCGTGTGGGCGCTGCCCGGGTCGGACGGCGTCCCCGATGTCGGGACCGCGCTGGCCGACCTCGCCGAGCGCAGCCAGGGCGGTCGCCGGCGCGGGGTCGTCATCGTCGACGACCCGGTCCGCACGTGGCCCTCGCCGACTGTCGATCGGGCCGTCGAGGCGATCGCAGGAGCGGCCCGCGACGCCTGCGTCATCGTGGCGACCCGGGACTGCCGGCCCCAGCCCTGGGCGCGCCTGCAGTCTGCCGGCCGGCTGCTGGTCCTCGGTCCCGACGTGCTCGCGCTCGACGGTGCCGACGTCCGCGAGCTGCTGCGGGTGGTGTCCGGGATGCCGGTGCCGGTCGAGACTGCCGCCCTCGTCGCCGGGCAGGTCGAGGGCTGGGCCCTGGCCGTCCAGCTGGCCGGCGAGGAGCTGCGCCGACGCCGTGGGGATCCGACCGCGCTGGCGGGGTGGCCGTCCCACGCGCAGGGCCTGGCACGGTTCGTCGCCGACGAGGTCGTCGCCGGGATGGACCCGCAGGACGTCCGCTTCGTCGAGCTGACCGCAGGGCTGCCCTCGCTGCATCCGGACCTGTGCGACGCCCTGGCAGGGGAGGCCGGCTCAGCGGCTCGGCTCACCCGGTTGGTGCTGGCGGGGGTGTTCACCGAGCGCCTGCCGGAGCATGCGGGCTCGTACCGCTACCACCCGCTGTTCGCCGAGGAGATGGCCCGCCGGCGCCGGTCGAGCGACCCGCAGGGTGCGCTGGCCGCCCTCGGCCACGCATCGGACTGGTACCGCGACGCCGGTGACATGGACCGTGCCGTCGAGGCGGGCCTGCGCGCGGCGGACGGGCCCCGGGTCGCCGCGCTGCTGCGGGCGGTCTCGGGGCCGAAGCTGCGTGGTGGTGAGGCGGCGCAGATGGTGACGTGGTTGGAGCGGATGCCGCAGGCCGACCTCTGGAGCGACCCGGCCCTGTCCCTGGCGCTGGCACGCGCCTGCGGCCTGGCCGGCGACTCGCTGACGCCGCGGGCGGTGCTGCGAGCCACGGACCGCGACATGGCGGCGCGGGCCGATCGCGACCTGGGCCTGCGGATCGCGCGCGCGCAGCTGGAGTCCTCGGTGCGGGGCTGGGAGGGCCGCCTGGCCACGATGGGCCAGCCGCTCGAGGATGTTCCGGAGCACCTGGGCGAACTCGCCCACGACCCGGTCCTGGAGATCTGCGCGATCGACGAGACGGCGCTGACCAACAGCCGGGTGCGCGCGATGATCATGGTCGGCGACCTCGACCGGGCGCTCGGGGCCACCGACGCGTCGCTGACCCCCGCCGAGATCCAGGACCCCAGTCGGTACACCGTCGTCTCTGTCGGGCTGCGCGCGATGGCTCTCGCGTGGGCCGGTCGGGACGCCGAGGCCCGGGAGGCGGTGCGCCAGGGGATGCGGGTGCTGCGGCGGTTCCGGGGCACCGGGACCGACCCCCTGTGGCTGCACGTGGCATCCGCGTGGGTGGCCGATGGCAGCGACGCCCTGCCCTCGCTGGTGCGGGTGGAGGAGTACGCCACGCGTTCCGGCCTGCCGTACATGCGGTCGCTGCACGCCCTGGCGGCGGTCGCGCTCAACCTGCGGCTGGGCAACGCCGCGGAGGTGTCACGCGCCTTCGTCGCGGCTGAGCGGGAGGTCAACAGCCTCCCCGAGCCGGCATTCCTGGCTGTGCTGCTGGAGCGGTTCCGGTCCGATCCCCGCCTGCAGGCCGAGCCCTCCGAGGCGCTGAGCCCCCAGGAGGTGGCGATGCTGCGCCTGCTGGCCCAGGGAGCGACGCGGCCCCGCATCGCCCAGGTCACGTCGTACTCGGTGAACACGGTCAAGGCGTACCTGCGTTCCGCCTACCGCAAGCTCGGAGCGGTCGACCGCGATCAGGCGATCGCTGCGGCTGTGGCCCTGGGACTGGTCGATCCCGGCGCGATCGCGCCGGCGGACTCGGATCACGAGCAGGGCTGAGCCTGCCGCCCGCTGCCCGGCACCCGCTCGTCGCCCCCCGGGTGCCGGGCACTGCCCCACTGGTACCCCGGTGCTACCCCGTTCTACCCCGGTCGCTGTCCGATCTGTCCATTTCGTGGTCCGTAGCGTTCCTGTCACCGAACACCACGACCGAAAGGGCCCGATCATGAGCGTGACCACCGCGAGCGCGCGAACCAGCGCCTTCGCCGTCCTGCAGCGCGTCGGCAAGAGCCTGATGCTGCCCATCGCCGTCCTGCCTGCCGCGGGCCTGTTCCTGCGCCTCGGGCAGGCCGACCTGCTCGGCCAGTTCGGCGAGTCCGTCGCCGGGGCCGGGGACGGACCGCTGTCCATCCTGAGCAAGGCGGGCGAGGCGATCTTCGCCAACCTGGCGATGCTGTTCGCCCTGGGCGTCTCGATCGGCTTCGCCAAGAAGTCCGACGGGTCCACGGCCCTGGCCGGCGTCGTCGGCTACCTCGTCTTCGCCAACGTCCTGACCTTCCACGCCTTCGACACCAACCCTGCCGCGGACGTGGTGACGGCGCCGAACCCCGGCGTCTTCGGCGGCATCGTCATGGGCATCACGTCCGCACTGCTCTGGCAGCGGTTCCACCGGACGAAGCTGCCCTCGGCGCTGGCGTTCTTCTCCGGACGACGGCTGGTCCCGATGCTGGCCGCGCTGGCCGGCATCGCCTGGGGCGTCGCGTTCGGCATCGTCTGGCCGGCGATCGGCGAGGTGCTCAACAACGTCGCCACGTGGATGTACGCCCATGGCCCCCTCGGCGCTGGCGCCTTCGGCATGGCCAACCGGCTGCTGATCCCCACCGGCCTGCACCACATCCTGAACTCGTTCGTCTGGTTCCAGGCTGGCGACTGCGCCACGGCGGCGGGCACGGCGCATGGCGACCTGACCTGCTTCTTCAACGCGACCGACAGCACCGGGCAGTACGGGCTCTTCATGACCGGGTTCTTCCCGATCTTCATGTTCGCGCTGCCGGCTGCCGCCCTGGCGATGATGCACGAGGCGCGCAACAAGGCCGCCGCCGGCATGCTGATGGCCGCCGCGCTGACCGCCATGCTCACCGGCGTCACCGAGCCGCTGGAGTTCTCCTTCATGTTCGTCGCGCCGCTGCTCTTCCTGCTGCACGCCGGCATGACCGGCCTGGCCATGGCCCTGACCTACGCCCTGGGTGCCCGCGACGGGTTCGGCTTCTCCGCTGGCCTGTTCGACTTCGCCCTGAACTGGAACCTCGCGAGCAAGCCGTGGCTGCTGGTCCTGATCGGACTGGGCTTCGGCGCCCTGTACTACGTCGTCTTCCGCTGGGCGATCCGCCGCTGGAACCTGCGCACCCCGGGCCGTGAGGACGACGCGGTCGAGCAGTCCCCGGCCGATCAGGCCCCGGCCGTCGCCGAGGACCCGGCGCTGGTCGCCGAGGTGGAGGCTGCGCTGGCAGCCGCCCAGCCGGTGGCCGTCGAGGCGGGCCCAGCCGTGGCGGGCCCGGTCGAGGCGGGCTCGGCCGAGGCCGACCGCCCGACCGGCCGGCGCTAGGCCAGGTGGGTGGCCCGCCCTGCGGAGCGGGCCACCCACCCGAACGACCAGCAGGACCCGAACGACCAGCAGGACCCATCACACGCACGGTCCGGACGAGCCGGACCGCAACACGAGGAGGACGACATGGGCAAGGCGGAGAAGATCATCGCGGCACTCGGCGGGGCGGACAACATCGAGGAGATCGAGGCCTGCGCCACCCGGCTGCGCACGGTCGTGGTCGACGCTGCCGCGGTGAACGAGGCCGGGCTCAAGGCCGCCGGCGCGTTCGGTGTGCTCAAGGCCGGGCCGGTGTTCCAGGTGGTCGTCGGCGGCGAGGCCGACGGCCTGGCCATGGACATCAACGACATCATCGGCTGACCGGCAGCGCGGCGGGCGGGGTGGGCCGTGGCGGCCCTCCGCCCGCCGCGCTGCGGATGCCGGCCCGGCAACCCACCAGCCGGGCACGTGGCCGGGCAGTCATCCGGCCCAGGGGAGCAGGACCCCGGGGGGAGCACCCCGGGGGAACGGGGAGCAGGAGACGGACGGGCGCCCGATGCGCCCGACGACCAGGCAGGGACGAGAGAAGGGGAAGTGTCGTGGAGGTCATCATCGTGGGGCGTCCGGAGGAGGCTGCTCCGATCGTGGCGCAGGCGTACGTGCGGCTGCTGGCGGCCAAGCCGGACGCGGTGCTGGGGCTGGCGACGGGGTCGACGC
>JBDHZV010000126.1:0-8029 GCA_039812125.1 Candidatus Nanopelagicales bacterium
GACTCGGCCTGGTCCCTAGATCGGCCCTGGGTCCTTCTGGGCGCTGCTCTGCCCCGGCTGAGGGCGCCCAGCTCGCGGCGATGTGACTCACCTCAGCGGCGCCACCAGCCGTAGGACCGGGGAAGTTCCTTGGCGGCCTGTGGGTGCTTCTGGTCAGCATCGCGAGCCTGCGGGCCCGGTCGCGTCCCCGGCCGCTGAGCTGAATGGGCCTGCCTGTGGTCGGTGCGGCCATGATGTGACCGTTGGCTGAGAGGGGGTGAGTCTGATCGAGCAGACCTCGCCGGTGCTGGACACGAAGCTGCGCGTGCCGCGGCTTCGCCCGAGCGTGGTCCGCCGACCCAGGTTGACCACGCGGCTGGACGAGGCCGCTCGAGGTCGGCTGGTCCTGGTCTCGGCGCCGGCGGGCTTCGGCAAGACCACGGTGCTGTCTGAGTGGATGGCCACCGCCGGCGGTGGCGCGGATGCTGGGGTGGCGTGGCTGTCCCTGGACGCCGCGGACAGCGATCTGATGCGCTTCCTTTTCTACCTGGTGACTGCCGTGGGCACGGTTGCCCCACAGGTGAGCGAGGAGCTGGTGGCCGGGCTGCGGTCCCCGCAGCCGCCTGCGGCGGAGGTGGTGCTCACTGACCTGATCAACGCGGTGGCCCGGTCCCCGCGGGATGTGGTGGTGGTGCTCGATGACTTCCATGCCGTGGACAGCGCGCAGGTCGACCAAGCGGTGGCGTTCCTGGTGGAGAGGGGCCCGGCACAACTGCACGTGGTGATCGCCGGCCGGGAGGATCCGCGGCTGCCGCTGGCCCGGTGGCGTGCCGGGGGTGTGCTCAGCGAGGTGCGCGCCGAGGAGCTACGGTTCACGACCGCCGAGACTGCCACGTTCCTGTCGTCGGTGATGGGCCTGGACCTGCGCGGCGAGGAGGTCGGGGCGCTGGCCGAGCGCACCGAGGGTTGGATCGCGGGGCTGCAGTTGGCCGCACTGAGCCTGCGGCGGGGAGCCGACCCGGCGGAGGCAGTTCGACGCTTCACCGGCAGCCACCGGTACGTGTTCGACTACCTGGTGGACGAGGTGCTGGCCCACCGGTCCCAGGACGAGCGCCTGTTCCTGCTGCAGACCTCGATCCTGGAGAAGCTGGACGGGGACCTGTGCGATGCGGTCACGGGGCAGCGTGACGGCGGGCAGGTTCTCGAGCGCCTGGACCGTGGCAACGTGTTCGTGGTTGCGCTGGATGACCAGCGCCGCTGGTACCGCTACCACCACCTGTTCGCCGACGTGCTGCGGGCGAGGCTGAACGCCGAGTTCCCCGATCAGGTGGAGGGCCTGCACCGGCGGGCCAGCGACTGGTTCGATGCCGCGCAGATGCCCGTCGAGGCGATCGGCCACGCCCTGTCCGCAGGGGACCTGGACCGGGCCGCCGAGCTGCTCGAGCGGGCCGGGGAAGCCGTCGACAGGAGTTCGCGGGCCGGGACGTGGCTGTCCCAGGCGCGGGTGCTGCCCGACGGACTGATCCGCGCCCGACCCGCGCTGGCAGTCTGGTACGCGTACGCCCTTCTGGGCACCGGTGACCTCGAGGCGGCCGCCTCCTACCTGGCCGATGCCGAGGGACTCATGGCAGGACCGGGGTCGGATCCGCCGCCGGACGGTGGGCCGTTCCCCAGTGACGGCGACCGGGCATTGCTGGGCAGGATCGCCGTGGCCCGCGCCTACCTGGCGGCCTCACTCGGCGATTCTGCGGGCGCCGTCGTGCAAGCCCGCCAAGCCCTGGCGCTGTTGCCCTCCGGGGACGCGGCCCGCCGCGACCAGGCGACCGCCCTGTTGGGCATGGCCTGCCTGGCTGAGGGGGACCTCCAGGAGGCCGACCGCGTCTTCACCGGCTACAGCCAGCGCCTGCTGGCAGCCGGCAGCGTGTCCGATGCGATCACCGCGATGTGCCTGGTGGTCGACATCCGCCCGATTCTCGGCCATTTGAGGTCCGCTGAGGACGCCGTCGCGGCGATGGCATCCGCGGAGTCCGAGCTCCCGACCTCACCCTGCCCGGAAGCGGCGGATCTGTACCGGGCCTGGGCGGAACTGGACCTCGCCCGCGGCGACCTGGTGGCCGCCAGCGAGCACCTGTACCGCAGCAGCGAGCTCGGCCAGCTGCGGGTGATGCCGGTGTGGGCCTACCGCTGGCACGTCGCCAAGGCCCGGCTGCGGCTGGCCCACGGCGATCCGCGTGGGGCGCTGGACCTGCTCGAGGAGGCGCAGCGGCTGTACATCCGCACGCCCATGCCCGACCTGCGGCCCGTGCCGGCGATGCGGGCGCGGATCTGGGCCGGGCACGGCCGGGTCGCCGATGCGCTGGCCTGGGCACGCGAGCGGTGGCTGTCCGTCGACGACGGCCTCGACCTGGTGGGCGAGTACGAGCACCTCACCCTGGCCCGGATCATGCTCGCCGACCTCGGAGCCGGGGGATCCGCCACCGCGGGGGAGGCGGCGGTGGGGCTGCTGGAGCGGCTGCTCCGAGCCGCAGAGGACGCTGGACGAGTGGGCAGCGCCATCGAGATCCTGGCCCAGCTGGCCCTCGCGCACCACGCCATGGGCCACTCGGAGGAGGCGGCGGCGGTCCTGGAACGGGCCCTGGCGCTGGCCGCGCCGGAGGGCTTCCTGCAGGTGCTCCTCGACGAGGGCCCCGCGATGGCCGACCTGCTGCGCGAGGTCGAGGCTCGCGGCACGGCAGCCGACCACGCGGGGCAGGTGCTTGCCGCCTTCCCGGTGGCCGGGGCGGGGCTCGACGGGGCGCCGGCGTTGACCTCCCGGGAGGTCGAGGTGCTGGGCCACGTCGCGGCGGGCCTGAGCAACCAGCAGATCGCCGCCCTGCTCTGCGTCTCGCCGTACACAGTCAAGGCGCACGCCCGCAGCATCTACGACAAGCTCGACGCGCACAGCCGCACCGCCGCGGTCGCACGGGCGCGGGCGTTGAGGATCCTGCCACCCGCCTGAACCGACTCCGCCCGACCTCGCTCCGATGGAGGCCGTCGGCCGCGGGAGTAGTCCCTGAATAGTCCTGAAGGACGATGCCGGCGCCTTGGGCCCGCTGCGACGCTGGAGATGGAGCCCACCAGACCTGGGCGGACACAGCGGAAGCGGTGGCGACATGGCACAGCGGCAGACGCCGGACGCGGACCCGGACCCGGACCAGCCCATCGTCTACCAGATCAGGCTGCGGGGGGAGCTGGACCGGCTGTGGTCGCAGTGGTTCGACGGGCTGGCGATCACCTGGTGCGACGGCGACACCCTGCTGACCGGGCCGGTCGCCGACCAGGCCGTGCTGCACGGACTGATCCGCCGGATCCGCGACCTGGGCGTGACCCTCGTCTCGCTCAATCGCCTGGAGGCCGGCGCCGAGCCGGACCCCAGGACACACCGGATAGGAGTGAACTGACATGACAACATCGACGCAGATCCGAACGCGCAAGCCCGAGTCCGAGGGGGTGAGCCACCGGGCGACCGCCCGGGTGGTCGGGGTCCTGTTCATCGTGGCCACCGCAACCGCGATCATCGGTGGTGGGCTGGTCATGCAAGTACTGGACGCCCCGGACTACCTCGTCCAGGCGGCGGACCACCAGGGCCAGGTCGTGCTGGGCGTGGCGCTGGAGTTCATCCTCGCGCTGTCCGTCGTCGGGATCGCCGCGCTTCTGCTGCCGGTTCTCAGGCCGCACGGTGAGGGGTCGGCCGTCGGGTACGTCGCCATGCGCACGCTCGAGGCCACCTTCATCCTGATGGCCTCCACCACCGCGCTGCTGGTCCTTGCGCTGGGCCGGGACGCGGGTGGGGCCGCTGCGGTCGGGGGATCGGTTGGCGACGCGCTGCTGTCGGCGCGGGAATGGACCTACTTCGTGGGCACCATGCCCGTGTTCGCGGTGAGCGCGGTGATCCTCAACATGCTGCTGTTCCGGTCCCGGCTGGTTCCGGCCTGGCTGTCGGTGTGGGGCCTTGTGGGAGGGCTTCTCCTGTTCGCCTATGCCGGCGCCGAACTCATGGGCGTCGAGTCGGCGATCCCGCTGCAGCTTCTCGCGGCCCCGATCGGGTTGCAGGAGATGGTCCTGGCCGTGTGGTTGATCACCAAGGGCTTCACCCACCCGGCACCCCTACCACCGGCACCGGGTGGCAGCGCCCTCCCGGACGCTAGGCTGGTCGGCGCAGGATTCGCTGCCCCGCCCGTTCCCGGGGACGCGGCGGGCACGAGTGCGCCCCTGCCGGCCCGGCAGATTACCAGCACATCCTGAGGTGAGTTCCATGGCAGCTCCTCCCACCATGACGGCCGTAGTGAGCGACCGGTACGGCCCGCCCGAGGTGCTGCGTGTCTGCCAGGTCCCGATACCGTCGCTGAAGCCGGATGAAGTGCGCGTTCGGATCATCGCCAGCGCGGTGACCGCCAGCGACATCTTCATCCGCTCGGCGCACGTGAGCGCCAGGTTGCAGGTCCCCTTCCGGCTCATGATGGGCGTGACCAAACCGCGACACCCGATCCTCGGCTTCGTCTTCTCCGGTGTGATCGACCAGGCGGGTGCGCGGACCAGCAGGTTCGCGCCCGGTGATGCTGTGTATGGCGGCACAGGCTTCCGGCTCGGCGCCTACGCCGAGTACCGGTGCATGATCGAGACCGATTCCCGCACCCACGGCACGCTGGCGCTCAAGCCCAGCAACCTCACCCACGAAGAGGCGACCGCTGCCGCCTACGGCGGCCTGCTCGCACTCCAGTACGTCGACAAGGGACGAGTTCAGCCAGGAGACGAGGTCCTCATCTACGGCGCGTCCGGCACCTCCGGAACGCTGGCCATCCAGTACGCCAAGTCACTGGGAGCACGCGTCACCGCCGTCTGCAGCACGAAGAACCTTGACCTTGTCAGATCCCTCGGCGCCGACCAGGCCTTGGACTACACCCGCGTCAACACCCCGCCCGAGGGCGCGAGCTACGCCCTGGTCCTGGACTGCGTCGGCGGACTGAAGTCATCGCCACTCAAGCAGGCCTGCCGGAAGGCCCGTGCCCCCGACGGCAGGTACGTCTCCATCGACGACGGAAACCTGGCGCTGAGCTCCCGACGCCTTGAGCAGATCACGGCCCTCATCGAAGCCGGCACCCTCACCCCGGTCGTCGGGGCGACCTACCCGTTGGACAGCATCGTCGACGCGCACCGGTTCGTCGAAGCCGGTCACAAGCGCGGCGGAGTCGCGGTCACGATCCAGCAGCCCTAGGCCCGCGTCCGAAGGGTGGGGCGGCGGCCAGGAAGCAAGTGCCGTTCGTGCTCTCCGGGCCCGGCAACTCACTCCCGAACGCGCCACTGCGCCGGGCGGGAAGCCTTGTCCTCCCGCGCTGGAGCACCGCTGCGGAACGAGATCGGTTGAGCGAGGCGACTGGAACCCATGCGACCTATCTACCGCATGTCCAATTGCTGGCACCCTGCGACGCGATCAAGCCCGTTGAGGCGCCCGACTCGCGGCGATATGGGGCAGGTTGAGGGTCGTCGATCGTCCAGGACGCGGTTTCTGGTCTGCAAGCCGCGGATCACCGCCACGCGGACGCGACGTCACAGGGCGGGCGGCAGGATCGTGGCATCACATCAGTTGCAGGCCCTGCGTGGATGTGGGATCAGTCCCGCGCAGGCGGAGTAGCCCGAGTTCGCTCCCCGCCGATGCCTCGACGAACACCTGGTAGCTCCGTTGCTCGCCAACTCGCTCGTCGGCCCAGGCGAGTACATCGTGGATGTTCGCCGCATCTGTCACGCGCCACTCATCGCATGCCGACCCGTCCTGGGTCCAGAAGTACACCCGATAGGTGGGGTGATCCACCTCCCAGGTGACGTCACGCGGGTCGACCCGGGTCGCCTTCATGAGCGCATCGTCCCACCGTCCGCCGGTCTCGCCCAGCAGGTGGAACCCATGGTCTCGCCACTCGTGACACCGGCGACGATCAGGACTGTGCGCTCTGCTGATTGCCGCGGACGTTGCTGGGGTCGATGTCGCCCGGTTGAGATGGGACGATGACTGGGATGCTTCCCGCCAGGATCGCCGTTGCCGCGCTTGCACTGACCCTGCTGGGCGCCTGTACGTCAGGTCAGGGCGCTGCTCCTGCCCCGGCGAGGGCTTCCGTTGCTGCGCTGGTCGGCACGAGCTGGAACCTCACCGGGTACGCCGATGCAGCCGGTGCCCAGACCCCGGCTGTCACGGATCCCTCAGTGGGGACGTTGAACTTCCTGGCAGACGGCCAGGTCGCCGGGTCGACAGGCTGCAATCGGTTCTCGGGAACCTACACGCAGTCCGGCACGGACCTGACGATCACGACCGAGCTCATCACCGCGGCAGCCTGCATCGGGCCTGCCGGCGAGCAGGACACCGCGGTCATCGCCGCCCTCGACAATGTCGCAACGGCCGGCGTTGCCGCCGATCAACTCGTCCTGAAGGACGCGCAGGAGGCACAACTGCTCGTCTACACACCCGGCCTGGCTGGTCTCCAGGGAACCTCGTGGATTGCGACCGGAGTCAACAATGGCAACCAGGCCGTCGCCTCGAGTGCAACGGTGACCACCATCACCGCGGAGTTCGGCCAGGACAACGCGCTCAGCGGGTTCGGCGGCTGCAACAACTACACGTCGACCTGGACCACGACCAACCCCGACGGCCTGACCATCGGCCCGATCGGGGCCCAGCTCGTGGCATGTGAGCAGGAAGTGCAGGACACCGAGAACCAGTACTTCGCCGCCCTGGCCAAGGTGACCACCTACCAACTCGAGGGCAACCAGCTAACCCTGCGCGACGCCGAGGGGGCCGTGCAGGTGAGTTTCATGCTTGCCGCCGACTGATCGACACGCACGCCTCAGTACGTCCGCTCGCGGCGAAGTGGGGCAACACAAGGACGCGCCTGATACCGCCCGCAGCTCAGCCGCGGCGTTCAGCGATGGGCAACACCGTCGAGCCTCAGCATGGTGCTCTCATCGCGGTGGGTGCCGTCGGTGCCCACGTGCTTCTCGGAGATCTCTGGGCCATTCCTCACGACGTGAGCCATGGCCATGGCATGCCCGCGGCCGAGCCCGTACTCATCCGCGAGCCATGCGACGACCTCGCCCGCCTTGGTCTCGGGTCCGAAGCCGAGAGCATGGGCTTCGTCGAGGAGCTCCTGAGGGGTCTTGCCGGTCTTCTTCTCGATGGCGTCGAGATAGGCCTGAAACGACATGGCGGCGCTCCTTTCGTGCGTCAACAACACAGTCTGTCCGGCAGATCTGAATCCCACGGCATGGGGACCGGCACGCGCGCGGCAGGCGGCGGAGTGCAGCAGGTGGCGGCTGCAGCCGCCGGGGGGTTGCAGCTGGCCGCGCTGGCTACGGCGCGCTTCGCGCTGTCCGATTCGCGCTTCACCCGGTGTGCTCCTAGTTGGGCGATCGCCGGGATCTGCCAGACTCGGGGTGTGGACCAGTCGCCGTCTCGACTCGGCACGACGCCTGCAGTCCTGTCCCTGGCAGGTTGGGAGAAGGTCGGCTGGTTCCGCAGCCGGATCGTTACGCGCGACGTCGGGTACTTGGACTGGACGATCGACGGTGTTCCTCTTCGAGAGGTGCTTGCCTGGCCAAACGGCACCGTCGCCGAAGAGGTAACCCCACTCCACAACGATCGGGCTTCGGCTGAGTACCGCCTCGACTACCTGCGTGCGCTTCTCAGTGAGCCAGTCAGTTCGAAGCAGGCGGTAATGCCAGACGGACGGGTGCCGATTCTCGTCTGCCCCGTCGACTTCGACCTAGGGTGCCGAGCTCTGACCGCGGAGATCGCTTTCAGTGAGAACACAGTCGAGTGGCGTGACATCGCCTGGCAGGCCAACTTCGAGCCGCTGGAACTCGCGGAGCAGGAACTGGCTCCTGTCAGCGTGACTTTCGACAGGGCACAGTACGAGGGCCTCGTCCGGGCGCTACTCGTGGCCGAAACGGACTGACTGAAGGTCGCCATCCCCGGATCCTCTGGGCGCAGCCAGGCCCCCGCATCGAGGGCGCCCAGCTCGCGGCG
>JBDHZV010000127.1:0-7978 GCA_039812125.1 Candidatus Nanopelagicales bacterium
CAGACCTGCGCGGGCGGCCGCGAGGAACGGCTGCCGTGCGAGCTGCCCGGCGCCCTCGGGCAGGGCCCCGGCCAGCGCGCCCCCGGCCAGGTCGGCCAGATCGACCAGGTTGGTCCGGCAGGCCAGGTCGGGGGCGACGGGCCAGGCGCCGATGACCACGCCCGCGCAGGGCAGGCCACGCCGATGCATCGCCTCCAACGTCAGGGCGGTGTGGTTGAGCGTGCCGAGGTCGGCCCGGGTGACGAGCAGCGCCGCGGCGCCCAGCGCGCCGACGAGGTCGGCCAGCGTGGCGCCGGCGGCGTCGAACCGGACCAGGAGCCCGCCGGCGCCCTCCACCAGGACCAGGTCGCGGGAGGCCGCGAGCCGCAGCACCGCGGCCGAGGCGGCGGCCAGGTCCACCGGCGGCAGGCCGCGCACCCGGGCTGCGGTGGCAGGCGCCAGCGGGTCGGGGTACCGGGCGAGCTCGTGGACGTCCGTGACCCCCGACAGCCGGCGCACCTCGTCGGAATCGCCGGGGTCGCCGTCGAGCACCCCTGTCTGCGCGACCTTGACCACGGCCACGGTCCGCCCAGCCGCCGCGGCCAGGGCCGCGACGGCGGCGGTGACCACGGTCTTGCCCACCCCGGTCCCGGTCCCGGTGACCACCAGCACGCTCATGCCGGGGCCGTCCCGGGGTACGAGGGGCCGGCGGGCGGTGCGGCGGCGAGCAGGGTGGCCACCCCGGCCAGCGCGCGCCCGACGGTCGCGAGGGCCTCGTCGTCGAGATCTGCCCGCGTGGTCAGGCGCAGCCGGCTGTCCCCATCCGGGACCGAGGGCGGGCGGAAGCAGCCCACCTGCACGCCCTGCTCACGGCAGTGCTCGGCCGCCGCCAGTGCCAGCTCGGGCGCGCCGATGCGCACCGACAGCACGGCGGCGTCGGGCTCCGCCACGACCAGGCCCACCTCCCGGGCCATCCCCGCGACCCGCCGGGCGTTGGCCCGCGCGGCCGAGGCCCGATCGGGCTCGCCGGCGACCGCCTCCAGGGCCGCCAGGGCCGCGGCCGCTGCGGCCGGGGCGAGGGCGGTGTCGAAGATGAACGCGCGCCCGGTGCTCACGAGCAGGTCGACGACCGCCTGGTCGCCCAGCACGGCCCCGCCCTGGCTGCCGAGGGCCTTGGACAGGGTGGCGGTGAGCACGACGTCGGAGCAGCCCGCCAGGCCGGCGGCATGGGCCGCACCCCGGCCGGCCTCCCCGACGACGCCGAGCGAGTGCGCCTCGTCGACGACCAGCAGCGCCCCCGTGCGCCGGCACGCCCTGGCCAGGGCGGCCAGCGGGGCAGCGTTGCCCGACACCGAGAACACTCCCTCGGTCAGCACGAGGGCGGTCTGCTCCGTGCGCTCGGCCAGCGCGCGCTCGACCGCGTCCACATCGAGGTGGGGGGTCACGGCCACGCGTCCGCGGGCCAGCCGGCAGGCGTCGACCAGCGACGCGTGCACCAGGGCGTCGGAGACCACCAGGGACCCGGGGCCGGCCAGCGCGGTCACGGCGGCCAGGTTGGCCAGATAGCCCGAGGAGAGGACGAGGGCGGCCTGCACCCCCGCGTGCCGGGCCAGGGCGGTCTCGAGCTCGGCGTGCAGCGCGGTGCTCCCGGTGACCAGCCGGGACCCGGTCGCCCCCGCGCCCCACGTGGTCGCGGCCCGCGCCGCGGCCGCGGTGACCCGCGGGTCGCGGGCCAGCCCGAGGTAGTCGTTGCTGGCCAGGTCGAGAACCGGCTCGTCCGGACCCCGCACGACGAGGTGCCGGCGCAGGCCCGCCCGGGTTCGCTGGGCCACCTGCTCGCGCACCGCGACCAGCGGGTCGTCCAGGCGCACCGGCAGCCGCATGGGACCGCGCACCAGCAGCCCGGGCCGCCACGGCAGGTCCTCGGGGCTGGCGGTCAGGCGAAGGTGGGGGAACCGGGCGAACAGCCGGCCCAGGGCGATCTCCGCCTCGGCGCGGGCCAGGTGCGCCCCCGCACAGGTGTGCGGCCCGTACCCGAACGCGACGTGGCGAGCGGTGCCCCGGTCCGGGTCGAACCCGGCCGGGTCGTCGAACGCGTCCGGGTCGTGGTTGGCCGCGGCGAGGGACACCAGGACCGGCTCGCCGGCCGGGATGCTCCGCCCGGCCACGTCGACCTGCGTGGCCGTGTGCCGCCACGTGGCGCACTCCAGGGGGCTGACCAGGCGCAGCAGCTCCTCCACGACACGGTCCCAGGCCACCTCCCCCGCGGCGAGCCTGCGCAACTGCTGGGGCTGTTCCAGCAGGGCGAGGGTGCCACCGGCCAGCAGGTTCATCGTGGTCTCGTAGCCGGCGAACAGCAACAGGAACGCCGTGCCGAGCAGGTCCGGGGTGTCCAGCTCGTCGCTCGGGTCGCCCGGGTGCACCAGGCGGCTGAGCAGGGCGTCACCGGGGGGCTGGCAGCGCGTGGCAGCGACCAGGTCGGTGAAGTAGCGGTGCATCGCCGCCCACGCCGCGGACACCTCCTCGGGACTGCTGGCAGCGGCTGGCGCGCTGACGACGTAGGTCCATCGGCGCAGGTCCTGCCGGTCGGCGACCGGGACGCCGAGCACCTCGCACACGACCAGCACGGGCAGGGGGAAGGCCAAGGCGTCCACCAGGTCGACCGGGGCCGTGCCCGCGGCCGCCATGTCGTCGAGCAGGCTGTCCACGAGCGCGGCGATCCTCGGTCGCAGCGCCGCGACCGCGCTGCGACCCAGCGCCCCGGACACCAGGCGGCGCAGCCGCGCGTGCTCGGGGCCGTCGGCGTTGAGCATGTGGGACTCCAGGTCGCAGCGCGCCGGCCCGCGATCACGCTCGGGTGGCGCGGCGAGCATCCGCCGGTCGGACAGCACGGCGCGGGCATGCTCGTACGAGGTGACGACCCAGGCGGCGCGCCCGTTGGGCAGGTCGACCGCGACGGCCGGCCCCTCCGACCGCAGCGCCGCGTACCGGGGGAAGGGGTCGGCACTGAACGTCGGATCGGTGGGGTCCAGCCGCGCCCGCGGGGGCCCGCCGGTCACCCGAGGACCTCGGCCAGCGCGGCCAGGGTGCCGTCGAGCAGGTCCTCCAGCACGTCATCCGGGATCCCCAGTGGCGGCATGAGCACCACGACGTCACCCAGCGGTCGCAGCAGGACCCCGTGGTCCCGGGCCCGGCGACACACCTCGAATCCGGTGCGCGGGCCGCGCGGCTGGACCTCGATGCCGGTCATCGTCCCGATGCGGCGCACCTCCAGCACCCCGTCGGTCGGGCCGAGGTCGGCCAGCCGCGCCCCGATCCGCTCGCCCACGCGAGCCGCGCGGACCACCGTCGAGCGCTCCCGCATCAGCGCCAGGTTCGCCAGGGCGGCGGCCGCGCACAGGGGGTTGGCCGTGTAGGTGTGGCCGTGGAAGAACGTCCGCGGCGAACCGGGCTCCCCCAGGAAGGCTTCGAACACCTCCTCGGTGGCCAGCACGGCCGACAGCGGGAGGTACCCGCCCGTGAGCCCCTTTCCGCAGGTCAGCAGGTCGGGGGCGACCCCGGCGTGCTCGACCGCCCACATCCGGCCGGTCCGGCCGATGCCGGTCGCGACCTCGTCGGCGATCATCAGGGCACCGGAGGTGTCGCACAGGTCCCGCACGCCCCGGAGGAACGAGGCGTCGTGGGTCAGCATGCCGGCGGCCGCCTGGACCATGGGCTCGACGATCACCGCGCAGACCCGGTCGCCCTCGGCCGCCAGCACCTCGGCCAGGGCGGCCAGCACCTCGACGGCCCGGCCGGCCCGATCCTGCCCGGCCCGCAGCACGCCCGGGGAGGGGACCATCCGGGTGCGCAGCAGCAGCGGGGCGTAGGTCCGGTGGAACAGCCCGATGCCCCCGACGCTGACCGCCCCGAGGGTGTCGCCGTGGTAGCCCTCGGCGACGTGCACGAACAGGGGGCGCGGCCGGCCGCGCTGGGCGGTGGCCTGGAACGCCATCTTCAGGGCGGCCTCCACCGCCGACGCACCGTCGCCGGCGTAGAACACCCGCGTCAGTGCCTCGGGGGCGGTGGCCAGCAGCGCCTCGGCGAGCAGGATGCCGGGCTCATGGGTGGACCCCAGGAACGTGGCGTGGTCCAGCCGGGACAGCTGCGCCCGGATCGCGTCGTCGATGGCCGGCTCGCGGTGCCCGTGCACGGTCACCCACAGGCTGGACACGCCGTCGACGTACCGGTTGCCGTCGGCATCCCAGACGTGGGATCCCTCGGCACGGTCGATGACCAGCGGCTCGTCGCGCTCCCATGCGGAGTGCTGCGTGAAGGGATGCCAGACGCAGCGCCGGTCCCGTTCGAGCAGGTCGGCGCTCGTCGGCGCCGGCAGGGCAGGAACCACGGGCACACGACCTCCCAGCGGGCCGAGCCCGGCGGGCTGGCGTCTCGGGACCGAAGGTTAGCCTCGCCGAAGCACAGGTCGGTTGATCTTCGGGCTCGCGTCGCCGGCAGGCCGGGCCCGGCGGCGGCGCCCACCCGGTTGGCGACGAGCACGCGCCGGGTGGTGGAGCGGCGCAACCCGTCGAGGTCGCCCGATCGGTGGCCAGCCCGCGCGATGTGGCATCCTGCGAAGAGGGATGCCGTTCGCGGTACGGGGTGCTGGGTACGGGGTGCTGGGTACGGGTCGCCGGGGGTGGTCGATCACGATGAGGACGCGCAGACGCCGCCTCGCCATCGCCGCAGGTGCCCTGCTGGTGGTCCTCGTCGGCTCTGGCACGGCGTATGCGATGCACTACTCCGACCGCGCCCTCCCGCGGACCTCGGTGGGCGGGATCCCGGTGTCGGGATTGACGCGCGCCGAGGTGGCCGAGGTCCTCCGCGAGCGCTTCGCCGGCGTCTCGGTGACCCTGCTGTCGGGTTCCAGCGCACCCCGGCACGAGCGCCTGGACGACCTCGGGTACACCCTCGATGTCCAGGGGACCGTGGGTGAGGTGTTCGCCGCCCAGGGATCCTGGACGTCGTATGCGACAGCCCTGGTGGCGCATCGTGGCGTGGATGTCGTCATGAGGACGGACCCGTCGGTCCTTGACGCCCTGGCGGACGAGCTGGTTGAGCAGGCGGACGGACGGGCCACCGACGCGACCGTGCGACGCACGAAGGGCACGGCGCCCTTCGTGGTCACCCCGGCCGTGATCGGCACGGCAGTCGTGATGCCGAGCCTGCGGGACGCGGTGGCAGCGGCCGGGCGGGAGCTGAGGTCGGCGACGGTCACTGTCGAGTTCACCGACAGCCCGGCTCTGGTCAGCACCGAGCGCGCCCAGTCCGTGGCCGATCGGGCCAACGCGTTGGTGGGGCGCACGGTCACGGTCTCGGACGGCACCACCACGCATCGGCCGTCCACGGCTCGCAAGGCGACCTGGGTGGAGATCCCGTACGCGAACGGCATCCCTGGGATGCCGAGGGTGCGCGCCGCGAAGGTCCGGGCCTGGGTGACGTCGCTGGCCCGCGAGGCGAGGGTGGAACCGGTGGGCGGGCTGCGCTACGTCTCGTCGGGCGGGCGCGTCCTGCGGGTGGTGACCCACGCCCGAGCGGGCCGAGCCGTGTCCAATGCCACGGATGTGGCGGCGGCGGCGGTGCGGGCCCTGATGATGAACAGGGACTACCGGGGGCGGCTGGCCTTCCGGAAGGTCGCCCCCACGTGGACCAACCGGACCGTGGCGGTCGGCGCCGAGGGGCTGGCCTATCCGGCCGCTCCTGGTGAGAAGTGGATCGACGTCGACCTGGGACACCACACGATCACCGCCTACCGGGGCGCGACCGTGGTCAGGGGACCGGTGCCGATGGTCAACGGGGCACCCGCGACGCCCACGGTCGTCGGCACGTTCCGCGTCTACGCCAAGAGACCGCTGATGACCATGCGCGGCTTCAACGCCGACGGCACCCGGTACGCGGTCGAGAACGTGCCGTGGTCCTCGTTCTTCCACGCCGGCTATGCCCTGCACGGAGCACCATGGCGCTCGTCGTTCGGCTACGCCGCCTCGCACGGATGCGTCAACCTGCCCGTGTCCGTGGCCCAGTGGATCTACGGGTGGGCACCGATCGGAACCCCCGTCGCCTCGCACCGCTGACCCGGTGGGGCTCGGCGCACTGCTGGCGCTGAGCACCGGCTCACCGCGGTGCCACCCCCATCGCGGTCAGCGTGATCGCGGCGACGATGTCCTGCGTCGTGGCACCCCGGGAGAGGTCGCTGACGACCCCGGCGAGGCCGAGCAGCAGGGGGCCGTACGCCCCCGCCCCGCAGAGGCGCTGGACGAGCTTGTACCCGATGTTGCCGGCGTCGAGGTCGGGGAAGACCAGGACGTTGGCCCGCCCTGCCAGGGGTCCGCCGCCCGACCCGAGCTTCACCTCGGCGACGGCGGGGACCAGCGCGGAATCCACCTGCAGCTCGCCGTCCACGACCAGGTCCGGGGCCATTCGGCGCACGATCGCCAGTGCCTCCACCACCCGGTCGACGCTGGCGTCCTGGCCGCTGCCCCGGGTGGAGAACGACAGCATCGCGACCCGTGGCTGCCAGCCCAGCAGGTGGTGGACCGTGGCAGCCGCGGCGATCGCGGTGTCGGCCAGCTGCGCGGCGGTGGGGTGCGGGACCACCGCGCAGTCGGCGAACGCGAGCAGCCCGGCCTCGCCACCGGCGAACCCGGGGACGTCCATGACGAACATGCTCGAGGGCGCCTCGACCCCGTCCTGCAGCCCGATGAGCAGCTGGCAGGTGACCAGCACCTCCGCGGTGGAGTGGGTCAGCCCGGCCACCATCGCGTCGGCGCCACCGGTGCGCACCAGCATCGCGGCGAACGCCAGCGGGTCACCCAGCATCAGCCGGGCCGCGCTGGCCGGCAGCCCGGGAGTGGCCGCGCAGCACGCCTCGGCCAGGTCCGCCACCCGGTCGTCATCGGCCGGGTCGGCGGTGAGCACGCCGCCCTCGTGCAGCTGCGCCATGGCCAGCCCTTCCACCTCGGCGGCCCGCGCGATTGCCTCCGGGGGGCCGAGCAGGAGCGGGCGGGCCACCCCCTCGGCCGCCGCCCGGGCTGCGGCGGCAACGATCCGGGGGGCGTCCCCCTCGGGAAGGACGACGAGCCCGGGTCGCGCTGCGATCCGGGTCCGGGCACGCTCGATCAGGTCGGTCAGCATCGCCTGCTCCTCGGGTGGGTGGCCCGGGAGCCCTCACGGGCCCTACCGGGCCACCGACGATGGGCCCGGCCCGCCGGGCGGCGGGCCGGGGTGTGGGTCAGCCGGACGTGGCCGGCTGGCGGCTGGCGAGGGTGACCAGGTCGCCGACGGTGCGCGCCTTGAGGATCTCGAAGACCGTCAGCTTGACGCCCAGCACGTCCTGCAGCCGCACGGACACCTCCATGCGGCTGACCGACTTCAGGGCGAGGTCCTCAGCCAGGCGGGTGTCGTCTGTCATCGAACTGGCGGGCGCTCCGGTCATCTCGGTCAGGATGGCGATCACGGCCTGCCGCGGGTCCGTGGCCACCTCACACCACCTTGAACGCGAGGATCGGCAGGCCCTGGGCCTCGATGATGTCGACCTCGACCGGGACAGGGCCCCGCTCGAAGTGGTCGACCAGGGTCTCCGGGTCGATCGCGACGTTGGTGACGATGCCCTGGACGAACACGCCCTCGTCGAGCTGGACGTGGCCGTAGCAGTACGGGGCCAGCTCCGCGAACCGCGGGTTGGGCGGCGGCGCGATCCCGTGGGACAGGAACAGCGCGGTGCCCTTGCCCGACAGCTCCACCCAGGCGACCTCCGGGCTGCCGCAGTGCTCGCAGGCGGTGGTCGGCGGGAACGTGTAGCCGCCGCACCCGGCGCACTTCGTGGCAAGGACGCGGTGCTCCCGCAGGCCGTCGTAGTACCTCTGGATGATCGACGTGGTCATGTCACATCCCTCCCCGCAGCACCAGGGCGCAACTGATCATCGCGTAGCCGTGGGTGTGGATCACGGACAGCGACGGC
>JBDHZV010000128.1:0-7966 GCA_039812125.1 Candidatus Nanopelagicales bacterium
GGTGCTCGCCTTGGTGGTGCTCGCCTTGGTGGTGCTCGCCTTCGCGGTGCTGGCCTTCGCAGCGCTGGCCTTCGCGGTGCTGGCCTTGGCAGGCTTCGACGCCGACCCGCTGCGGCGGGCGCCCGACCGCGTCGACGGCGGGGCGGCCCGGCGTTCGGCGAGCAGCTCGACCGCACGCTCGTGGGTCAGGCTGGCCGGATCGTCGCCCTTGCGCAGCGACGCGTTGGTCTCGCCGTCGGTCACGTAGGGGCCGAACCGGCCCTCCCGCAGGGTGATGGCTCCACCGGTGCTCGGATCCTGCCCGAGCTCGCGCAGCGGCGCGACGGTGCGGGCAGTCTGCCCCCGCCGCTGCCGGGGCGCGGCATAGAGGGCGAGGGCCTCGTCGAGGGTGACCGTGAACAGGGACGGCTCGTCGGGCAGTGATCGGTAGTCCGACTTGCCCTCGACCGTGCGCGCCAGGTACGGCCCGTACCGACCGTTGGCCGCCGTGATCTCGTGGCCCTCCGGGTCGACCCCCACCACGCGGGGCAGCGACAGGACCTTCAGGGCGTCCTCGAGCGTGACCGACTCCAGCTGCATGCCCGACAGCAGCGACCCGGTCCGCGGCTTGGCCGACTTCGGCGCGTCATCGGGCAGCACCTCGGTCACGTACGGCCCGTACCGCCCGGCGCGGGCCGCGACCGGCAGTCCGGATGCCGGATGGGTGCCGAGGATCCGGTCCCCGCTGGGCTGTCCCAGCAGCTGTTCGGCCATCGCCAGGTCGAGCTCGTCGGGGGCCAGGTCCTCGGCGACGTTGCCCCGCTCCTCCCCCCGCTCCAGGTACGGCCCGTACTTGCCCACCCGCAGCACGATCTCCTCCGGCGCCCCGGTCACCGGCGCCTCCACGATGCCGTCCGGGCCGACCGGGAACGAGGCGATCGCCCGGGCGTCGATCTCGCCGAGGCTCTCCACCAGGTTGTGCAGGCCGGGGAAGCCGCGGGACTCGTCGCCGTAGAAGAAGCCGCTGAGGACCTGCAGGCGATCGGTCGAGGCACTGGCGACCAGGTCGAGGATCTCCTCAAGCCGGGCGGTGAAGTTGTAGTCCACCAGGGCGCCGAAGTGAGCCTCCATCAGCCGGGTGACCGAGAAGGCGAGGAAGGTCGGCACCAGTGCGGTGCCGCGCTTGCGCACGTACCCGCGGTCGACGATGGTCGCGATGATCGCGGCGTAGGTCGACGGCCGGCCGATGCCCCGCTCCTCGAGGTCCTTGACCAGCGAGGCCTCGGTGTAGCGAGCCGGGGGGGTGGTGGCGTGCCCCTCGGCCGCGAGGGCCCCGCAGTCCACGCCGTCGCCCTCGCGGACCTGCGGCAGCCGACGGTCGGAGGCCCTGCCTGTCGGCTCCCCGTCGCGAACCTCGTCCGTGCCCTCCTCGTACGCGGCCAGGAAGCCGGCGAACAGGGTGACGGTCCCCGAGGCGCTGAACTCCACGGGGCGCCCATCGGCCGCCGTCGCCGCGATCCGGACCGTCGTCGTCGCCAGCCGCGCATCGGCCATCTGCGAGGCCAGGGTCCGCTTCCAGATCAGCTCGTAGAGCTGGAACTCGTCCGAGCCCACGGACCCGGACAGCTCAGCGGGGCGCCGGAACGCGTCGCCGGCCGGCCGGATCGCCTCGTGGGCCTCCTGGGCGTTCTTCACCTTGCGGTCGTAGGTGCGCGGTGCCGCTGCAACGTGGTCCGCGCCGTACAGCTCGGCCGCCGCTGCCCGGGCAGCCCGCAGCGCGGACTCCGACAGGGTGGTGGAGTCGGTGCGCATGTAGGTGATGTGGCCGTTCTCGTACAGCGACTGGGCGGCCCGCATGGTCCGCTGGGCACCCCAGCGCAGCTTGCGGGAGGCCTCCTGCTGCAGGGTCGAGGTCATGAACGGCGGCGAGGGCCGTCGCGTCCCGGGCTTCTCCGTGACCGAGGCCACCTGGAACGAGGCACCGGACAGCGACTCGCACAGCGCCGCCGCGGTGGGCTCGTCGAGCCGGACAACCCCGGCCCGCTGGGCAGCCGGCTTGAGCTGGCCGTCCTCGCCGAAGTCGCCGCTGCCCGCCACCCGGGCACCACCAAGGCTGACCATGCGGGCGGCGAACGTGCCCGCCGGGACCCCGAACGTGCCGGAGATGTCCCAGTAGCCGGCCGAGCGGAACGCGATCCGGGACCGCTCCCGGTCGACGACCAGCCGGGTGGCCACGGACTGGACCCGTCCGGCGGACAACCCCGAGAGCACCTTCTTCCACAGCACGGGTGAGACCTCGAAGCCGAACAGCCGATCGATGATCCGGCGGGTCTCCTGGGCGTCGACCAGGTCGTGGTCGAGATCGCGGGTGGTGGCCGCGGCGTGCGCGATCGCCTCCCGGGTGATCTCGTGGAACACCATGCGGCGCACAGGGACCTTGGGCTTGAGCACCTCCTGCAGGTGCCAGGCGATCGCCTCGCCCTCACGGTCCTCATCGGTGGCCAGCCACAACTCGTCCGCCGAGGCCAGCGCCTTCTTCAGCTCGGCGACCTTCGCCTTCTTCGCCGAGCTCACCACGTAGTACGGCTTGAACCCGTCCTGCACGTCGATCGCCAGGCGCGCCCACGGCTGGCCCTTGATCGCCGTGGGGACCTCCGTGGCACTGCCGGGCAGGTCGCGGATGTGGCCGATCGAGGCCTGCACCTCATAGCCGGGGCCGAGGTAGCCCTGGATGGTGCGGGCCTTGGCGGGCGACTCGACGATCACCAGCCGGCGTGGCGTGGGCGTGGCAGCGGGCACGGGTCCTCATCTGGTCCTGCGGGGCGTCGGGCTCCGCGACGGGTTGCGGTGGGGCGATGGCCTCACGGTCGCCGTGGGCCCGAGGACGCGGCGCATCCGCGGCCCGACAGCGCGCAGACCATCATCGCAAATGCGATCCGGACCGCCTCAATCGGTGCGCACTATGCCGAGGCGAACGAGCTCGCGCAAGCCCATCAGCGAAACGCCGAGGACGTCCAGCGGGTCCAGCCCCTCAGCCAGCGCGGCCGCGTCGAGACGCTCCCCGAGCGGGATCGAGGGGTCGCCCAACAGTGCCGCGACCAGCGCGGGAGCCACCGTGACGTTCGGCCGCCAGCCACCCGGACCCACGCTGCCGGCCAGGCCCAGCTGAGGTGGCGCCGGCACCTGGCCGCCGGCCACCACGTGGGTCGTGGCTGCCACCGTGGCTCCCTGCGCCAGATGGGCGCGCGAGGCGAGCAGCGCCGTGGCCGGCAGGGCCTCCAGGCGGGCGCACCCCGCGAGGAGGGCCAGCACCTCGTCACCGCGAGGCAGCCGCGGGGACCCGGACAGGTCCTCGACGTGCACCCAGGTGGGGTCGCCCGCCGCCTCCGGGGCGACCAGGATCACCCAGCCGAACCCCACCTCGTGGGCGGCCTCGTCCGCGAACGCGTCGAGCCACCGGCCCATCGCCTCATCGAACTCCGGGCCCTCCGGCACCGCGGCATCCCGCAGCCAGGTGGCCGCGTAGTCGGCAACCGACTGCGAGTCCCGCTCCACGATCCAGCCGCTGACCCCCGTCCCGGCGACCCAGCTCGCCACCCTGTCGGTCCAGTCCTCGCCGGTCACGTGCAGCCAGTTGCCCAGGACCGCGGCCATCCCCCCGGGGGCGAGATGGGCAGCCGCCCCGCGCACGACCAGCCGGGACAGCTCGTCGCCGGGCAACCCGGCATCCCGGTAGGTGAACTGGTGCGACGGTGAGATGACGAACGGCGGGTTGGACACCACGAGGTCGAACCGCTCGTCGGACACCGGGGCGTACAGCGACCCCGCCCGCAGGTCCAGCTGCTCGCTGGGGATCCCGGACAGTGCTGCGGTGAGGGCGGTCAGGGCCAGCGCCCGCGGATTGGTGTCCGTGGCGACCACGCGGGTGGCGTGTCGCGCCGCGTGCAGCACCTGTACCCCCGCCCCGCACCCGAGGTCGAGCGCGCGGCCGCAGTCGCGTCGCGGGGTGATCCGGGCGAGGGTGACCGAGGCTCCACCCAGGCCGAGGACGTGATCGGGCCGAACCGGACCGCCGACGTCGCTGGCGATGTACCAGTCGGTGTCGGTCTCGCCGTACGGGTGGACCTCGACCTCCGGGACCAGGAGGTCGCCCTCCCGCCGCAGCATGCCGAGGGCGAGCAGGTCAGCCTCGGCCTCCACGGGCAGTACTCCCGCGGGCACCGGCGCGCCCAGCAGGAACGCGTGCACGAGGACGTCGAGCAGGCCGTCGGAGGGCCTCTCGGCCAGCGCCCGGCGGATCGGGACGACGAGGCCGCGACCCAGCGCCGCGAACGCCTCCGACCCGACGCGGGCAAGGACCCCGTCGGTGGTGAAGCCGCTGTCGAGCAGCAGGGCACGCACCCGCGTGGCAGCACGCGCGGCCGTGGTCGATTCGGCAAGCGGGGTCCCGGTCATCATGGGGACATCCTGCAACGGCGGGGTCAGGCAGTGCCGGGCGGATCCACAGGCCGGCCGAGTGGCCACTCGAGCTTCTCCTGCTGCGCGGCCACCTCGCGGCTGGACTCGACGTCCTCCGCGATCGAGGTGATGATCTCCTCACCCACACCCTCGAACCGACGCGAGGCGATCACCGACCCGACCACGAGCGCGACCGCTGCCCCGGCGATCGCCAGGCGCAGCGCCGTCTGGCCCGACAACGTCATGGCCACCACGGCCGGGGCGACCAGCAGGGCGACCAGGTTCATCACCTTGAGCAGGGGGTTGATCGCCGGGCCGGCGGTGTCCTTGAACGGGTCACCCACCGTGTCGCCGATCACGGTGGCGGCGTGCGCCTGCGAGTTCTTGCCCCCGAGGTTGCCGTCCTCGACGAACTTCTTGGCGTTGTCCCACGCGCCACCGGAGTTGGCCAGGAACACCGCCATGAGGGTGCCGGTCGCGATGGTGCCGGCCAGGAAGGCGCCCAGGGCCCCGATGCCCAGCCCGAACCCGACGGCGATCGGGGTCAGCACGGCCAGCAGCCCGGGCGTGCTCAGCTCCCGAAGGGAGTCGCGGGTGACGATGTCGACGACAGTCCCGTACTCGGGCTTCTCCGTGCCCGCCAGGATCCCCGGGTGGTCGCGGAACTGCCGGCGGACCTCGTAGATCACCGCGCCCGCGGCACGGGACACCGCGTTGATGGCCAGGCCGGAGAACAGGAACACGACCGCGGCGCCGATCAGCAGCCCGACGAGGTTGCGGGGGTTGGCCACGTCCAGCACGCCGACGTACTGACCCAGCTGGGACAACTGGGACATGGCCTCGGTCGCTGACGTACCCGCGTCCAGGGCGGCCTGGGTCACCGTCTCCCGGAAGGACCCGAACAGCGCTGTCGCCGCCAGCACCGCAGTGGCGATGGCGATGCCCTTGGTGATCGCCTTGGTGGTGTTGCCCACCGCGTCCAGCTTGGTCAGGACCTGGGCCCCCTCCCCGACGACGTCCCCGGACATCTCCGCGATGCCCTGGGCGTTGTCCGAGACCGGGCCGAACGTGTCCATGGACACGATGACCCCCACTGTCGTGAGCAGGCCGGTCCCGGCCAGGGCGATCGCGAACAGGCTGAGAACGATCGAGCCACCGCCGAGCGAGAACGCCCCGAACACAGCCGCGCCGATCAGCAGCGCCGAGTACACCGCCGACTCGAACCCGACCGAGACGCCGGACAGGATCACGGTGGCTGGTCCGGTCAGCGCCGAGCGGGCGACATCATCGACCGGTCGCCGGCCGGTCTCGGTGAAGTATCCCGTCAGCTGCTGGATCGCCGCCGCCAGCACGATGCCGATCAGCACGGCTCCCACGGCCAGCACCCGGGGGTCGAAGGTCTCGGCCCGGACGACGTCCAGACCCAGGGCCTCGAGGTGGATGCCCGAGATCCGGGTCAGCCGGTCGGGCAGGAACCAGTACGAGGCGACGATCACCAGGCCGGCGGACAGCACAGCGGACACGAAGAACCCGCGGTGGATGGGCGCCATTCCGGACCGGTCACCCGCCCGGGGCACGACGGCGTAGATCCCCACCACCGCGGTCACCACACCGATCGCGGGGACGATGAGGGGGAACACCAGGCCGAGCTGGCCGAACGCCGTGGTACCCAGGATGAGCGCCGCCACGAGGGTGACGGCGTAGGACTCGAACAGGTCCGCGGCCATGCCGGCGCAGTCGCCGACGTTGTCCCCGACGTTGTCCGCGATCGTGGCGGCGTTGCGCGGGTCGTCCTCGGGGATGTGGGCCTCGACCTTGCCCACCAGGTCGGCGCCCACGTCCGCTGCCTTGGTGAAGATCCCGCCCCCCACGCGCATGAACATCGCCAGCAGGGCCGCACCGAACCCGAACCCCTCGAGCACCCGCGGCGCGCTGCCCTGGTAGACCAGCACGACGATCGCCGCGCCCAGCAGTCCGAGGCCCACCGTGAACATCCCCGCAACCCCACCGGTGCGGAACGCGATGCGCAGGGCCCGCTGCTCGCCGGAGTCCCGTGCTGCGGCGGCGACGCGCACGTTGCCGCGCACGGCCAGCCACATGCCCATGTACCCGGTGATGGCCGAGAACCCGGCTCCGACCAGGAAGAACACCGACCGGCCCACCCGCTCGGCCGAGGACTCGGCCGGCAGCAGGAACAGCAGGAAGAAGACGAGGACCGCGAACACGGCCAGGGTGCGGAACTGCCGGCTCAGGTATGCGGCCGCACCCTCCTGGACGGCGGCGGCGATCTGCTGCATGCGGGGCGTGCCAGTGCCGGCGGCCAGCACCTCGCGGGCCAGCACGCCTGCCACGGCCAGCGCCGCGACGGCGATGACGGCAACTCCGACCACGGCCACCGTGCTGCTGGTGTCCAGCGTGACCCCGGCCGCGACGACCGCCTGGTGCTGCATCCACCATCTCCTCGCTGCGCGAACGCCTCAAGGCCCGATCCGTGCGACCGGGTGGCCGCAGCAGCGGGCGCGGGATGTGACCGGCGGGTAACCGGATGGGCGCGAGTGTAGACAGACCCGCACCCGGAACACGCGACTCAGCGCCAGATCACCCATGTGGAGCCCGAAGTCGGCGATCGGGCAGGTGACGATCCGGGCGAACTACTCGATGTCGAGCAGGTCCCCGGCCAATGGCCACGCCATGCGGATCATGGAACCGCTGCCCGCAGCGCGCACGTCGCACTCGAAGGCCAGCGCCTCGGCGACCGACAGCGCCATGCCGCCGTCCTCGTCGGACTGCTCCGGGGCCGTGGCGTCCTGCACCCGGACCGTGAACAGCTCGTCGTCGTCGGTGATGTCCACGACCACCGGGTTGACCAGCCCAGCACGCTGCTGGCGCAGCACCGATCGGGCGATGACCTCACCCACGGCCAGCCGGATCTCGTCGATGCGGTCCTCAGGAACGCCGCAGCGCCGGGCGGCAGCGGTCGTGACGAGCCGCGCGGTGCGGACCTGCTCGGCCTGCGGCGGGATCGTCAGAGTCGCTGTCGCCATGGGACGCCCTCCTGATGAGCGGCTGATATCCACGTTGTACACCCGCAGGGCCGGCGTGTGGCCTAGCTGGCCACTGCGGCCTCGACCGTGTCGAAGATGGGCATCGACGCGTCCAGGCCCGTGATGTCGAAGATCTTGCGGATCCGGTCGGTGGTGACCACCAGGTGGATCCAGCCTCCCGTGTCGCGGGCGCGCTTCAGGGCCTTGACCAGCACGCCAAGACCCGTCGAATCGAGGAAGGCGACCCGCGTGAGGTCGACGACGAGGTTGGTCGAACCGGAGGACTGCAGGCTCGCAAGGTGGGCGTCGAGATCGGGAGCGGTGAACACGTCGATCTCACCGGCCGCTGACACGACCGCGACGTCACCCTCCTGACGCGTCGACAGCTGCAGGTCCATGCAATCCCTCCTCGACCCCAGAACCCCCCCACTCTGTCACACCGACCATGCCGACGGGGCACCGAGGCGACGGCGGACCCGGGTCGC
>JBDHZV010000129.1:0-7685 GCA_039812125.1 Candidatus Nanopelagicales bacterium
CCAGCCCCGGGAGCAGGCCGGGGAACCACGTCGTCGGGGTCTGCCTCCGCGGCCACTGCCGGTGGATGCCCCGAGCCCAACGCCCGTTCGACCCGGTCCAGCCGGAGGGCCAGGGCCGCGGGATCCAGGTCAGCCGGAGGCAGGGCCAGCCTTGCGCAGAGCAGCTCCAGCTGCAGACGAGGCGCGGTGGCCCCCTTGATCTCGCTCAGCCCCGCGCTGACGAGGTCGGCTGCCCGGGACAGTTCCACCAGGCTCAGGGACCTCGCCTGCTCGACCAGTCGCTCCATCGCGTCGTCGGGCACGTCGATGACCCCACGCCCCGCCGCTGCGGGGTCGGCACGCAGGATGATCAGGTCCCGCAGTCGATCGAGCAGGTCGGCCACGAACCGCCGCGGGTCGTGGCCGGCGGACACGACCTCGTCGACAAGGCTGAACATCTCGGCAGCCGACCCTCGGGTGGTCGCCGCGACGAACCCGTCGATGAGACTGGCGTCGGTCAGTCCCAGGGCCGACACCGCCGTGGCATAGGTCAGCCCCTCGTCACCGACGCCGGCGATGAGCTGTCCCAGGACCGACAGGCTGTCGCGCACGCTGCCGGCCCCGGCCCGCGCCACGACCGCCAGGGCTGCCTCGTCGGCAGCGACGCCCTCGGCTCGGCACACCCGGTCGAGGTGCTCGATCAGGACCCGGGACGGGACGAGGCGGAATCCGTAGTGGAAGGTGCGCGACCGGATGGTCGGGATGATCCGGTCGGGCTCGGTCGTGGCGAAGACGAACCGAAGGTGCGCGGGTGGTTCCTCGACCAGCTTCAGCAGGGCGTTGGCGGCCTCGTTGGTCAGCTGGTGCGCCTCATCGATGATGTAGATCTTGTACCGGCTGGCCGCCGGCGCGTAGATGGCCTTCTCGCGCAGCTCCCGGGCATCGTCGATGCCGCGATGCGTGGCGGCGTCCAGCTCCACGACGTCGATCGAGCCCGGTCCGTTCGGAGCCAGCTCCTGACAGCTGCGACAGGTCCCGCACGGGAACGCCGTCGGTCCCTGCTCGCAGTTCAGGGAGCGGGCGAGGATTCGCGCCGTTGACGTCTTGCCGCACCCGCGGGGCCCAGAGAACAGGTAGGCGTGGTGAATGCGCCCTGCCTCCAGGGCGCGGGCCAGCGGCTCGGTCACATGGTCCTGCCCGATGACCTCGGACAGCGAGCCGGGCCGGTACGTGCGGTACAGGGCCAGGGTCACGTGGTCACCCTAGTGCCGGGGGCCGACAACCGTGATGAGCCATCCGCGCGGGATCCACAGCTCCATCCACAGCTGGGGACAAGTGACAGCGGTGTAACTACACGCCTGTGGTTCAGAGCACCCCGCCGGCCGCAGCCGGGGCGGTGGGGTCCACTGCCTCTCCACCGGTCTCCCGGGCGAGGTAGTCCTCGAGCAGCATGACGTTGTCACCGACCCGGTGGGCGACCTGCAGGAGGGTCGCCATCGAGGAGACCTCCTCGACCTGCTCCTTGAGGAACCAGTGCATGAACTGCTCGCCCAGGTAGTCCCGCTCCTCGCGGGCCAGGGCGATCAGGGCCTCGAACTGCGCGGTCACCTGACGCTCCTGGGCAAGCGCCAGGTCGAGCGGCTCGGTCACGGAGCTGAAGTCGTTGCGCACAGCGGGCACGCCGGGGATCGTCACCTGCGACTCACGGTCCATGAGGTACTGGATGATCATCATGGCGTGGTTGCGCTCCTCGACCGCCTGGGCATAGAAGCGCGCGGCCAACTGGGGAAGTGCCTGCTGGTCGAACCAGACCGCAATGGCGATGTACTGCTGCGATGCGGCGAACTCGTGACCGATCTGCTCGGTGAGCAGGTCGTGGACGGGGCTCATGCTGCCTCCTCAGGTCGGGTCGGCCCCAGACTACGCGGGGCCACGACCGCTCGGCCCGGGCAACCCGGAACGCACGGGGGGCCCAGGACGCCCGCCCTCCGCACACCAGTGACCCAGGTGGGCGTGCCGTCCCCGGGACCACAGGGCCCCAGCAACAGCGAAGCCCGCGTCCCCAACCTGGGTCCACGGGCTTGCCGATGTCCTGGGACATCACGCGGCGGTGGCGGTGGGATTCGAACCCACGGTGGGCTCATCACCCACACACGATTTCGAGTCGTGCTCCTTTGGCCGCTCGGACACGCCACCGCCGCAGATTCTAGGGGGACCGCTCGGTGGCGGCGAAATCCGCGACCGCCCTACCCTTCCCATGTGCCCGTCGGCCCCCATCCGCTGCCCTGGCCGGACGACCCGCGACTGGATCCCGAGCTGCTGGCGCACGGGGACGCCCGCAACGTGCTCGACCGGTACCGGTACTGGTCCGTGCCCGCGATCGTCGCCGACCTGGCAGCCCGCCGCAGCCCCCTGCACGTCGCCATCGAGAACGTGGAGCACGACCTCAACATCGGTTCCATCGTGCGCACGGCGAACGCATTCAACGTCGCGGGCGTGCACATCGTCGGCCGACGGCGCTGGAACCGCCGAGGAGCGATGGTCACCGATGCCTACCTGGACATCAGGCACCATCCCGACATCGAGGACCTCGTGCTCTGGGCCGGCGGTCAGGGCCTGCGCCTGGTCGCCATCGACGTCGTTCCCGGGTGCCTCCCCCTCGAGGACGCGGTGCTCCCCCAGGACTGCGTCATGTTGTTCGGGCAGGAGGGTCCAGGACTGTCCGACAGGGCCATTGCCGCCGCTGACTCGGTGCTGTCCATCACGCAGCGCGGGTCCACCCGGTCGCTCAACGTGGCCGCCGCGGCCGCCATCGCGATGCACAGCTGGGTGCGCCAGCATCCCGACGCACGTTTCGACGCCCGGGACCACGGGTAGCCTGCCTGCGTGTCCATGCTCGCAGCACTGCCTGCCGCTGTCCCCGCCCTCGTCCCGGAGTGGCTCGACCCCCAGAACCTCGACAGGTTCGGGGCGGCGGCGTTCTGGATCGCCCTGGCGATCGTGTTCGCCGAGTGTGGCCTGCTCATCGGGTTCTTCCTCCCCGGTGACTCCCTGCTGTTCATGGTGGGCCTGTTCATCGCCAGCGGGGTGATCTCCATGCCCATCGGGGTCGCGTGCCTGCTGCTGACGATCGCCGCCATAGCGGGCAACCTCACCGGGTACTGGATCGGGTACCGGGCCGGGCCCACCCTGTTCAGCAAGCCGGACTCCCGGCTCTTCCGGAAGGAGTACGTGGACAAGACCCACGCCTTCTTCGACAAGTACGGGTCCCGGGCGATCGTCCTGGCGAGGTTCGTCCCGATCGTGCGCACCTTCATCACCGCCATGGCCGGCGTCGGACGTATGGACCTGCGCACGTACGCCCTCTACTCGTCGCTGGGCGGGGTGCTGTGGGCCTGTGGTGTGACGTTGGCCGGCTACTACCTGGGCAACATCCCCTTCATCAAGGACCACATCGAGCTCATCCTCATCGGGATCGTCGCCCTGTCGATCATCCCGATCGGCATCGAGACGATCCGGCACCGCCGCGAGCGGGTCGCCGCTGGCGGCGCTTGACCACGTCACTAGGGTGTGCCCTGTGACAGATGCCTTGGGACAGCTCCGCGACCAGATCCGGGACAAGGCCGTCGTCCACGGCCGAGTCGTGCTCAGCTCCGGTCGGGAGGCCGACTACTACATCGACCTGCGTCGAGTGACCCTCGACAGCGAGGCCGCCCCCCTGGTGGGTCAGGTCATGCTGGACCTGACCCAGGACTTGACCTATGACGCAGTTGGAGGGCTCACCCTCGGCGCCGACCCGGTCGCGACCGCCATGCTGCACGCCGCCGCCGCCCGCGGACGCCGCCTCGACGCCTTCGTCGTGCGCAAGTCCGAGAAGGCCCACGGGCTGCAGCGCCGGATCGAGGGTCCCGACGTCGCCGGCCGCCGCGTCCTCGCGGTGGAGGACACCTCCACCACCGGAGGGTCGGTGCTCACCGCGGTGACGGCCCTTCGGGAGGCCGGGGCCGAGGTGGTCGGGGTGGCCGTGATCGTCGAGCGGGGCGCGGCCCCCACGGTGGAGCAGGCCGGGCTCGAGTACCGCGCCGCCTACCAGCTCGCGGACCTCGGACTCGGGTGACCGCGATGGCCACCGTGACGCTGGTCCTGTGCCCGACCCTCCTGCGTGACACGGCTCCCCTGCCCTGGCGTGAGGTCGAGGCGACCCTGCGCGCATGGGGCCTTCCGGTCATCGCCCCACACCAGGTCTCGTCGGGGATCGATGATGGGGACGAGCGCATGGAGATGGCCACCTGGGTGGCCGAACTGGCTGTGGCGATCGCCACCGCGAAGGTCGAGACGCCGTTGATCCTGGTGTCCGGTGGACAGGCCAACGTCGCGATTCCCGCCCTGGGATTCGCCCAGCGGGCGGCGCGCAACAGTGTCGTCGGCTACATCCTCGTGGACGGTCCGCTGCCGTCGCCGGGACGCGGCAACTCCGACTGGCCGGACGCCCCGGTGATCTACATCCAGAGCCCCACGGCGACAGGTGAGTCATCGGTTGCCGCCCGCGCCCGGGGGTGGACGACGCTGCACCGGGATCCCGCAGACGCCATCCTCGAGATCGCCCGTGGATGGCCGGACGTCGTGCTCTGATCGGGGACGCCCCGTGACGACCGCGTGCATCACCGGCGCCACAGCGGGCATCGGCCGCGCGTTCGCCGACCTGCTGGCCCAGGAGGGCGCTGACCTGGTCCTCGTCGCCCGCGACGTGCAACGCCTGGAGGAGCTCGCCGCGCTCCTTTCAGACCGGCACGGGATCGCCGTCGAGGTCGTTCCGGCGGACCTGGCCACCGAACAGGGTTGCGCCGCTGTGGCGGATCGGTTGGCTGACGCCGAGCATCCGGTCGACCTGGTGGTCAACAACGCCGGGTTCGGGCTCAACGCCGCCTTCGTGGGCGGCAGCCTGGCCGACGAGGAGCGACTCCTCGACGTCCTCGTCCGGGCGGTCCTGCGCCTGACCCACGCCGCCCTGCCCGGGATGGTCGAGCGCGGGCACGGGCAGGTCATCAACGTGTCCAGCGTCGCCGGGTGGTTCCCCACCGGCACCTATGCCGCCGCGAAGGCGTGGGTGACGTCGTTCTCCGAGGGCCTGCACGCCGAGCTGTCCGGGACCGGGGTCACCGTCACCGCGCTGTGTCCCGGATTCACCCGCACCGAGTTCCACGACCGGGCCCGGATGCGCACGTCGGCGATCCCGCAGTGGGCCTGGCTGGACGCCCACGCGGTGGCTGAGGCTGGCCTGCGGGACGCCCGCGCGGGACGATGCGTGAGCGTGCCCAGCACCCGGTACCGACTGCTCGGGGCAGCAGCCCAGCTAACGCCCCGCCCGTTGGTGCGCCGGGGCGTTGCGATGCTGCCCAGACCACGCCGGAAGGGGTAGGTCATGTCCGTGGGACCTTGCTCCTGTGGGGTAGGGCGGTGACCGACCGTCTGGTTCGTCGGATGCGTCCCCACCAGCACAGCATCTTCGGGGAGATGTCCGCTCTGGCGACGCGCGTCGGGGCGATCAACCTGGGTCAGGGATTCCCGGACACGGAAGGTCCCGCGCTGGTCCGGGATGCCGCGATCCGGGCCATCCAGTCCGGGAGGGGCGCCCAGTACCCACCCGCCCATGGGCTGCCGGAGCTTCGCGCGGCCATCACCGCGCACCAGCTGTCCTGGTACGGCCTGTCCTGGGACCCTGCCACTGAAGTGGTCGTCACGACGGGGGCTTCGGAGGCGATCGTCGCTGCGGTGCTGGCCCTCGTCGAACCAGGCGAC
Organism: Candidatus Nanopelagicales bacterium; assembly: GCA_039812125.1. Lineage (GTDB taxonomy): Bacteria > Actinomycetota > Actinomycetes > S36-B12 > CAIYMF01 > Prado023. Next base: position 5,779 of record JBDHZV010000129.1, read on the forward strand.
GAGGTCCTGCTTCTGGAGCCCTGGTTCGACCTCTATGCGGCTGCCGTGGACCTCGCCGGCGGGGTGCGGGTGAGTGTTCCCCCTGTCCCGGGGACCTTCCGCCCGGATGCCGGGGCCCTGGCCCGGGCGACATCGCCCCGCAGCCGGATGTTGATCCTGAACTCCCCGCACAACCCGACGGGGAGCGTGCTGACCGAGGCCGAGCTGGCCTCGATCGCCCGGGTGGCGCAGGAGCATGACCTCCTGGTCCTCGCTGATGAGGCCTACGAGCACCTGTGGTTCGACGGCCACCCCCACATCCCCCTGGCCACGCTGCCTGGGATGTCCGACCGGGTGGTCACGGTCGGCTCGGCCGGCAAGAGCCTGTCGTTCACCGGCTGGAAGGTGGGGTGGGCGACCGGGCCAGCGGACCTGATCGCGGCCGTGCGGGTCGTCCGCCAGCACCTCAGCTATGTGTCCGGTGGACCGTTCCAGTGGGCCGTGGCCGAGGGCCTGGACCGCCTCCCTGTCGCGCACTGGGACAGGCAACGCCGTGACCTGCACCTCAGGCGCGACCTGTTGTCCCATGGACTGTCCCAGGTGGGGCTGACCGTCGTCCCGAGCGAGGGGACCTACTTCCTGCTCACCGACGTGCGGCCGCTGGGCTACGTGGACGGAGTGCAGTTCTGCAGCGAGCTCCCCGGACGTGCCGGGGTGGTCGCCATCCCGGTGGCCCCGTTCTGCGATCACCCCGAGGTGGGACGTCCCTGGGTCAGGTGGGCCTTCTGCAAGCGGCCACAGGTGCTGTCCGAGGCCGTGGATCGACTCGGACGGGCCTTCGGCTGATCCCCGGGGGCCGGCTGGTGCTCACGCCCCAACGGCGTGGCCAACCACCGGCGCCAGTCCCTCAGAGCGGGCCAGCGCCCCGTCGTCGCCGCAGCGCACCAACCAGTTGGCCAGCATGTGGTGCCCGCCCTCCGTGAGCACCGACTCCGGGTGGAACTGGACCCCCTCGACGTCCAGGGTCCGGTGGCGCACGCCCATGACGACCCCGCTGTCGGTCCACCCGGTGACCTCGAGCTCCTCCGGCATGGAGTCGACCTCGATGGCCAGCGAGTGATAGCGGGTCGCGCGGAACGGCTCGGGAAGCCCCGCGAGGATGCCCTGGCCGCGGTGGTGGACCATGGAGGTCTTGCCGTGGAGCAGCTCAGGGGCGCGCGACACGGTCCCGCCGTAGACGGCCCCGATGGCCTGGTGCCCGAGGCAGACACCCAGCAGCGGGACCCGACCGGCACACGCCGAGATCATGTCCATGCAGACCCCTGCGTCATGGGGGTCGCCCGGACCGGGCGACAGCAGGACACCGTCGTAGGACAGGCCCGCACGTGGGACCACCGCGTCGTTGCGCCGAACGTCGACGCGCGCTCCCAGCTGGGCCAGGTACTGGGCCAGGTTGAAGACGAACGAGTCGTAGTTGTCCACGATCAGGATGGAGGCCGCCACACGGCCATTGTCGCCGGTACCGTAGGCACGTGACCAATGCGGTCGAATCCCCCGCGGCGACAGCGGAGCAGCCCCGCTCCCGACGTCGTCGGCGACGTCGTGTCACAGCACCGGACATCGCTGCCGGCGCTGTGTTCGCCATCGCCGGTGCGCTCTTCGTGGCCAGCTCGACCGTGGGCGGCAGCGGCGACATCCGGGTGGACACCACCGGCGGCCTGCGCGACGCCATCTCGGTCCGGGCCGAGAACGTCGCCCAGCTCCAGGCCGAGGTCAACGACCTCACCGCGGTCGTGGAGGCGCAGCGGGCACAGTCGGACCCGGGGCCCGCCCTGGCTGCGACCCAGGCCCAGATCGACGCCCTGGCCCCTGCTGTGGGGCTCACCGAGGTGATCGGACCCGGGGTTCGCGTGACGCTCAACGACGCG
>JBDHZV010000130.1:0-7352 GCA_039812125.1 Candidatus Nanopelagicales bacterium
GCGGCCGGGTTGGCGTCGACCACGTGGCCGTCGGTGTGGATGACGACGCCCTCGGCGAGGTTGGCCACCACCGTGCGGTAGAGCAGCTCCGCGCGGCGAAGCTCGCGCTCGACGGCCAGTGCGTCGCGGTAGCTGTGCTCGGCGGTGAGGTCGGTCAGCTGGATCATCAGCTCCGCGACCTGTCCGGCCGCGTCCCGGCCCCCGACCACCGTCATGGTGCACGACACCACCGAGCCGGTGGGGCGGACGAACCGCATGTGCTCGGTGGCGTGGTCGATGGTCCCGGCGAGGATCTCGGCGACGCAGTCCTGCATCCGCTCCCGGTCGTCGGGATGGGCCAGGTCCTGCCAGCGGCGTACGAGCATGTCGTCGCGCTCCCGGCCGTGGAACGAGCAGCCGGCTGCGTTGACCTCGAGGAAGCGCCCGTCGACGGTGGCGCACGCCATGGGGGTGGTGCACCGCTGCATGAACAGCCGGAAGCGCTGGGTCTCGGACTCCAGGGCGACCGGCTCGGGATGGTCCCCGTCGCCCTCGGGACCCTGGTCGCTCAGGTCCACGGCATCGCCCTGCCCCGCACCGGTGCGACGCCGGGCCGGTGGCCCCTGCGTCGGGAGCCCGCGGCGCGGTTCGGACATGTGGCCCCTCCTCTGCGCGGGGTCATGTTCCCATCCCGCACCGCTCGCGTCGAGCGGATGCACCCGGGACCCCCCAACCGGAGGATCGGGCCGAATGGCCCTTGACATCGCAGGTTTGGGCTGACCTGATCACGCCAGCTGCTCGACCGCGCGGCTCAGGATCACCTCGCACAGGTCATGCGTGGCCAGGGCGTCCGCGGGATCCAGGACGCGTCCGTCACGCACCGAGGCGAGCAGGTCGGCGACCATCGCGACGAAGCCCCGCTGCACCGACACCGACGCCCAGTTGTCCGGCTGCCGGATGTGGGCCGCCCCGTCCGCCCGGTCCACGACGTCGACCAGGTCGGTGACCCGGCGGGCCCTCCCGGGAGCCATCGCCTCGAGGACCTCGACGGTCTGCCCGCTGTCGCGATCCATGATCCCGACGCCCAGGCGCCGGCCCTGCCGCAGGGTGATCGCCACGCGCCCGAGTCGGCCGTCGGCGGTGGGCCGGGCCACCACCTGCAGGTCGTCCGGCTCCGGGGCCACCAGGAAGCGCAGGGTGTCCACGACGTGCACGAAGTCGTCGAACACGACCAGGCGCGCGTCGTCGGGCAGGGCGACCCGGTTCTTGGTCAGCACGACGGTGTCCAGGCCGGGCCACCGCGACACCTCGGCGTAGGCCGGGGCGTGGCGGCGGTTGAAGCACACCGCCAGGGAGACTCCGGCGGCGCGGGCCCGGTCGGCGAGGTCGTGGCAGGCGGAGGCGGTCAGCGCCAGGGGCTTGTCGACGAACGTGGGGACGCCGGCGTCCAGCAGCCCGCCGGCGAGCGCCGGGTGGGCCACGGTGGCCGCGTGCACGAAGGCGGCGTCCAGGCCGGGGCCGGCGGCCAGGGCCTGCGCGACACTGGCGTGGGCGGTCGGGATGCGCCAGGCCCGCTGCACCCGCTCCCGGGTCGCGGCGTCGCGGGTGACCAGCACCGGCTCCACATCCGGGTGGGCCGCGAGCACGGGCAGGTACGCCTTCGCGGCGATGTCACCGATCCCGACCAGGGCGACGCGCAACCGAGCAGCCATGGGTCCATCCTGCCGGGTGGCCCGGGGACCGCGCGCGGAGCAGGATGGCCCCAGGAGGCGCAGCATGGTGATCCTGCCGCACGGCATCCCCGTCGCGCCGGGGCAGCCCGTCGTCGGACTGGACTTCGACGGCGTGCTCAACGTGGCCGGGGGGGCGGTCGTGCCCGAGGGCTACGAGGCCCACACCGTGGAGCTGGACCGGGCCCGCTGGCCGGAGCACCCGTACATCCGACCGCTGCCCCCGGGGGGCTCGCCGGCGATGCTGGGGGTCGTGACCAGCCGGGGCCACGGGGGGATGGTTCGCTCATGGCTCGACGCCGGGGCGGTCGTCGTCTGGGCCACCACCTGGGAGCGGGCGGTGCTGCGCAACGCTGCACTGTGCGACATCCCCGAGCTGCCGGTCCTGGAGATCTCGCGGGTGCTGCCCGACCACTTCCCGATGCGCACCGCGCAGTGGAAGCTCGACGGGCTGCTGGCGTCGTTCCCGGGGCATCCCCTGGTGTGGGTCGACGACTTCGGCGACCAGGTGGATCCCCGGGACTCCCACGGCAACCCGCCGGTGCCGATGCTGATCGTCGCCCCTGACGGGCGGGTGGGCCTCACCGCCGAGCAGTCCGACCGCATCGTGGAGTTCATCCGCCGCACCCGGTAGCGGGCCGGGTTGGCCCGAGCCTGGGCTACCGGGCGGGGTGCCCGCCCGACGTGCGCTGCCACCACAGGGTGGCCTGGACCCGGTCGGTCACCCCGATCGTGGCGAACGCACTGGTGAGGTGCGCCTTCACGGTCTTCTCCGAGATCCCCAGGCGTCGGGCCACCTGGCGGTTGCTCAGCCCCTCGGCGACCAGCGCCACGACCTCGCGCTCCCGTCCGGTCAGCACGACGGCCGGGCGCTCCCGGCGCCGTTCGAGCAGGGCCAGGGCGGCGCGGGGGTCCAGCGGGGCCTCACCGCGGGCGGCCGCCCGGATCGCCCCCGCGATCGCCTCGGGTGGCGAGTCCTTGAGCAGGAACCCCACCGCGCCGGCGTCGATCGCGGCGGTGACGTGGCCGCGGTCGCCGAATGTGGTCAGCACGATGACGCGGACGCCCGGGTGGTCGGCGGTGATCCGGGCGGTGGCTGCCACCCCGTCGAGCACCGGCATGGACAGGTCCATCAGCACGACGTCCGGGTGCAGGTGGGCGACTGCCTCGAGGGCCTGCTGGCCGTCGCCGGCCTGGCCCACGCACTCGATGTCGGCGACACCACCGAGCAGCAGGGCCAGCCCCGCGGTGACGACCGCGTGGTCGTCGACCACCAGCACCCGGATCATGCGGGCAGCTCCATGGCCAGCGTCGTGCCCCGGCCCGGGGCGGACCGGACCTGCAGGCTGCCGCCCACGGACCCGGCAAGGTCGCGCAGCAGCCGCAGCCCGACGTGGTCGGCGGGCACGTCGTCCGGGTCGAACCCGACCCCGTCGTCGCGGATCGTCAGGGTCGCCACCCCGGCTGTGCCCGGCGTCAGGGTGACGTCGACACGCCGGGCCCCGGCATGCCGGCGCACGTTGGACAGGGCCTCGCGGATGGCCCGGTACGCAGCGGCGGTCCGGGCCGGGTCCAGCTCCACCTCGGGGTCGATGACCACGGCGACCTCGAGCCCGCCCGCCTGCGCCGACGCTGCGAGGTCGGCGACCGCGGCGGTCAGCCCGACCTCGGCGAGGTTCGGCGGGTAGATGTCCACCAGCAGGGAGCGCAGGCTGCGCACGGCGGCCCGGGTACTGCTGGCGGCCGGGGCGATGCCGACTGGGGCCCCGGGGCCGGCCGCCAGCGCGTCGAGGGCGAACGTCACCCCGACCAGGTCCTGGACGACGCCGTCGTGCAGGTCCGCCGCGATGCTGCGCCGCTCGTGCTCGGAGGCGGCCAGGGCCTGGCGGAGCAGGGCCTCGCGCTCGTCCTGGGCACGTTCCAGGCGGCGGGCCAGCCGCCAGCTCAGCAGCGCCTGGACCAGCCCCAGCAGGGCCAGGCCCCCCAGGACGACCGGCGTGAACGCGGCGCGGATCCGGTCGGTGGTGGCGGTGATCCGGTCGGTGGCCTGGTAGGTCTCGAACAGCATCCGGTGGCCGTCCCGGTCGGTCACCGGGACGTAGACCTCCAGGAGCTGCTCGAAGTCGGTCTGCTCGGCGTTCTCCGCCTTCTCCAGGTCGCTGAGCTCGGCGTGCGCCTGCCCGGTGGCCAGGACCTCGCGCTCCTCCGGCCCGAGGGGGAACCGCGAGCCGATCGTGGCCAGGTCGTCGGTGTAGAGCACCTGCCCGTCCGCGCTCCAGATCCGCACGGTGAGGACCTGCTCGCCCAGCACCGACTGCTGCACCACCTCGTCGACGTCGGCGATGGCGCGGGGGTCGCCCTCGAGCAGGTCGTCGTCGAGCACGGGCTCGATGACCGCCCGAGCCAGCAGCTCGGTCGCCTGCGCCGCCTGCTCGGTGGCCTCGGCGGTCGCCGCGGCGCGCGCGGCCCAGATGCAGCCCACGCCGATCCCGACGAAGGCCACCACGCTCAGCCCGGCCGAGACGGCCACCTCACGTCGGACGGTCACGCGCCCATTGTGAGGTGGCCGTCGCGTCGGGACCGTCCTCACGCGCGCAGGCTGGCCCGGCAGGTCTCGCCGGTCACGCTGTTGCGGGCGGTCGCCGAGATCGTGTGCTTCCCGGGGGCGTTGCGCACCAGCCGCTCCACGCTGAACGACGCGCTGCGACCTGCGGTCCTGCGACTGCCCGAGCTCACGACCTTGCCGTCGTGTCGGATGGTCCAGGTCCACTTCTGGCCGCGCCGCGTGGAGTCGACCTCCCATTCGACCTCGAGGCGGCCGTCGTCGGGCTTGGCCTTGAGCTTCCAGTCCGTGCGTGCCGAGCAGCTGCCGGTCTTGATCGTGGCGCCCGAGCCCTTCGCCGCCGCGGGTCCGGCCGCGGCGAACCCGGTCAGCAGCATCCCCGCGACCGCGGTCGCGCCCAGTCGTCGTGCCAGTGTGCCCATGAGGAGCACCCCTTCCTGTTGGTGTCGTGTGGGGGTGCTCGAAGTCTCGGCGGGGGCGGGTCGGCCTCGCCATCGGACCTTGGTCCTAGGACCTGGCCGCCACCTCGGCGCCGTCCCGTGCTGTCGCCTGGGGGTCGCCGGTGGCGGCCGGCCGGCTGCGCGGCTCGTCGCCGGGATGGCTCACGCTGCCGTGCCCGAGCTCCCAGAGCCGGATGCCCCCGGAGATCCCGGCCTCGTTCGGCACGATGGTCACGTCCGGGCCGAGCTCGCCGGTCAGCCGCCTGGCGTTGCCACCGCCGACATACAGCCGGTCCCAGACGAACATGGGACGCAGCCCGTCGACGGCCCTGCGCACCCGCTTGGTCCACCGGGCGTTGCCGAGGGCGCGGCGGGTGTGGTCGCCGAGCCACTCGTCGTAGATCACGCCCTTGCGCACCGGCGCCCGGGACAGCTCGATCTTGGGGACCAGCTCGCCCTGGTCGAACACGGCGCAGCCGAGCCCGGTGCCCAGGGTGAAGGTCACCTCCAGGCCGATGCCGGAGACGACGGCCGCGGCGTGCACCTCGGCGTCGTTGACCACCCGGGTCGGCATGCCCAGCGCGCGGGCCAGCGCCGTCTGGGCGTCGAAGTGGTCCCAGGCTCTCAGCAGGTGCGGTGCGACGGGGGAGAACGGCCCGCTCTGGGTGATGTAGTGCGGCGTCGCCACCACGACGCCGTGGCGGATCATCCCGGGCATCCCCACGGTGGCCCGGTCGGCGTCAGGCAGGTCCCGGGCGAGCGCGGCGATCGTCGAGACGAACAGGGCCGGCGGCATCGGGTACGGGGTCGGCACCCGCAGGCGCTCGGTCACCATCGTTCCCTCCGGGTCCAGGACCGAGCCCTTGATGCCGCTGCCGCCGCAGTCGATCGCGAGTGTGCGCATGGCCACAGGCTGCCGCACGTCGGTGGGTGGGCGCTCACCGGCGACCCGTCGCCGACGGGGAGGTGCCGCAACCCGCCCGACGGCCGAGCTCGGGGTGTCTCCTGATCGGGGGGTATTCCCAATCATTCAGATAGGCTATCCTTCCCAGATGTTCTTCACGGTGATCGTCTTCGGCCTCGTCGGTGCAGCTGCGCAGATGGTGGACGGGACCCTGGGCATGGGCTTCGGTGTCACGTCGGCAACCCTGCTCACCGTGCTCGGGTACTCGGCCGTCGCAGCCTCGGCCGGCACCCACGCCGCCAAGCTGGGCACCACGTTCGTGTCCGGCCTGAGCCACTGGCGCGCGGGGAACGTGGACCGCAAGGCCGCGTTGGTGCTGGGCCTGCCCGGTGCGTTCGGGGCCTTCGTCGGGGCGGTCGCGCTGACCCACGCCGCGTCCTCGACGTCCCGGTTGCTGATGGCCTGCGTGCTGATCGTCCTCGGACTGGTGATCATCGCCCGGTTCGGATTCGGCACGGCCCTGTTCCCGGCGCTGCGCGCCCGCACCGAGCACCTCTGGCCTGTGGGCCTGGTCGGGGGCCTGGTCGACGCGACCGGCGGCGGGGGCTGGGGCCCGGTGGCGACGCCCTCCATGCTCATCCTCACCCGGCACGAGCCGCACCGCGTCGTCGGGACGGTCAACGCCGCGGAGTTCCTGGTCGCGGCGTCGGCGACAGCCGGGTTCTGGCTCTCCTCGGGGACTGAGGGGATCCCGTGGGCGCCCGTGCTCGGCCTGGTCGCCGGTGGTGCCCTGGTGGCACCGATCGCCGCCCGGTTGGCCCACCGCGCCCCGCGTGCCCTGCTGGGGGTGTGCGTCGGCGGCATGGTGCTGGTCAGCAACACGGCGATCATCTCGAAGGTCCTGGGCGTGCCCGGGGACGTCGCCGCGCTGGCCGTGGCCGGCATCATCGTCGGCACGGCGGCGATCGCGTGGCGGGCCCACCGCGCGGAGCGGGCGAGCGAGGTCCAGGCCGAGGTGCCGGTCGCGGCCTGACGACCGGTCATGGCACGACCCGCCGTGCCACGATGGGGGCGATCCCGACCACCAAGGAGGACCCGCATGCCCGCCGATCTCGACGCCCGGTTCGCCGCTGCCGCCGAGGCGTCCAAGACGCTGCCGGAGCGCCCCGACAACGACACCCTGCTCAAGCTGTACTCGCTGTACAAGCAGGCCACGGTCGGCGACGTCGAGGGCAGCCGCCCCGGCTTCATGGACCCGGTCGGTCGGGCCAAGTACGACGCCTGGGAGAAGCTCGAAGGAATGGGTCTCGACGACGCCAAGACGGCCTACGCCGAGCTCGTCGAGAGCCTCGCCGGCTGACCCGGCGGATTACCGGGGCCCGAACCGGTTCGGGTACCCTGTGCAGCGTCCGGTCACCCGCCGGACGCTGGAGGCGTCGCCTAGTCAGGTCTATGGCGCCCGCCTGCTAAGCGGGTTTGGGGCAAAAACCCCATCGAGGGTTCAAATCCCTCCGCCTCCGCCAGTCGTGATGCCGCGGAGCACGTCACGGTGCTCCGCGGCATCGTGCTGTCGGGCGCCCGCGGGCGGTGCCGCCAGGCGGGCGCGATTTCGGGTTCATGGGCGGGTCGGGTACCCTATGGGGGTCCTCGTGAGGGGACGCAGCGCCCGTAGCTCAGCGGATAGAGCATCTGACTACGGATCAGAAGGCCAGGGGTTCGAATCCCTTCGGGCGCGC
>JBDHZV010000131.1:0-7277 GCA_039812125.1 Candidatus Nanopelagicales bacterium
GCGCGGGTCGCAGGCCGACGGGGTGGCCGGTCCGGTGACGCGGGCCCGCCTCGGGGTGGCCGGGTCGACCGCACCTGGCCCGGCACCGGCCGCGACGCCGAAGGCGCCCCGCCGGCAGACGCCGTCCCCTGCGTCGAAGGCGCCCGCGGCTGCAGGGGTGCCGCTGTCGGCCTACCGGCCGGGTGCCGCCAACGCCCATGTGCACGCCCTGCAGGTGGCGCTGATCCGCCGTGGCTACCGGATCCCTGCGGGGGCGACCGGGTTCTACGGGGAACGCACCCGCGATGCGGTCAGGTCGTTCCAGCGGGCGCAGGGCTGGACCGGGACCACCGCGGACGGGGTACCCGGGCTGGGGACCCTGCGCCGGCTCGGCCTGGCCTGACGGGGCCAGGCCAGCGGGGCGCGCTGGTCGCCGGCCGGGGGCTACGCCCGGGCGGCCAGGTGGTCGGCCGGGGTGCGCACGACCCCCTCGGGGTCCAGGACGTGGATCCGGGCGTGCAGCAGGGCGCCGCCGCGGCTGCCCAGGGCAGCGCGCAGGGCCCGGTGCATGCCGTCCTCGAGGTACAGCTCGCCGTTCCACTGCACGACGTGCGCGAACAGGTCGCCGAAGAAGGTGGAGTCGTCGACCAGCAGCGCGGCCAGGTCCACGTGCCGCCTCGTGGTCACCAGGGTGGACAGGCGGACCCGCGACGGCGGGATGGACACCCACTCCTGCGGGGTCAGCCCGTGGTCGGGGTACGGCCGGCCATCCTCAACCCGCTTGAACACCATGCCCCTGTTGTCCCCGCCGCGGCGCGGGCCGAAACCCGCACGCCGGGCGACCCGGGCGGCCGTCGGACAGGTGGGGGGCCGCGGGTGCGGCTACGGTGGGGGCTGTCACGTCGAGGAGGAGTGGTCATGGCCCTGTTCGGTCGAGGGGGAGGCCCCCAGCCGCCGCGGTACCGGATGCGGGAGCGCGCGTTCGCCATCGGCGACGACTTCTGGGTCGAGGACGAGCAGGGCGACCGGGCCTTCAAGGTCGACGGCAAGGCGTTGCGCATCCGCAAGACGTTCCGCCTGGAGGACGCCACCGGCCGGGAGCTGGCGACCATCAAGGAGAAGATGGTCAGCGTCCGCGACAAGATGGTCATCGACCTGGCCGACGGCCGCAGCGCCACGGTGAGCAAGCGGCTGCTGGGCATCCGGCAGCGGTACAACGTCGACGTCGATGGTGGCGCGGACCTGCAGGCCAAGGGCAACTTCGTCGAGCACGACTACGAGGTCGAGTCCGACGGCGTCACCGTGGCCCGGATCTCCAAGAAGTGGTTCCGGGTGCGCGACACCTACGGCATCGAGGTCGAGCCCGGCGTGGACGCAGCCCTGATCGTCGCCGTGGCGGTGTGCATCGACGAGCTGGCCCACGACTGAGCCGCAGCCGCCGCCCCGGCGCTACGGTGGCCGGATGAGGCTGCTCATCACCGGCATGCACGGCACGGTCGGCCCGCGGCTCGGCGAGCATGCGCGTCGCGCCGGCCACGACGTCGTCGCGTGGGACCGGGCGCAGGTGCCCCCCGAGGACGAGGCCGGCGGTGAGCGGCTGCTGGCCGGGCAGCGCCCGGACGCGATCGTGCACCTGGCGTTCGGGGCCGAGGCCTGGGCCGGCAGGCTGGCCGACGCCGCACGGCGCCGCGGCATCCCGATGGTCTACACCTCGACGGCGATGGTGTTCGCCCCGCGCCCGGACGGTCCCCACACCATCACCTCGGCGCGCACCGCGGTCGACGACTACGGCGCCTACAAGATCCGCTGCGAGGACGCCGTGATGGGGGCCAACCCGGAGGCGATGGTCGCGCGGCTGGCCTACCAGGTCGATCCGCACGGCGGGGGCAACAACCTGGTCGCGCACCTGGACGCCCGCGCCGCGTCCGGTGGCCGGGTCGAGGCGAGCACCCGATGGATCCCCGCGCTGGCCATGCTCGACGACACCGCGGCCGCGCTGCTGTCGTTGGTGGAGCACCCGGAACCCGGGGTCCACCACCTGGATGCCAACGCCGAGCCCGCGTGGACCCACCACCAGGTCGTCACCGCCCTGGCCGCCTGGTTGGGGCGCTCCTGGCAGGTGGTGGCCACGGAGGACCCGGAGCACGACCAGCGCCTGCTGGGCTCGGTCCGGGTGCCCTCGCTGGCGACCCGGATCCCGCTGCCGCCGGGCGGCTGACACCGGCGCAGGGGTGCGGCGGTCGGTGCCGGTCACCGGGCCTACGATGGGCCCGCCCGCTGCCCGTCGCCGAGGGGACCAACCGCCCGTGACCGTGAAGTCCGCCTACGTCGACGGGGCGCGCGCGGTCCGCTCGGCGCTGGCCACCACCGGGGCGCTGCCCGCTCTGGACCGGTGGGCGCAGGCATCCCGCACCGGGACCTGGGCCCGCTCGCTGCTGTCGATCCACGATGTCGACGAGCTCGTCGCCCTGGACGTCCCCTGGTGGACGTTCGACGCCGCGGCCCTCGTCGACGCCTTCCTCGCGGGGCGCCGCAGCGCCCGCGTGCTCGAGTGGGGCTCGGGGGCATCCACCGTGTGGCTGGCCCGGCGGGCGGGGTCCGTCGTGGCCGTCGAGCACGACGAGCAGTGGGCCGGCCGGGTCCGCGCGCTGCTGGACCGGAACCCGACCGGCGTGCGGGCAGACGTCGAGGTGCGCACCGTCGTCCCCACGCCGGCCACCGGCGCCCCCGGCGAGGTCCTATCGGTGAAGCCGGGGGCCACCGGGGCGGACTTCCAGCGCTACGTGGCGGTCATCGACGAGGTCGGCGGGGCATTCGACCTGATCGTGGTGGACGGCCGGGCCCGGGCGGCCTGCCTGGCCCGGGCGCTGCCGCACCTGGCCGCCGACGGGGTCCTCGTCGTCGACAACGTCGAGCGCCGCCGGTACCGGGAGGCGATCGCCGACCTGGCCCCCACGATGGCGCTGACCTGGACCCGAGGGATCACCCCGGGGCTGCCGTACCCGACCCGCACCGCCCTCCTGCGGCCGCGCCCGACCCGATGAGGTCCCGCCCGCGATGAGCCGGCTGGCCGTGCGACCCGTCGACGTGGCGCGGGCCGCCTTCGTCGTCGCCGCGGTCGGGTTCGCGTGGTGGGGGCTGCGGGAGCACCGCTCGGAGATCGTCGCAGCACTGGCTGCGACCAGCCCGGCGCGCGTGCTCGCCGCTGGTGTGCTGGTGCTCGGGGGGCTCGCCGTCACCGGTGCCGTGTGGCACGGGCTGCTCGCTGCGTTCGGCCACGACGTCGCCCCCCGCCGCGCAGCGGCCATCTTCTTCGTGGGGCAGCTGGGCAAGTACATCCCCGGCTCGGTGTGGTCGCTGGGGGCGCAGGCCGAGATGGCCCGCGCGTTCCGGGTCCCCGCTCGCACCACCGTGGCTGTCGGCCTGCTCTTCCTCTGGGTGCACCTGGTCACTGCCGTCGGGGTGGGGCTGGCCGCGGGCGGCTGGGCGGGATGGGGCGGCTGGTCGGTCCTGCTGGGGGCCGGGCTGGGGACCGTGGCGATCGCCGTCGGCCTGGCCCCCGCCCTGCTGGCCCGGCTGGCCGGCCTGCTGGCCCCCGACCGGCTGCAGGTGACCTGGACCGGATGGGGCGGTGTGGCCGGCATCGCCGCCCGCATGGCCGCGGTGTGGTGCAGCTACGGGCTGGCCACGCGGCTGGTGCTGCCCCCGGAGGTCGTCGGCCCCGGCTGGGTGGGCCCGCTGGGATCCCCGGGAGCAGCCCTGCCGTGGGCACCGGGGGTCACCGCCCTCGGGGCGTTCGCCGCCTCCTATGTCGTCGGGGTGTTGGTGGTGCTGGCCCCGGCCGGGGTGGGCGCCCGGGAGGCCGTGCTCGTGGGGCTGCTCGCGCCCGCAGTCGGGCTGGGGACCGCGGTGGCCACGGCACTGCTGATCCGGGTCGTGCACACGGTCGCCGACGTGGTCGTGGCCGGTCTGGCCTGGCTGGTCGGGCGGCGGGATCCGCTGCCTGCCGACGTATCCTCGACCCGTCGGACCTGAGCCGACACCCCCGCTCCCCCCGAGGTCCCCCGTGAAGCTGATCATCCAGATCCCGTGCCTGAACGAGTCCGAGCACCTCCCCGCTGCCCTGGCGGCCCTGCCGCGCAGCGTTCCCGGCTTCGACCAGGTCGAGTGGCTGGTCATCGACGACGGTTCCACCGACGACACCCGGCAGGTCGCCCTGGCCTGCGGTGCCGACCACGTCATCGGCTTCCCCCGGCACCGGGGCCTTGCGGCCGCCTTCTCGCTGGGGATCGAGGAGGCGCTGCGTCAGGGCGCCGACGTCATCGTCAACACCGACGCGGACAACCAGTACGACGCGACCTGCATCCCGGACCTGGTTGCCCCGATCCTCGCCGGCACCGCCGACCTGGTGGTCGGCGACCGGCGCACCGCCGAGGTCGCCGAGTTCGGGCCGGCCAAGCGCGCGCTGCAGTCCGCGGGCACCAGCGTGGTCCGCTCCATCTCCGGGCTGCAGGTCGGCGACGCGACCAGCGGGTTCCGCGCCTACTCCCGGGCGGCCGCGATGTCGCTGGTGATCACGACCCCGTACACGTACACGCTGGAGTCCCTGGTCCAGGCCGGCACCAGCCGGCTGGCGCTGGCCAACGTCCCGGTCCGGCGCAACGCGTCGGTGCGGCCCAGCCGGCTGTTCGGGTCCATGTGGGGCTACGTGCGGCGCAACTCGGTGGCCCTGTTCCGGGTGCTGTCCTACTACACGCCGTTGCGGTTCTTCTGGAGCATGGCGGCGGTGCTGCTGCTCGGCGCCCTGGTCGCCTGGTCGCCGTTCATGATCGACCTGGTCCGGCAGGGCTACGCCGACGGGCACATGCAGTCGATCATCCTGGGCGCGGTGCTGGCGATCTCGGGGGTGCAGATGTTCGCCCTGGGGGTCATCGCCGACCAGGTGTCCAGCCTGCGCCAGATCGGCATCCGCACGCTGCGGGAGACCCGGGAGATGCACTACTCGACGCTCGCGACCTCCGCGGAGCGCACCCCCGTGCGGCGGTGACAGCCCGCCGGCTGGTCATCGACCTGCCGACGAGGCTGTCCCTGCTGGTCCTGTGGACCCTCGTCGTCAGCAGCGTGGCGGTGCTGCTGGGCCGGTTCACGCCGGCGTTCGTGCTGCCCGTGCTGCTGGTCGTGCTCCTCGTGACCCGCCGGTGGGTGCCCGAGCCCGTCCCCGTCAGCCGCCAGGCGCTCGTGGGGGCGGGGTCCGCGCTGGCCCTGGCGGGGGCATGGGTGGCGGTGAACCTGCGGCTGACCTCCGAGGTCCTGCTGGTGCAGCGCGACCCGGGCTTCCTGACGCTGCAGGGCCTGTGGCTCGCGGAGCACTCGCAGGCCACCGTCCCGGTGCGCACCGCCGCGGAGGTGGCCGCCCAGGTGCCCGGGGTGGCCCTGGGCGCGGAGGCGTTCTGGACCGACGGACAGGGCCTGTTCGCCCAGGGGGAGAAGGGCTTCCCGGCGCTGATCGGCCTGGGCGGCTGGCTGGCCGGGCAGCGGGGTGTGCTCAGCGCCGGGCTGGTGATCGGCGGCGTGGCCCTGCTGGCGCTCTACGACCTGGCCCGCCGCGTGGTCGGACCCCGGCTGGGCCTGCTGCCGATGGCCGCGCTCGCGCTGACGCTGCCGATGCTGTACTTCAGCCGCACGCCCTTCACCGAGCCGACGACGATGGTGCTGGGACTGTCCGCGGTCACGATGGCGTGGTCGGCGGTGGCGACCCGGCAGACCGGGCGCGCCGCGATGGCCGGGGCGCTGGCCGGCGGGTGCGCCCTGGCA
The DNA here is from genome assembly GCA_039812125.1 of Candidatus Nanopelagicales bacterium. GTDB lineage: Bacteria > Actinomycetota > Actinomycetes > S36-B12 > CAIYMF01 > Prado023. Next base: position 5,794 of record JBDHZV010000131.1, read on the forward strand.
CGCATCGACGGCGCCGCGATCGTCGCCGGCCTGGTGCTCGGCCTGGGGGCGGTTGCCATCGGCATCCGTGACCCCGGGCGGCGGGCCCGGTGCCGGCGCAGCCTGTGGGCCGCGCTGGCCCCAGCCGTGGGCATGGTCATGCTGGGCCACCTCGACCTGCGCCGCACCAGCCCTGCGTACCTGGCGGCGCACCGCGGCCTGTACCTGCAGCTGATCGCCCTGGTGGTGGGCTGCGTCCTGGTGGTGGTGGTGCTCGAGCGGGCCACCCGAGGGGGCCGGCTGGCCGGATGGCTGGCCCGCAACCGCCGGGTCCTCGGCAGCGCCGGCGTCGGCATGGTCGTCGCCGTGGCGGTGGTCCTGGCCAGTCGCCCGCTGTGGATGACCGCCCACTGGTTCGACGCCGGGTCGTCCTACGCCCGGTTCATCGCGGCCTTCCAGCGGACCGCCGGCGTGCCGATCGACGGCACCCGCAGCTACGACGAGATGACCATCACCTGGCTGGCGTGGTACCTGGGCCCGGTCACCGTGGTGCTGGCGGTGCTCGGTGCCGCCCTGGTCGTGCGCGAGGCCGTCGTCGCGCGCGACCCGCGGCTGGTCCTCCTGCTCGCCATGCTCGGCGTGCCCACGCTGGTGTACGTGGTGCGCCCGGCCATCACCCCCGACCAGGTCTGGGCCATGCGCCGGCTGCTGCCCGTGGCGATGCCCGCGGTCCTGCTGTGCGCCACCTGGGCGATCCGCCACCTGCGGGGGTCGACGCCGCGGCTGGCCCGGCGCATCGGCAGCGCGGTGCTGGCTGCGGCGGTGCTGGCCTCGCCCCTGGTGCGGTGGGGTCCCCTGGTGGGCAGCGTCGAGTACGGCGGGCGGGCCGACGACGTGGCGGGGATGTGCCAGCGGGCCCAGGGCGGCAGGGTGGTCGTGGCGCGGGGGGCCCCGACCCTGCTGCCGACCCTGCGGATCGCCTGCGACGCCGACGTCGTCGAGGTCGACACCCCGACCCCCGGCCAGCTCGCCGCGATCCGGCGGGCCTGGGGCGACCAGCCGGTCGTGCTCATGACGTACGCCCCGGCGACCGTTCCGTGGACCCGCCACCCCCAGCCGACCACGGTGACGCGGCTGTCCCGCTGGCCGCACACGCTGTACCCCACGGCGTACCCCGTGGTCTTCGACAGTGCCCTCTGGATGGGCACCGTGACCCCGGACGGCAGGGTCGAGCCGATCGACCCGGACCGCTGAACCCGGCTCCCCGACCCCGGATCGACCGGCGCCCGCGGGGAAGGTGCGGGCCAGGTCGGGCCCGGGTGTCGATCCGCCGCCCTCCCGTTCGTAGTCCCTGTGGCGGTAGCCTGCCGCCCCTGACCCAGGAGGTACCCGTGCCCGTCTACCTGCTCAGCGTCCACGGTCGCGACGACGACCCCATGCCCCCCGAGGACGTCATCCAGCGGATGTTCGCCCAGGTGGACCGCTTCAACGACGAGGTGCGTGCC
>JBDHZV010000132.1:0-7049 GCA_039812125.1 Candidatus Nanopelagicales bacterium
GCCTGCACACGTCACGAGGGCGGGTCAGGGCGCGCGCCGGTCGCCCGTCAGGCCCACCACGATCTCCAGGGTCTTGCGGACCTCCGCCGAGGAGCCCCTATTCCAGGCCACCTCCAGGGGCACGAACCCCGGCGGGTCGAGCGGGTACGAGGCGACCTCCGCCCACCCCTCCTGTTGGGCGAAATCAGCCGGGACGAGCGAGAACGCGCGAGCGTCCTCGAGGAAGAAGCGCCAGGACCCCGAGATGCGCGACGTGCCGGTCAACACCAAGGGCTCGAGGCCGCGAGCGCGGCACAGCTCCATCAGGTGGTCGTAGTACCTCGGATTGCGTTCCCTGGGCCAGAGCAGCAACGGGAGGTTCGCCAGGCTGCGCAGGTCGACTCGCGAGGTGCGCGCGGGCAGCAGCGAGCGATGGAGCACCACGCGCAGCTCGTCCTGGCCGAGCCGGCGCTTGACCGCGCGGGTGGGATCGCCGATCAGATGCCCGATCCCGAGGTCCGCGCGACCGCTCTCGACCGCCACCAGGACCTCGCCGGTCTCCACCTCGAGCGCCTGCAGGGTGATCCCGAGCTCCTGGTCGTCGATGGCCCGCAGCGTCTCGGGCAGCAAGCGGTTCACGATGCTGGGCGAGGCCGCGATCGTGACCGCGCCCCGCCGTTCGCGGCGCGCGACCTCGGCCGCCTCCTCGAAGGAGCGCAGCTGCGACAGGACCTCCGCGGCAGGTGGCCGCAGACGTTCGCCCGCCTGCGTCAGGGTCGTCCCGCCGGCCGACCGGTGGAACAGCGGCACCCCGATCGCATGCTCGAGCCGACGGATCTCCTTGCTCACCGTCGGCTGTGCGACGCCCAGCCGATCCGCCGCCCGGCCGAAGTGCAGGGTCGCCGCGACGGCCTCGAATGCCCGGAGCTGGCTGAGCGTCACGTCCATAGCCATAGGCTATCGATCCATGCCCAGATGAATCTGTTCAGGCATGGAAGCTGGGGCTACCGTGCTCATCGACAGCCCAGATGGAAGGAACCCACATGACCACGAACCCCGCCCTGCGGATCGCCGCCCCTGTCCAGGAAGCCCTCGCCAGTGGTACGCCCGTCGTCGCCCTCGAGTCGACGATCTTCACCCATGGCCTGCCCCGCCCCCGCAACGTCGAGGTCGCGCTGGCTGGCGAGGAGATCATTCGCGCGGCCGGAGCCGTGCCGGCCACCATCGGCGTGGTGCACGGCCAGCCGGTGGTCGGCCTGACCGCCGACGAGATCAACGAGCTCGGCTACGACGACAACGTGACGAAGGCCTCGATCCGGGACCTGTCGTACGCAGCGGTCACGAAGAAGAGCGCGGGCACCACGATCGCCGCGACCGCCCTTCTGGCCAACGCCGCGGGGATCCACGTGTTCGCGACGGGCGGTCTTGGTGGTGTCCACCACGGCGCTGCCCAGTCCTTCGATGAGTCCGCGGACATCTTCGCCCTCGCCGAGATCCCGATCGTGCTGGTCAGCTCCGGAGCGAAGGCGATCCTCGACATCCGCGCGACGTTGGAGCGCTTCGAGTCGCTGAGCATCCCGGTGGTGGGCTACCGCACCAACACCTACCCCGGCTTCTACGTGGCCGAGTCCGAGTACGCCCTGACCGCTCGCGTGGACGACCCCGCGGACGTGGCCACGATGGTCACCGCTCAGAAGGGCCTCGGCGTGCGCAGCGCCGTGCTGGTCGCCAACCCGGTGCCGGTCGACGAGCAGCTGGACCCGACCGAGCTCGACGCCGTGCTGCAGCGCGCCTGGGCCGCCGCCGACGAGCAGGGCATCTCCGGCCAGGCCTCGACCCCGTTCCTGCTCGACTACATCCGGGTGGCCACCGACGGACGTAGCCTCGAAGCGAACGTCGCCCTCTACAACAACAACATCCGGCTGGCCGTGCGGATCGCCGCCGAGTTGGCGAGGCCGTGATGCTCGGAGTCATCGGCGACGTCGTCCAGGACGTGGTCGTCTGGCAGTTGGAGGAGGTGCGCGAGGCCACCGACACCAAGTCCGAGGTGCGGATGCGCCGCGGCGGCTCGGCGGCCAACGTGGCCGCGTTCGCAGCGCCGCGCTATCCCACCCGGTTCATCGGCTGCGTCGGTGACGACCTCGCCGGGGTGGCCCTGACCCGGGACCTCGAGGAGCGCGGGGTCCAGGTGCGGATGCAGGTCCGCGACAACACCGGGATGATCGTCGTGCTGATCGACCGCAAGGGCGAGCGCGTGATGTTCCCGAGCAGGGCTGCCTGCACCCAGCTGGAGACCCTCGACCCGGCGTGGCTGGACGACGTGGAGATCCTGCACGTCACCGCCTACTCGTTCGAAAGCGGCACGACCGCCCAGACCGTGCTCGACGCGGTTCACGAGCACAAGGCGCGCGGCGGCCTGGTCTCGATGGACGTCTCCTCGGTCGGCATGATCGACCACTTCGGCGTCGAGGCCTTCCTCGACCTGATGGCCGACTGCCAGCCCGACTTCATCTCAGCGAACCGCGACGAGGCGAGCTACCTCGGCCTCGCGGACGGACCTGTGCCCGGGTCCAACCTGGCCCGGTACGGCGACGCGATCCTGCTCGCTCGACAGGGTCAGCAGCCCACGTACCTGTTCAGCACCGGCGAGCACCTCGCGGCCGTCCCGGTCACCCCGGTGGAGGTCGTGCTCGATCTGACCGGCGCCGGCGACGCCTTCAATGCAGGCTTCCTGACCTCCTACCTGCTCACCGGCGGCGACCCGATCGCCAGCTGCCTGGCCGGCCACGCCCTGGCCGCCCGGGTGCTGGGCAGCCCCGGCGCGACCGAGCCGCCGCTGGACAGCCCGACAGCACACTCACCAGCGGCCGGGTGACACGGCAGTCGCTGCCTGCCGACGCCACCCGCCCCGCGCATCATCGTGGGCTCGAGAGAGCTGCGCTGGGTCCAGTCGGACGGCATTGGTGAGTTCGTCGACGAGCAGCAGGTCGGCACGCATGTGACCGCCCCGGAACGACGCGCTGCCGACCATGTGGCTGGCGATCGGCGGCGTGATCATCCGGACCAGCCCGGCGAGCAGCAGGATGCCCACGACCTCCGGCTCGCGCGGCTTCGCCACCGAGAAGGACCTGGGCATCGTGCTCGTCGACCACAAGCTCGACGAGCTGTACCGGGTCGCCAACCGGATCGTGGCCCTGGTCGACGGACGGGTGCGCATCGACGCCCCACTGGCCAGCCTGGACCGCGCTCAGATCGTCGAGGCGATCGCCGGCGAGGAGGGCGTGGGCCTGATGCACGCCGCCGCCGACGTGACCGACGCCGTAGAGGAGGCCGCGCAGCATGCGGCACCCGCCCCGTCCTTGCGGGCCCGGTCGACGTCACCGCCGTACACCACTTGGCCGGATGGCGCAGGATGGCCTTGGCATGCGAGGTGGCCTCCTCGCTCGAGTGCACGTAGCTGTGCAGGGTGTAGAACTCGGTCGAGCCCCTGGCGGGCACCTTGAGGCCGCCGGTGCTGCTGTAGCTCAGCGCAGTCGGGTCCACGACCGTGCTCGAAGGGACGGTGCGGTCGATCCGGTACTCCGCGCTGCCGCTCTGCATGATGTCCCACATGCTGCGCAGCCTGCCGAAGGTGTACTTCACGCCCCCGTCCGTGGCCGCGATGGCACGCGTCCAGTCCGGGTACTTCTCCGCAAGGGATCGCCCGCGAGCGGCGACCGCCACGGAGCCCATCCTCGGCCCTGCGTTGGCACACTGTGGGGGGCCGCCTGTTGCGCGGTCGGGTGATCGCGCGGGCTTGCCGGGCATCGGCAACTTCGATGTACTGGCCGGGTGGCGCGAACAGGCTACGGGACCTCTCCCGGTCGGCGCGGTGGCAAGCTCGTACCGCCGCCGGCGGCGGATCCACGCGAGGCTGGCTGGCTGACTGCGGTGGCGGTGGCGGCTGCGGACCGTGCGGGGGCACCGATCGAGTTGCTGGGCGACTACCTGCCCCTGCTCGCTGATGCCGCCGCAACGGGTCGCCAGCCTCGCGAGCGGGAGCTGGCCGCCGTGGCCGCGCTGGGGCGCAGCGCGGCAGAACGGGGTGTACCAGCGGCGCGGGCGGTCGACCTCTACCTGTCGGCGGCGTGGCGGCTGTGGCGAGCGCTGCCAGACGAGGTGCGGTCCTCAGACAGCGAGGTTGTCCGTGCGGCTGCCGAGGCGGTGCTGCGGGTCGTCGATGGCGCGGTGGCCGCACTGGTCGGCGGCTACGAGGCCGCCGGTCGGCAGCGGATCCGCCGGGAGGAGGCGGCGCGACGCGAGCTGGTCGATGACCTGCTGCGCGGCGATTCCGACCTCGCGGGCCTGATCGAACGTGGCGAGCCGTTCGGCCTGGACCTGGCCCGGGCGCATCGGGTGGCATTGGCTGCCCCGGCCCGGAGGCTGCCTGACGCCGAGTTGGCGGTCAGTGCTCTGGAACGGCGGATCCTGGACCGGTTCGGTGACCGTGGCGTCCTGGTCGCGACAAAGGACGGCCTGCTGGTGGTGCTGACCCCGACTGAGGCCCACACGCGGGCCCGTCGCGCTGCGGATGGGGACCTTGCCCAGTTGGTGCACGTAGAGCTCGCCCGGCTGCCAGCGGGTGGGCCCTGGCAGGTGGCGGAGGGCCGACCGTATCCGGGGGCCTACGGGGTGGCCCGCTCCTACGAGGAGGCCCGCGAGGCGCTGGCACTGGTCCAGCGGCTGCGGATGGACCAACCCGTCGTGCACGCCCGCGACCTGCTGATCTACCGGGTGCTGGCGCGCGACCAGGCCGCCATCGTCGACCTGGTCGAGTCAGTCCTCACTCCGCTGACCCATGCCCGTGGGGGTGCGGAGCCCTGGCTGGCGACCCTGGAGGCGTACTTCGCGGCCAATGATGTCGCCACCGTCGCCGCGCGGCGCCTGCACCTGTCCGTGCGGGCGGTCACCTACCGACTGGCCCGGGTCCGGGCGATGACCGGCTATGACCCGGCCGACCCCATGCAGCGGTTCACCCTCTACACGGCGGTACTCGGTGCCAGGCTCCTGGGCTGGCCCACCTGACCCCGCGCCTTACGCCGGTGCAGACCGCGGAACGCGCGCCGTCCGTCAGCCTGGCTGCCGGGAGGCAGGTTCGGGCGCACTGCCGCCAGGACGCGGACGTGGTACCGGCGTGCCGGGGCGTCCACCGCCACCTGCTGGCCCACCTGCGCACCGAGCAGCGCCCGACCCATCGGCGACTCCACCGAGATGCGCTCGCTGTCCAGGGGCGCCTCGATCGGATCGACCAGGCGCACCCGCTCCACGCGCGGCTCGCCGTTCGCTGCGGGGAACTCGACCATCGCCAGGTCGCCGAGCTCCACCCGTGAGTGGTCGGCCTTCATGACCGGGACGACGCCGGCCACCGCCAGTGCCGCCTCGAGTCCGTCCAGCTCCGCCAGCGCTCGGTCGAGGTCCAGCCGGGCCGATCCATCGCTGCGGCCGTCCACGACCGCGGCCCGCAGTGCGGGGATCTGGGACTCGCGCAGTCGCGTGGCGCGGTCCTCGAGCAGCGCCCGGCCGTCCAGGGTCAGCATGGGTCGCGCAAGCGGTCGCTGCGGTGTGGAGACGATCGCGGTCGTGATGCTCATCGGTCGCAGACCTCCTTCGTGGTGGGGTCGGCTGGAGTGGTGTTGTTCGCCCTGCCGTGTCTCCACCCTGCCCCGCGATCACCGCACCGCCCACGGGTGTGGCCGGCCAACTCCGTCGGCCCGCCGTTGCCGGACCCCGGCAACCACTTGGGCGGCAAGCGGCACATGCCCGCGGCCCGCCTGGGCCACTGCGGTCGTCCCGGGCCCGGGCCCCGGCCGATCCAAGCGCATCGGTCCGCGTCGTTGCCGGCGCCAGGCAACGAGCGGTGCCTGAGATTGGCCGGCAGCGGCCTGCCGCGCACAGCCTCCGGCAGGGCATGGTGGAGGTGAGCCGACCTCCGGCGAGGCGTTGCTCGCAGTTCGCGCACCATCGAGGGCAGGAGGATCCATGACCACCGAATCGGCACCCGAGACCGGCGCCGTGCGCGCCCCGCGCGTGCTGGTCGGCTACGACGGCTCCCCGGCCGCGGCCGAGGCCATCACCGTCGGCGCCTCGCTGCTGCCCGCGGCCACGGCGTGGATCGCCTACCTGTGGTCCCCGCCGTTCACCAGCCCCGAGCTGTTCGCGCACCTGCGACGACGGGCACGCAACCTCGATGAGCTCCTCGAGCTCGTCGAGGCGGAGGGTGGCGCCGAGGCGCAGCGCCTGGTCGCGACCGGGATCGCCGTCGCCAGGGCCACCGGATGGACCGCGGAAAGCATCGTGCGCCGCACGCTCGGCGGTGAGGGCTTTGAGATGGCCGCGCTGGCCGAGGAGCTCGAGGCTGACCTGATCCTGGTCGGCTCGCGCGGGCTCGGCGGCACCCAGGCCCTGCTCGGCAGCGTCTCGGACATCGTCGTGCACTACGCCACATCGCCAGTCCTGGTCGCACCCTGCCCGCTGGCCACCACCGCCTACGACGCACTGGCCACCGGCCCGATCGTGGTCGGCTGGGACGGCTCGCCAGGGGCACGCGTCGCCCTGGCAGCGGCAGCCGACCTGTTCCCCGACCGCGAGCTGATCGTCGTCGGGGTCGGACTCCCCGACGACGAGGACACCCCCCGACCAGCCGACACGTACGCGGCGCGAGCAAGCTACGTCCGACTGCCCCTGATCGATCGCGCCGGGTACACCCGCGCCGTCGCCGAGCAGCTGGACGACCTCGCAGACGAACGCGTCGCCGCGGCCGTCGTCGTCGGGTCACGCGGCCGCGGCGCCATCCCAGAGCTCCTGCTCGGCAGCCTGGCCAAGGCCACCCTCCACCGGGTCCGCCGGCCCGTCCTCGTAGCACCCAAACCACGGCGGCTCGCCACGTCGCCCTGACCCTGCGCCATCTTGCTGCTCCGCGGCGGCGGAGTGCAGGTCACTCCCGGCGAGGATGCAGCCGCCCTGGTGGGAGGCCAGGGGACTGGACGGCCGCGGAGCCTGCGGCACCCGCGAATACGACATTGCTGTCACCT
>JBDHZV010000133.1:0-6902 GCA_039812125.1 Candidatus Nanopelagicales bacterium
CCGGCCGCGGATGCCGCGCCCCCGACCACGCCGGCCACGACCGGGGCCACGGACCCGGGCCCCACCTCCCCCTCGACGACCAGCCCGGCGCTCGGGACCCTGACTGGCCCGGCGGCCACGCCGGTGGCGGGCACCGCCGCGGCGACGGGACCCACGACGGCACCGTCGACGCGGGCGGCCTCCGTCGCCGAGCAGGTCCAGCTGCAGGTCACCGGGCTGGCCAGCCGCGGCGACGGGACCCACCGGATCCGGCTGACGCTGAACCCGGAGTCGCTCGGTGACGTGTCGATCGTGCTGACGGTGCGCCGGGGCGCGGTCGAGGTCACCCTGGCCGCCGGGGGCCAGGCACGGGTCGCCCTCGAGCAGTCCTCGCCGGAGCTGCAGCGGCTGCTCGAGCTCGCCGGCGCCCGGTCCTCCACCGTCGCCGTGCGCGAGCTGGTGACGGCCTCCACCGCCCCCACCGGCCAGGGGCTGCCGGGCGATACCTGGGGCTCCGGTGGTGCCGGGATGTCCGGCGAGCACCCCACCGGCGGGCGCGGCGGGGACACCCGGCCGGGCCGGTCGGACCTGACCCACGGCGTCCTGCCCGACGCCCCTTCCGCCCGGCCCCACCCGGGGTCGGGATCCCGCCGCACGTCCGTCGACGTGACCATCTGAGAGGAGCACCGATGTCCGTCTCCGCAGTCGAGGCCACGTCCGCGGGCCTGCTCACCCCGACCACCCAGCCGACCAGCACGACGAACTCCGTCGACAAGGACACCTTCCTGCAGCTGCTGGTCGCCCAGCTGCGCTACCAGGACCCCACCAACCCGGCGGACACGTCGCAGATGATGGCCCAGACCGCCCAGTTCTCCGCACTGGAGCAGATGCAGGCGGTCGCCGAGCAGACCTCGCAGCTGCTGGCCGCCCAGGTCGCGTTCGGGGCCAGCAGCCTCGTCGGGCGCACCGTCACCTACCCCGACTCATCCGGTGCCGAGGTCACCGGCGTGGTCGACGCCGTGCGGTTCGAGGCCACGGGGCCGGTCCTCGTGGTCGACGGCGCCGACGTCACCGTCGGCTCCGTGCTCAGCGTCGCCTCCGGCACCACCTACTAGTCCCCCGCAGCCCCCACCGAAAGGACACATCGTGCTCCGCTCCCTGTTCTCCGGCATCAGCGGCCTGCGCGCCAACGCGACCATGCTCGACGTCACGGGCAACAACATCGCCAACGCCAACACCTCGGGCTACAAGGGCGCCTCCACGGTCTTCCAGGAGACCCTGAGCCAGATGCTGACCGCACCCGCCTCGGCCAACGCCTACACCGGCGGCACGAACCCGGTGCAGATCGGCCTGGGCGTGCAGGTCGGCTCCACCGCCATGAACCTGACCCAGGGCTCCACCCAGCTCACCGGCCGGTCGACCGACCTGATGATCCAGGGCGACGGCATGTTCGTCATCCTCAGCGGCAGCGAGAACCTGTACAGCCGCGCGGGGGCGTTCACGTTCGACGAGAACGGCGACCTGGTCAACCCCTCCGGCGGGCGCGTGCAGGGCTACCTGCTGGACTCGTCGGGCAACGCCACCGGGGGGCTGGTCAACGTCAGCCTGGACACCGCCAACGCCGTGCCCGCGGTTCCGGCGGGGGTCGAGCTGCAGTCCTACAGCATCGGCTCCGACGGCAAGATCCACGCGATCTTCTCCGACGGGGTGCTGCGCGACCTGGGCCAGCTGGCCATCGCCGACTTCACCAACCCGATGGGCCTGGAGCGGGTCGGGGACACCTCGTTCCGGGAGAGCGCCAACTCCGGCACCCCGCAGTTCGGCGTGTCCGGGCAGGCCCGGCGCGGGTCACTGGTGGCCGGCGCGCTGGAGATGTCCAACGTGGACCTCGCCGCCGAGTTCACCAACCTGATCCTGGCCCAGCGCGGCTTCCAGGCCAGCTCCCGGGTCATCACCACCTCCGACTCGGTTCTGGAGGAGCTGGTCAACCTCAAGCGCTGAGCGCTGGCGCACCCGCTGCGGCGCCGGTCCCGGGTCCCGGGCCGGCGCCGCGGCGCGTCCGGGTCGAACCCCTCAGGTCGGCCGCCCGGATGCCGATCATCACCGTGACAGGCCAAGGACGGCCTGCCCGGCCATACCCCCGGGACCCGCACTAAGGATGGTGCCCCCGTGATCGTTCTCACCCGCCTGAGCGGGTCGGTCTTCGCGTTGAACTCCGATCTGATCGAACGCGTCGACTCGACGCCCGACACTGTCATCACCCTCGTCGATGGCGCCAAGTACGTGGTCAGCGAGAGCCTGGAGCAGGTCGTCGGCGCCGTGCGGGCCTACCGCAGCGGCGTCATCGCCGACAGCGCCGCGCTGACCGACGCCGCACCGGAGTCGCCCGCGCCGCGCCGGCCGGTCCTGACCGCCGTGCCCCCCGTTCGGGCCGAGCGGGACAGCTGAGGCGGCAGGGCCATGGATCCGGCGACACTGATCGGCATCGGCGCGGGCTTCGTCGTCATCATCGTCGCCAACATCATGGAGGGCGGCGACCCTGCCAGCCTCCTGCTGATCCCCTCGATGCTGCTGGTGTTCGGCACCACCCTGCTGGTCACCGTGGCGGGCGGCACCATGGCCGACGCGAAGGGCGCGGTCAGCTCGTTCGTGCGGGCCATGAGCGGCAAGGCCGAGTCCGCCGCCGGTGCCGTGCCGGTGCTGGTCTCCCTGGCCGAGAAGGCCCGCCGCGACGGCCTGCTGGCCCTGGAGGACGCGCTCAAGGAGGTCGAGGACCCGTTCCTGGTCAAGGGCGTCACGCTGGCCGTCGACGGCACCGACCCGGAGGACCTGCGGGAGATCCTCGAGGGCGAGGTCATGGCCAAGCGTTCCGCCGACAAGCACTCGGCCAAGTTCTTCGCCGACGCCGGCGGCTACGCCCCCACGATCGGCATCATCGGCACGGTCATGGGCCTGGTCCACGTGCTGGAGAACCTGTCCCAGCCCGAGGAGCTCGGCCACCTGATCGCCGCCGCGTTCATCGCCACCCTGTGGGGCGTCATGTCCGCGAACGTGCTGTGGCTGCCGATCGGCAACCGGCTCAAGCGGCTCGGCGAGCTCGAGGCCGCGCGCATGGAGGTCATCATCGAGGGCGTCCTGGCGATCCAGGCCGGGTCGAACCCGCGGGTGGTCGCCCAGAAGCTGCGGTCCCTGCTGCCCACGGCCGAGCAGGCCGAGCTCGAGGCGGCCTGACATGGCCGGGCGCAGGCACCGCAAGGGCGGTCACGAGGAGGAGCACGAGAACCACGAGCGCTGGCTGGTCACCTACGCCGACATGATCACCCTGCTGATGGTGCTGTTCATCGTCATGTTCGCCATGAGCCAGGTCGACCAGAAGAAGTTCAACGCCCTCAAGACCGGCCTGGCCGCCGGCTTCGGGCAGTCGACGTCGATCATGGACGGCTCGAGCTCCCTGCTCGACCAGCCCGGGATGTCGGTCGCCGAGCCGATCACGCCCCCGCAGTACCAGGAGGCTGTGCCGAAGATCGACCAGGTCGCCGTGCAGGCCGCCGTGTCCGACACGCTGCGCAAGGCCAGCCAGCGCCGCCAGGCCGAGGCGCAGGCCGAGGTGGAGCGGCTCTCCGAGGTGGAGAGCCGGCTGCGCGCCGCGCTGGCCAAGCACAAGCTCAACGCCGACATCCGGACCCAGATCGACGGCCGCGGCCTGGTCATCAGCCTGGTGTCCCAGCACGTCGTGTTCGACGCCAACGACGCCTCGCTGACAGCCCGCGGGCGGCACGTGGTGGACACCCTGGCCCCGGTGCTGCGCGAGATCCCGGACGACCTGCAGATCGACGGCCACACCAACCAGGTCAGCGGCCGTCCGGCGTACTACGAGACCGACTGGGACCTGGCCGCCGCTCGCGCCATCACGGTGCTGCGTCGCCTGGCCGAGCACGACGGGGTTCCGGCCAGCCGGATGTCCGCGGCGTCGTACGGCCGGGAGCGCCCGCTGGTCGACCCGTCGAAGCCGGGGTCCCAGGAGGTCAACAAGCGGGTCGACATCGTCGTGCTGTCGGGCCTGCCGGATGAGACGGCCGACCTGGTCGAGCGGGTCGCCAAGGAGCGCGAGGCCCAGAAGGAGGAGTCCTGATGCCCGTCACCACGATGCCCGCCAAGGGCAAGGCCGAGGAGGCCGAGGAGCCCAAGAAGAAGGGCAAGCTGAAGTTCCTGCTGATCGCCGTGGTCGTCGTCGTGGCCCTGCTGGGTGCCGGCTGGTTCCTGCTGATGAAGCCCAAGGGCGACGGCGAGCCCCCGGCGCCGAAGCCCGGCGAGGTGCTGGCCCTGGACCCGATCCAGGTGAACCTGGCCGGCGGGCACTACCTGCGGGTCGGCCTGGCCCTGCAGCTGACCGCCGACGCCAAGGAGGCCGAGGGGAGCAAGGCCCTGGACGCCGCCATCGAGCTGTTCAGCGGCAAGACGATCGACAAGCTGGCCCTGCCGGAGGAGCGCGAGAAGCTCAAGCACCACCTGCTCGATGATCTCGTCGAGGCCTACGAGGGCGAGGTGATGGGCGTCTACTTCACCGACTTCGTGACCCAGTGACACGCCGGGGACCCACGTCCCCGGGGATTCCGCTCAGGTCGGGCCGCGCAGGGCCGATAGCCGGGCGTGACCGTGCCGCTCACCTCCGGGCATGCCCGCCCCCCCGCTGGGTCGGGCGCGCGGTCCCGGCGCCGGCCGCGAGCCGCGGAGCCGGTCTCCTACAACTTCCGCCGGCCCCCCATCCAGCTGTCGCGCGAGCACGCCCGGGTCCTGCACGTCGCGTTCGACACGTACGCCCGGGCCGCGACGTCGGTGTTCACCTCGACGCTGCACAGCCTGTGCCAGGTCAGCCTCGTGTCGGTGGGGCAGGCGAGCTACGGCGAGTACGTCGACGCCCTCGAGTCCCCCACGTGCATGGCGATCATCTCCGCCGACCCCATCCACGGCGCGGGCGCGCTGGAGCTGCCCCTCGGGGCGGCCATGACCAGCATCGACCTGATGCTCGGCGGCCAGGGCGGGGCCGACCAGCCGGTCCGCCCGCTGACCGAGATCGAGTCGGCCGTGCTGCGGGTCCTGCTCGACCGGCTGCTCGCCGAGCTGCGGATGGCGATGCGCCCCCTGACCCCCGCCCTGGACCCGGTGGTCACCGACGTCGAGTACAACCCGATGTTCGCCCAGGTCGCCGGACCCGCCGACGTGATGGTCGTCATCACCTTCGAGCTGCACCTCGGCGACCCGGTCCACCGGATGACCCTGGCGCTGCCGTACTCCGGCCTGCTGCCCCACCTGGTCAAGGCGACGGCCCGGACCCCCCTGTCGGAGCGTGAGCGCGCCCAGCGGGAACGGGCCGCCGAGCAGCTGCAGGAGCAGCTCCAGCACGTCCCCCTCGACGTCACCGTCCGGTTCCACCCGGTGTGCATGACGCCCACCGAGGTCAGCGGCCTGCAGCTCGGCGACATCGTCCGGCTGCCGCACCCGGCCTGCGTACCCCTGGACGTCACGGTCGACGGCACCACCTTCGCCCACGCGACCGCCGGGACCCAGGGGCAGCGACTGGCTGCCCGGGTCGTGTCCCTGCCCGAGAAGGAGTCCTGATGAGCACCAGCACCGCCACCAGCCCCACGCGCGACGCGCTGAGCTCGCGGGCCATCGACTTCGCCAGCGCCGCGGCGTCCGCGGCCGCCGCCGTGCTGCCCTCCGTGGAGCCGCTCGCGGCCGGGACTCCGATGGCCGGACCGGACGACCTGCGCACGGCGTTCGTCGGGGCCGGGCTGGCCGGAGCCGCGATCGCCGAGCTCGAGGGCCCCACCGGCGGAGCGGTCGCCGTCCTCGTCGGCAGCGAGCTGGTGGCCGCCCTGTCCGGCAGCCCCCTGGGTGGCCTGGACCTGGCCACCGCGGTGCAGCCCGCGCTCGACGCGGCCGCCGCGGCACTGGACCGCAGCGCCGGCCCCGCGCGCACGGTGGACCTGGCCCTGGTGACCGGTGACCTCAAGGGGGCCTACGCGGCGGTGCCGCTGCTCGGCTCGAACGTGTCCGCGGCCGTCCTGGTCACGATGACGGCACTGGACCACGCGGCCCCCGCGCCAGCGCCGGCATCCCGTGGCGGCGTCCCCGGCATGCGCGGGCTCGAGATGCTGCACGGGGTCATCCTCGACGTGACGGTGGAGCTGGGCCGCACCCGGATGAGCGTGCGCGAGCTGCTGTCGCTGACTCCGGGGACGGTCCTCGAGCTGGACCGCGCCGCCGGCAGCCCCGCGGACCTGCTGGTCAACGGGCGCATCATCGCCCGGGGCGAGGTGGTCGTGGTCGACGAGGACTTCGGCCTGCGGATCACCGAGATCGTCGACGACGCCGTGGCGATGTGACGTGATCGAGCAGGTCATCCGCCTCGTCTTCTCCCTGGCGGTCGTCGTCGGGCTGCTGATCCTGATCACCCGGGTCACGTCGCGGCGGTTCCGCGGGACCGGGGGCTCGATGGTCACGGTGCTGCACCGCCAGCACCTGTCACGCACCTCGACCGTGACGGTCGTGACGGTCGGCGAGCGGGTCCTCGTGCTCGGCGCGACCGAGCACACGATCAGCGTGCTGGCCGAGCTCGACCCGAGCGAGCTGCCCGAGGCCGCCGCCGCCCCGACGCCGGCCGATCCGGAGCCCTCGCCCGCCCCGGCCGCCCCCCGCCGCGCGCTGCCCGCCCCCGCCCGCGGCTCGCTGGCCGGCTCGGTGCTGTCGGCGCAGACCTGGCGCCAGGCCTACACCGCGGCGACGACCCGCCTGGCCGCCCCCACCACCAGCGCTCCCGCGGGAAGCGGGGAGACCGGGTGAACCCGCGCGCCGGCATCCGGGCTGGGCTGGTCGCAACGGCGACCCTGCTCAGCGGCTGGATGCTGGCCGTGCCCGCG
>JBDHZV010000134.1:0-6892 GCA_039812125.1 Candidatus Nanopelagicales bacterium
GCCACGGCGCCGCGGAACCGGATGGGGAAGGTCGCGAACTCGCCCTCGAGCGAGGTGGGGACGGCCTCCAGGTACGGGGTCAGCAGCGGGTACTGCTGCGCCATGAGCGCCACCGGCCCGGACACCACGTCGTTGACGCGCACGCACCGGGTCGCGGGCAGGTCGGTGCCCAGGGGTACGCAGGTGTACAGGTGGCGCACCTGGCCGTCCACCCCGTGCAGGCCGGCGATGACCAGCACGTCCTGCTCCGGGCGAACCGTCCCGATCGCGACGACCTCGGGCTCGAAGCCCGCGAGGACCCCGGCGAGGGCCTCGGCGACGACGTCGGGCTCGGGAGCGTCGGCCAGCAGGCGCAGCAGCGCACCCAGGGCTGAGTCACCCACCAGCATCCACTCCGAGGGGGGAGTCCCCCCTCGGTCCCCCGGACCGGATCGCTCCACGTCGTGGAGGCTACCTCCGCGACGGACCCGACGCGTGGAAGGCGCCTCCCGGCCGAGACGGGGGAGCACGGCCGGGAGGCGCTGCGAGGAGGATACATCCAGGCTCAGACCCCCGGCTGCCGGGGTCCGGCCCGTCAGGTCAGCGCCGCAGATGACCGGAACGGCCGGAAGAACTCCCGCAGCTCCGCGGCGTACTGCTCGGGCTGCTCGAAGGCGGCGAAGTGCCCCCCGCGCTCGGGCTCGGTGATGCGCACGGCGTTCGCGGTGCGCTCCAGCCACGCCCTCGGCGGCCGGACGACGTCGCCCTGGAAGATCGCGAACCCGGAGGGGACCTCCACCCGTCGGGTGAGCTGGGCGGCGGGGATGGCGGCGTTGGCCCGGTACATCCGCATCGATGATCCGATCGTCCGGGTGAGCCAGTAGAGCGTGACGTTGGTGAGGATCTCGTCACGGGTGAACGCCTGCTCGACATCACCCCCGCAGTCGCTCCACGCGCGCATCTTCTCGACGATCCAGGCAGCCAGCCCGGCGGGCGAGTCGGTCAGCCCGACGGCCGCGGTCTGCGGCTTCGTGCGGTGCATGGCCGCGTAGCCTCCCTCGGCGGCTCCCCAGGCCATGGCGCCGCGGATCCAGGTGCGCTCCTCCTCGGTGAGGGTCGCGAGGTCCACGCCGGGGGCCGGCAGGCCGGCGTCCGTGCGGTGGACGGCCACCACCCGGTCCGGGTGCTCCAGGGCGAGGAACCGGCTGACGTGGCTGCCGACGTCCCCGCCGGCGGCGCCGAACCGCGGATAGCCCAGCACCGTCATCAGCTGCGCCCACATCCCGGCCACCGCCAGGCTGTCCAGCGCGGGTTCCGGGTGGTCGGAGTACCCGAAGCCCGGCATGTCGGGCACGACCACGTCGAAGGCGTCAGCGGGGTCGGCGCCGTGCCCACCCGGGTCGGTCAGCAGCGGGATGACCTTGGTGTAGCGCCAGGCCGAGTCGGGCCACCCGTGGCACAGGACCAGGGGCAGCGCCGGCCCCGTCGGGGCGACCGCCCGCACGTGCATCACGTGGATGCCCAGCCCGCCGATCGGGACCCGGAACCGCGGGATCCGAGCCAGGGCCGCCTCCTGGGCCGGCCAGTCGAAGCCGTCGGCCCAGTAGCCGACCAGGGAGCGCAGGTAGGACACGTCGGCCCCCAGCGACCAGTCGGCGTCGGCGGGGGAGTCCGGCCAGCGGGTGGCGCGCAGCCGGGCCCGCAGGTCCGCCAGGTCGGCGGTGGATGCGCGCGGGCTGAACGGCTCGGGGACGGGCATGGTCATCCCGGCACGCTACCGCCGTGCGGGGCTGACGTCACGGGTCCGTGCGCGAACCCGGGCCTACGTCGCTGCCGGCTTCGCCGCGGCCTTCTGCTGCTGCTTGAACTCGCGAACCCGCGCCAGCGAGTCGGCGTCGACGACGTCGGCCACGGACCGGTAGCCGTCCTGTGCGTAGGGGCCGGCGGCGGCCTGCCAGCCCTCGGGACGGACGCCGGCCTGCTTGGCCAGCAGCGCGACGAAGATCTGGGCCTTCTGCGTGCCGAAACCGGGCAGCTCCTGGATCCGCCGCGCGAGCTCGCGACCGGTTGCGGCCTCGGTCCACAGCCGGCTCGCGTCCCCGCCGTAGCGGGTCGACACGATCGCCGCGAGCTCCTGGCAGCGGGCGGCCATGGCCCGGGGGTAGCGATGGATCGCCGGCGGCTGGGCGCACAGCTGGGCGAACTCCTCGGGGTCGGCGGCGGCGATGGCGGCAGGGTCCAGCGTCCCGAACCGGCTGAGCACCTTCCACCCGCCGCGGAAGGCGTGCTCCATCCCGTACTGCTGGTCGAGCATCATCCCGAGCAGCAGCGCGAACGGGTGCTCATCGAGGACCCGGTCGGCGGCCGGCTCGCCGGTGAGGTGGAAGGCCATGCCCGGATCGTCGCAGACCCGGGCCCGACCCGCTCGCACGACAGGTGCGGGGGCCCGGCCGGGCCCGCAGCGCCCGGTCGAGGGGGGTCTCGGGCCGGCTTGATCCCGGGTACCAAACGCCCGCCTCCCGCCGTGCGACATGCGGCGGTGGCCGTCTAATTTCCGGAGCGAGGGCTTGCCGGCGGTGCGGCGCCGCGCGGTCCGGTGGTCCCGGCCCCTGCACGTCCACTCCTACGTGCGGGGGGCCGGGACCACGCCTTCGCCCCTGCGATGCTCCGATCGCGGCACGGGATGTTCCCCGGGTTTCGGCCCCGCCCCTGCGTCGCTACTGTGGCAGGGCGCGTCCCGCGCACACGGGCCGTCGTAGGAGGAACCCGTGGTCCCCGCCCCGTCCGCGGCCCCTGATCGGGCCGACGCCCACGCCGCATACCTGGCCGCCCTGGCGGCTGGGGATTCGCGCCGGGCGGTCCTCGTGGCCGTGGGGCTGCTCGACGAGGGGCTCGCGGCCGTGGACGTGCTGGTCGGCCTGGTCGCGGCGGCGCAGGAGGACGTGGGCGCCGCCTGGCAGGACGGCCGGTGGACGGTCGCCCAGGAGCACCGCGCCACGGCCATCGCCGAGGAGGTCGTCCAGGCCGTGTGCGCGATCGCCCGCAGGGACGCGCCCACCCCGGTCGGCGAGGGGCACGTCGTCGTGGCCAGCGTCGAGGGCGAGTGGCACGTGCTGCCCGGGCGGCTGGTCAGCGAGGTCCTGCGGCTGCAGGGCTTCGACGTCGACTTCGTGGGCCCGTCGCTGCCGGCCGAGGACCTCGCGCGGTTCCTTGGGGCCCATCCTCCGGGAGTCGTCGCGCTGTCCTGCTCGATGCCGATGTCGCTGGTCGGGGCCTGGCACACGATCGCGGCGCTGCGGGCCAACGGCAAGACGATCGTCTGCGGGGGGCGGGGATTCGGACCGGATGGGCGGTGGGCGCTGGCGCTGGGCGCGGACCTCTGGGCACCGGACATCGCCGCGGGGGCCGAGCACCTTCGCCGCGCCGTGCGTGCCCCGCACGGGTTCCCGCGCCCGGACGCCGTCCCGCGCGATGTCGCCGCGGAGATCACGCAGGCGGCCCGGCAGTTCCCGGCCCTGGTCGACGCCGCTGCGGGTCTGGCCGCCTCCCGGTGGCCGCGGCTGCGTGGTGGCGACGACCCCATCCGGGACACCCGGGGCATGCTCACGCTCGCCCTGCGCTCGGTCCTGGCCGCGGCCCTCGTCGACGACGCCCAGGTCGTGCTCGACCACGTCGCGTGGGCGCAGAGCGTGGTGGCCTCCCGGCTGCTGCCGCTGTCGGTGGTCGCCGAGTCCTTCATGCTGGTGCAGGCCGTGCTGCCGGCCGACCTGGTCCGGTGCACCGCGATGGCCGGCCTCGGGCTGGCCGCGTGCAGCCAGCCGCCCCCGGTGGACCTGGCGCCGCACCGGTCCTGAGGTCCGTCGTCACCCCGACGACGTGCCGGCGCTGCGCTCGCCGGCCTCGGGCCCGCCGCCCCGCTGCCGCGCCGCAGGGCGGTCCAGGATCACCAGGGGTTCCCATGGGCTGGGTCGGCCCGGGTCGTCGGGCCGGCCGCGGACGTAGCGCCATCGCCGCCACGCGCCCCGGCGGATCCTGGCGACGACCTCTCCGGCCTGGTGGATCTCCAGGGTGCCGTCGCTGCGCTCGATGACCCCCGGCTCCCACCGGACCGGCCCGCAGCGATGGCCGCACCGGGCGCAGGTCCCGGTCGCGGCGTCGTAGCCGTGCGCATGACCCTGGCAGCACCCCAGCCACGTGTCGAACACGTGGTCGCCCGCCACGCCCTGGACCCGGACCGCCACCCCTCCAGCATCCCCGCAACGGGCTTCGGAATCCATGCCGGCCGGTGCGTCGTTCGGCAACGACCGGTGGGTGCTCGCGACCCGGGGTGGGGGCGCGGGGCCGTCGGTCAGGGGCGTGCGAACCGGGCCCGCCCGGCGGGATCCCCCCGGTGTGCCAGTGCGTTGCGGATCCGCTCGCGTGAGGTCGGCATGAGGTCCTCGGGCAGGGCCGCCAGGGGGAACCACCCGACGTCGGTGGACTCGTCGTCGCCGACCACGGGCTCGCCGCCGACGTGTCGGCACAGGAACGTGAGGTCGAGGTACTGGGCCCGGTCACCGTTGGGATAGGTGACCTGGGGTGTGGTGCTCACGTACGCCAGGGACTCCACCTCGATCGTGACGCCCGCCTCCTCCAGCGCCTCGCGGCTCACGCAGTGCGCCGGCTCCTCGCCGGGCTCGACGATCCCGGACACCAGGGCCCACCGACCGGTGTCCGACCGGCGCACCAGCAGCAGCCGGTCGCCGTCGTCGAGGATGACCGCGCTGGCGCCCGGCAGCCACAGCAGCCCGGTCCCGACCCGGGCCCGCAGCGCGGCGACGAATGCGGGGATGGGCACGCACCGCAGGGTAGTCCCCGGGGACCAAGGCCCCTAGCCCGTGGCGCGGGCGCGCGGTACCACGGAAGGGTGCAGGGCCAGGGCGCTGTCCCACCCGAGATCCGCACGACGCCGCAGGACCCGCGGGTCCGGCCCAACGTCGCGGACTACGCGACGGCCTGTGCCTCGTTCACCTGGGAGGGCGCGCGGGCGGAGCTCGACGGACTGCCCTCGGGTGGGCTCAACATCGCCCACGAGGCGGTGGACCGCCATGTGCTGGCCGGCGCCGGCGACCGTGTCGCGCTGCGCTGCCTCGGACGGGACGACCGGGTCCGCGACATCACGTACGCGCAGCTGCTGACCCGGTCCAGCGCCTTCGCCCGGGGACTGCGCGCCTGTGGCATCGGCCCGGGGGAGCGGGTGTTCAGCCTCGTGGGGCGGGTGCCGGACCTCTACGTCGCCGCGCTGGGGACGCTGCGGGCCCGCAGCGTGTTCGCCCCGCTGTTCGCCGCGTTCGGTCCCGAACCTGTCCGCCAGCGCCTCGCGCTGGGCGATGGTCGGGCGCTGGTCACCTCGGCCGACCTGTACCGGCGCAAGGTGGCCCCCGTGCGCGCCGAGCTGCCGGGGCTGCGCCACATCCTGCTGGTCGACCCACCCGGGACGGCGGACCTGGCCGGCATCGCCGGTGCGGTCCTGCTCGACGACCTGCTCGCCGAGCACGCGGGCCCGATGCCCATCGAGGCCACGGATCCCGGCGAGCTGGCCCTGCTGCACTTCACCAGCGGGACCACCGGGACCCCCAAGGGGGCGATGCACGTCCACGAGGCGGTCGTGGCGCACCTGGCCACGGCCCGCTCGGCGCTGGACCTGCACGACCAGGACCGCTACTGGTGCACGGCCGACCCGGGATGGGTCACCGGCACGTCCTACGGCATCGTCGCGCCGCTGGTCGCCGGCCTGACCTCGATCGTGGACGAGGGCGAGTTCGACTCCCGTCGCTGGTACCGCACCCTGGCCCAGCAGCGGGTCACGGTCTGGTACACCGCACCGACGGCGATCCGGATGCTCATGCGCTCCGGTGCGCGGCTGGCGCACGAGCACGACCTGTCCGCGCTGCGGTTGGTGGCCAGCGTCGGCGAGCCGCTCAACCCCGAGGCGATCCTGTGGGGCCGTGACGCGCTCGGACTGACGATCCACGACACCTGGTGGCAGACCGAGACCGGCGCGATCATGATCGCGAACCTGGCTGCCAGCGAGGTCCGCCCCGGGTCGATGGGTCGACCGTTGCCCGGCGTCACCGCCACGGTGCTGCGCCGCGGGGAGTCGGGGCGGGCCGCGGTCGCCGGGGACGGGTCGGTCGACCCGGTGCCCGCCGGCGAGGTCGGTGAGCTGGCCCTGCGCCGCGGCTGGCCGTCGATGTTCCGGGGGTACCTCAACGACGATGCCCGCTACGCCGACTGCTTCGCGGGGCCCTGGTACCTGACCGGCGACCTGGCCCGGGTCGACCCGGACGGCTGGCTGTGGTTCGTGGGCCGGGCCGACGACGTCATCAAGTCCGCCGGGCACCTGATCGGGCCGTTCGAGGTCGAGAGCGTCCTCATGGAGCACCCCGCGGTCGCCGAGGCCGGCGTCATCGGGGTGCCCGACCCGCTGATGGGCGAGCGGGTCAAGGCGTTCGTTGCCCTGGCGCCCGGGGTGGACCGCTCGCCGGATGCGCTGGCGATGCTGCGCCGCGAGATCACCGCGCACGCCCGGCGCCGGCTCGGTCCGGCGGTGGCACCCCGGGAGGTCGCGTTCGACGACGCCCTTCCGAGGACCCGCAGCGGCAAGATCATGCGCCGGCTGCTGCGCGCCCGCGAGCTCGGGCTCGCGGAGGGGGACCTGAGCACCCTGGAGCCCGCGCCCCAGGGGGAGGGGAGTGGGCCATGAGCACGGTGGAGCAGGTCGAGGGCGCGCCGGCGACCGGGCCCGGGACGCGGTCGGACCGTGACCTGCTGGCCGACATGCTGCTGGTGCGGCGGTTCGAGGAGCGGTGCGTGGAGCTGTACTCGGCCGGCCGGATCCGCGGATTCCTGCACGTGGGCATCGGTGAGGAGG
>JBDHZV010000135.1:0-6868 GCA_039812125.1 Candidatus Nanopelagicales bacterium
GCGCCGGGAGCGTCGGGAGCGGGCCGCTGCGGTGGCCGCGGCGGTCGCCGACGGCGGCGCGCAGGTGCTGGTCCGGCTCGACGCAGCGGTGGCCCGCGCCGCTCGGGAGCGGACCGAGGCGGAGGAGGCTCGGGCGGCTCTCGACGCGCAGCTGTCCGGGTTGCGGGCCCGGATCCGCGTCCTGGCCGCCGAGCTGGAGGAGTTGACCTCGTCGGTGCATCGCGACGAGGTGGCACGCGCCGAGCAGCGGCTGCGGATCGAGGCCCTGGAGGCCCGGGCCCTGGCCGAGTTCGGCATCGAGCCGGATGCGCTGGTGACCGAGTACGGCCCCGACCAGCCGGTCCCGCCGTCGCTGCGGGCCCCGGGGGACGATGTGGATCCCGACGCCCCCCCGCCGGCGCCGTACCCCTTCGTGCGCTCCCAGCAGGAACGACGGCTGCGCACCGCGCAGAAGGCCCTGGCGCTGTTGGGTCGGGTGAACCCGTTGGCGCTCGAGGAGTTCGCGGCCCTCGAGGAGCGCCATCGCTTCCTGACCGAGCAGCTCGACGACCTCAAGCGCTCCCGGCGCGACCTGCTCGACCTCATCCGCGATGTCGACAGCCGGGTCGAGCAGGTCTTCGCCGCGGCGTTCGCCGACACCGCGGTCCAGTTCGAGTCCGTCTTCGCCCGGTTGTTCCCTGGCGGGTCCGGCCGGCTCGTGCTCACGGATCCCGACTCGCTGCTGACCACCGGCATCGAGGTCGAGGCGCGTCCTCCCGGCAAGAAGATCAAGCGGCTGTCGCTGCTCTCGGGCGGGGAGCGGTCCCTGACCGCGGTCGCCTTCCTGATCGCACTCTTCCAGGCCCGACCCAGCCCCTTCTACGTGCTCGACGAGGTCGAGGCCGCGCTGGACGACGTGAACCTCGGCCGACTCATCGAGGTCCTCGAGGAGCTGCGCGAGTCCAGCCAGCTGATCGTGATCACGCACCAGAAGCGCACGATGGAGATCGCCGATGCCCTGTACGGGGTGAGCATGCGCGGCGACGGGGTGACCCAGGTGATCAGCCAGCGGCTCCGGACGGTGCCGGTCGGGTAGTCCGACCCACCCGATCGGCTCTGGGAGAATGGCGCGCGCCGGGAGCGATCCCGGTCCGCCGATGCCCCTGACGGAGAGGCCCCCTCGTGGACACCGCACAGCTGCTGCTCCTGACCTCCCTGGCGATCCTGCTGGTCGCCCTGGTCGCCGGCGTGATGCTGCTTCGGGGCAGGCGCGGCGCACCGCCGGAGCTGCCCGGCCGGCCGACCCCGCCCGCCGCCCCGTCGGTCAGCGCTCCGGCGATCGAGGTCCCCCCGCCGTCAGCGGGGCGGCTGGTGCGGCTGCGGGCCCGACTGGCGCGCAGCCAGAGCGCCCTGGGGCGCGCGCTGCTGACGCTGTTGAGCTCGGACACCGTCACCGAGGATGCCTGGGAGGAGATCGAGACGCTGCTGCTGCAGTCCGACCTGGGCGTCGGCCCCACCGACGAGCTGGTGGCACGGCTGCGGACCCGGGTGCGCATCGAGGGTGCCGGCGATCCCGACCGGGTGCGGGCCATGCTCAGCGAGGAGCTGCTCGCACTGGTCGACCCGGCCCTGGACCGGCAGCTGGCCACCGCCCACGACGGACGGCCCGCCGTCATCCTGGTCGTCGGGGTCAACGGGACCGGCAAGACGACCACCACCGGCAAGCTCGCTCGGGTGCTCATCGCCGACGGTCGCACCGTTGTGCTGGGCGCGGCCGACACGTTCCGGGCCGCTGCGGCCGACCAGCTGCAGACGTGGGGCGACCGGGTCGGGGCCACCGTGGTGCGCGGCGCCGCCGGCGGGGATCCGGCGTCCGTGGCCTTCGACGCCGTGAAGGCCGGCATCGACACCGGCGCGGACGTCGTCGTCATCGACACGGCGGGCCGGTTGCACACCAAGGTCGGGCTGATGGACGAGCTGGGCAAGGTCAAGCGGGTCATCGAGAAGCACGGGCCGGTCGACGAGGTGCTGCTGGTCATCGACGCCACGACAGGACAGAACGGTCTGGTGCAGGCCCGGGTGTTCGCCGACGTGGTCGACGTGACCGGACTGGTGCTGACCAAGCTCGACGGCACGGCCAAGGGCGGGATCGTGGTGGCGGTGCAGCGGGAGCTGGGGGTCCCGGTCAAGCTCGTCGGCCTGGGCGAGGGCCCGGACGACCTGGCCCCCTTCGTCGCGGCCGACTTCGTGTCCGCACTGATCGAGGGCTGACCAGGTCAACCCTCGTCCCAGCTGCCCGAGGTCCGTGCCCCAGGCCTCCCGAGGGCCTGCTGCGTGTCACGCGCTGGACACGCATGTGAACAGGGTGTGAGGACCCACCCGCGCCGACACCTGTTCGTAACATCAGCCATAGGTTCGTCACAGATGGGAAACATCGGGCGCGGCACGGTGCAACACGCGCTCGACACCCTTGTCGCAACGACCCCCGATCCCGTGGGGTCGCCCCGACGAGAGGGAGTGATGGGCATGCCGGAGATCAACACCGGCGACACCGCCTGGATCCTTGTCAGCGCCGCACTCGTGCTGCTGATGACTCCGGGCCTGGCGTTCTTCTACGGCGGCATGGTCCGTGCCAAGAGCGTCCTGAACATGATGATGATGTCGTTCATCTCGATCGGCATCGTGAGCATCCTGTGGGTGCTCTTCGGGTTCTCCGTCGCCTTCGGCGACACGGGCAACGGCTTCTGGGGTGGCCTGGACCAGATCGGCATCGGTGAGCTGATCGGCAAGGTCGCCGACAACGGTGGCTACTACCCGATCCCCGCCCTGGTGTTCTCGATGTTCCAGCTGATGTTCGCGATCATCACCGTGGCGCTGATCTCCGGTGCCGTGGCCGATCGCACCCGCTTCATCGGGTGGGGCGTCTTCGCCGCCATCTGGGCGACCCTGGTCTACTTCCCCGTCGCGCACTGGGTCTTCGACTTCGGCGGGACCGAGCTGGGCGTCGGTGACGGCTGGCTGGCCGGCATGGGCGTGATGGACTTCGCCGGTGGCACGGCGGTCCACATCAACGCCGGTGCTGCCGGCCTGGCCCTGGCGCTGGTCCTGGGCAAGCGCGTGGGCTGGCCCAAGACCCCGATGAAGCCGCACAGCCTCCCGCTGGTCCTGCTCGGTGCTGGCCTGCTGTACTTCGGCTGGTTCGGGTTCAACGCCGGGTCCGCCCTGGGTGCCAACCAGACCGCGGCGCTGGCCTTCACCAACACGATGGTCGCCACCGCTGCCGGCATCGTCGGCTGGAGCCTGATGGAGAAGATCCGCGACGGTCACGCGACGTCGCTGGGCGCGGCCTCCGGTGCCGTCGCCGGCCTGGTCGCCGTCACCCCCGCCTGTGCGTTCATCGTCCCCTGGGCGGCCGTGCTGCTGGGCGTCCTGGTCGGCATGGTCTGCGCCCTGGCTGTTGGCCTGAAGTACCGGTTCGGCTTCGACGACTCGCTCGACGTGGTCGGCGTGCACCTGGTGGGCGGCCTCATCGGCTCGCTGTACCTCGGGTTCTTCGCCACGACGAAGTCCGGGTACGCCACGGTCGACGGCCTGTTCTACGGCGGTGGCCTCGGTGCGCTGAAGACCCAGGCGATCGGGTCCTTCTCGGTCCTGGCCTACTCGTTCATCATGACGCTGATCATCGGCACGGTCCTGAACAAGACCCTCGGCCTGCGCATCAGCCCGGATGACGAGGTCGCGGGCATCGACCTGGCCGAGCACATGGAGACCGGGTACGAGCTCGGCTCCGCCGGCGCCGGTGGCATCTTCACCGGCAAGCTCGGCCACTCCATCGATCTCAAGGAGGAGGTGAAGGCATGAGGCTCGTCACCGCGATCATCAAGCCCTTCAAGCTGGAGGACGTCAAGACGGCCCTGGAGGCCTACGGTGTCCACGGCCTGACGATCTCCGAGGCCAGCGGCTACGGCCGGCAGCGCGGGCACACCGAGGTGTACCGCGGAGCTGAGTACACCGTCGACCTGGTCCCGAAGGTCCGCATCGAGGTCCTCGTCGAGGACGACGATGCCTCCGCGGTGGTCGACGTGATCACCAAGGCCGCCCAGACAGGTCGGATCGGCGACGGCAAGGTGTGGACCCTGCCGGTCGAGTCCGTGGTCCGGGTGCGCACCGGGGAGCGCGGTCCCGCCGCTCTCTAGCTGCCTGACAACGCGGGCATGCCCGCACCAGCCTGGTCCGCCGCCCGGAGCCCTGCTCCGGGCGGCGGGTCCGGGCATTGACCATGACGACGTCGTCCGCCCTGGAGGAAGGACCACCATGTCAGCCCCCACCTCAGAGCTCCCCCCTGCCAGCAGGTTCCTGGCGGCGCGCGCGGAGCTGCTGGCTGCCCCGGGCCGTCCGTCGGCCCGGACGCGCCGGGCGCTGACCGCCCTCACCGACGACTGGCTGGTGTCGCTGTACGACGACGCCGACGCCGGGCGGCTCGGGGCGACCCTCATCGCCGTCGGCGGCCATGGCCGCAGCGAGCTGTCAGCAGGCAGCGACCTCGACCTGCTCCTGGTGCACCCGGGAGGATCGATCGCGGCCGTCGCGGACCGGTTGTGGTACCCCATCTGGGACTCCGGCCTGCGCCTGGACCACTCGGTGCGAACCCTGTCCGAGGCCCGCCGGCTGGCCGCCACGGACGTCCGGGTGGTGCTGGGGCTGCTCGACGCCCGCACGCTGGCGGGCGACGACTCGGTCACCTCGGCGCTGAAGGCGTCGGTCCTGGCCGACTGGCGGGCGCTGGCCACCAGCCGGCTGGCAGACCTGCATGAGTCGGTCCGGGACCGGGCTGCCACCCACGGCGAGCTCGCCCACCTGCTCGAACCGGATCTCAAGGAGTCCTACGGCGGCCTGCGTGATCTCGTGGTCCTGCGAGCGGTCGCGGCCTCCTGGGTCACGGATGCTCCCCACTCGGAGCTCGCGGCCTCCAAGGCCACCCTCCTGGACGTGCGCGACGCGCTGCACCGGGTGGCCAGCCGTCCCACCGATCGCCTGTCCCACCAGGAGCAGGCCCACGTCGCGGAGGTGCTGGGCATGCCGGACGCCGATTCCCTGCTGCGCTCGGTGTCCGCTGCGGGGCGCTCGATCAGCGTCGCGTCCGACGCGACCTGGCGCACCGTCGAGCGGATCACCCGATCGCGGCCCAAGCTGGGCTTCAAGCGCCTGTCCACCAAGTCCACCGGGCGCTCCCCGCTGGCCGAGGGCGTGGTGCTGCAGGACGGCGAGGCTGTGCTGGCCGTCGACGCCCGGCCCGACCGGGACCCCGTCCTGGTGCTGCGGGCGGCTGCTGCGGCCGCGCAGGCGGGGGTGCTGCTGGGGCGGCACGCGGTGAGCCGGCTGGCGGCGGAGTCGGCACCCATGCCGGTCCCGTGGCCGCGTCCGGCCCGTGATGCCCTGGTGTCGCTGCTGGGTGCCGGGCGCAACGCGGTGCCGGTGTGGGAGGCGCTGGACCAGGCGGGGATCATCTCCGCGCTGATCCCGCACTGGGAGGTCGTGCGATCGGCGCCCCAGCACAACCCGGTGCACCGGTACACCGTCGACCGGCACCTGCTGGAGGCCTCGGTCAAGGCCACCGAGTTCGCCCGTCGGGTGTCGCGCCCCGACCTGCTGCTGGTGGGTGCCCTGCTGCACGACATCGGCAAGGCCCGACCCGGCCGGGACCACACGGATGTGGGCGTCGAGCTGGTGGCCGAGATCGCCCCCGAGCTGGGGTTCGACGAGGCCGACTCCGCGGTCCTGGTCCAGATGTGCCGCTACCACCTCCTGCTGCCCGACACCGCGACCCGGCGTGACCTCGACGACCCGGCAACCGTGGCCGCCGTGGTCCAGGCGGTGGGCGACGTGCAGATGCTCGAGCTGCTGGCCGCCCTCACTGAGGCTGACGCGCTGGCCACCGGTCCGCTGGCCTGGACGGCGTGGAAGCGCTCGCTGGTGGCCGACCTCGTCGCCCGGGCCCGGGGCGAGCTGGCCGGCGAGGCCATCCCGGTCGAGCCGCGTCTGACCGAGGACCAGCTGAGCATGGCGGGCGGCGAGGGCGTTCGCGTGCTGCTGCAGGAGACCGAGTCCGGCTACGACGTCACGGTCGGCGCCCCTGACCGGGTCGGCCTGCTCGGCCTGGTCGCCGGCGTGCTGTCGATGCACCGGCTGGAGGTCCGCTCCGCGGTCACCGCGACGGTCGGTGACCGTGCGGTCGAGGTGTGGAGCGTCAGCCCGCTGTACGGCGACCCGCCCGCGGTCGACCGGCTGCGCGAGGACATCCGTCGGGCCATCTCCGGGCAGCTGGACGTGGCCGCCCGCCTGGCCAAGCGGGACGAGGCGATGCGCCGCCCGGACGCCCCGGAGCCGCAGCCGGCCCGGGTCGACATCATCGAGGGGGCGTCCAGCCGGGCGACCGTGCTCGAGGTGCGCGCCCACGACGCACCCGGCCTGCTGCACCGCGTGGGCATGGCCATCGCGTCCACCGGGACCGACATCGCGGCGGCGCGGGTGTCCACCCTCGGATCGGAGGTCGTCGACGTGTTCTACCTGGTGGACCGACGAGGCGACGCGCTGGCCCCGGCGCTGGCCGGAGCAGTGCTGGACACCGTGGTGGATGCTGTCGGCGACCCCGCGGCCGGCTGACCGCTCGGCCAGTGACCCCGCGGCCAGCTGAGCCCGCGGCGGGCGGGGGTGGCCGCGATCAGTGGGGGAGCCCACCAGGGGCGCTGGGCCGGTCAGCCGCGTCACCGGTGAACCCGTCGACCCAGGCCTGCATGCGCTGGGCGAAGAACGGGGTCGCATCCGGGTAGACCCACGCCAGCTGCCCGGTCACCTCGAGGGTCACCAGTCCGTGCCACTGCGCCCACCC
>JBDHZV010000136.1:0-6818 GCA_039812125.1 Candidatus Nanopelagicales bacterium
CGACCGGCGCCTGGCGGAGGCCCGGGCGGGTGGCCTGCCCGCCGTCGCCCTGGACCGGCTGCGCTCCGAGCAGGCAGCCCTGGAGCGCTCGGTCCGCCGCCGCCGGCTGCACCTGGCCGGAGGCGGCGCCCGCGACAGGCGGTTCGACCTCGACGAGCTGATCGACGCGCTGGGGGATCGCACCCTGGTGGAGCTGGTCGTCGTCGACGCCGTGCTGCACGCGCTCGTGGTGCGGCGGCGGGTGGTCCGCCACGTCGTCGTGGGCAGCGCCGATGCCGCCGCTCGTGCGGTCGAACGGGCCCGGTTCGCGCTGCGGCAGGCCGCGCGGGGCCGCCCGGCCCCGGTGGCTGAGGCCGCCGACGGGCTGCAGCGCGCGGTGCTGGGACCGGTGGCCGGGCAGCTCGGCGACGGCCCGGTCATCGTCTCCCCGCCGGGATCGCTGCACCACACCCCGTGGGGGCTGGCCCCGGTGCTCGGCGTCCGCGCGGTCAGTGCCGTCCCCTCGGCGCTGACCTGGCTGCGGGCGGCTGCCCTGGTCGCGCCCGTCCCGGGGCGCACGGTGCTGGTCGCCGGCCCGGACCTGCCCTCGGGCGGGGCGGAGGTCGCCGCCCTGGCCACCCGCCTGCGTGCCCCCGAGGTCCTCGTCGGCCCCCAGGCCACCGTCGAGCGGGCCCTGGCGGCCCTCGACGGGGCGAGCGTGGCGCACGTGGCGGCCCACGGCAGGTACCGGGCCGACAGCCCCACGTTCTCCAGCCTCGCCCTGGCCGACGGCCCGCTGACGGTTCACGACGTGGAGCGGCTCGACCGTGCCCCGCACCGGGTGGTGCTCTCGGCGTGCGACTCCGGGGTGATGGCACCGGTCGGGGCCAACGAGCTGCTCGGCCTGGCCACCGCGCTGCTGGCCGGGGGCAGCGCCGGGGTGGTGTGCACCGTCACGGAGGTCAACGACGGGGCCACGGTGCCGCTGATGGTCGACCTGCACGAGGGCCTTGCTGGTGGGGGGCGGCCCGACGAGCTGCTGCTGGCCGCGCGCCGGGCCGCGGGGAACGACCCCCTGTCGGCGGCGACCGCCGCGGCCTTCACGGTGATCGGCGGGTAGCCGCCCGGCGGGGCTCAGTAGTAGCCGTTGACGTTCGGGGTGTCCGCGCGCCACCCAGACGAGGAGGACACGGAGGCGAAGATCTCGTCGCGGCCCTCCCAGTCCTCGTTGAGGGTGCCGTGCCAGACCAGCGCGTACAGCGAGAAGTCGCCGTAGTAGGCGGTGCCCGTGGCCGACACCCCCAGGTCGTCGTTGAACCACGGGTCGTCGCCCTTGAGGCGCATGCCCACCGTGGTGGCGAACGCGTTGCTGGTGAAGTGCCCGGACACCACGACGTTGTAGTAGCCGGGGTGCTCGGACGAGGCCGTGATGGACAGCTTGGCGTACGAGGGCGTGGCGGCGGTCGCCCCTGCGGACAGGGCGACGGCCTGCCCGCCGACCAGCACCGCGCCCAGCGCGGCTGCGGTGAGCCGGGTGGCCCGCCTGGTTGCCTTCTTCATGGTGGTCCTCCAATCCGGGGTCGCGGGATGCGACAGCATCCGGACCGACGTCGACCAGCCGTGATACCTGCCCACGGGGAACCGCCGCAGCGGGGGTCCCGGGATGGGCCGGCGCGAGCCGGGTACTGGTCGGCCATGGTGGAGCACCGCGACGCAGCCCCGGACGCACCCGCGACGGGCCCGGCCAGCGGGCTGTCGTCCGTCCTGGACCGGGCCGACGACCTCCAGCAGCGCACGCCCGTGGTGGCCGTGCCGCTGGCCGTGGCCAAGAAGTTCTCCGAGGACGACGCGGGCAAGCTCGCGGCGCTCATCTCGTACTACGCGTTCATCTCGGTGTTCCCGCTGCTGGTCGTGCTGGCCACCGTGCTGACCCGGGTGCTCGCGGACCGTCCGGAGCTGGCCGAGCAGGTCGTCTCCACCGCCGCGGGCAGCTTCCTGTCGATCGGGTCGGGCTCGAGCAGCGTCAGCCCGGTCGACGTGTCCGGCCCAGCCCTGGTGGTCAGCCTGCTGGTGGCGCTGTGGAGCGGCATGGGCGTCGCCCAGGGCATGCAGGACGCGGCGAACGTCGTCCACGAGGTCCCGAAGACTGAGCGTCCGGGGTTCCTGGCGAGGCTGGGGCGCAGCATCACGCTGCTGGTCATCGTGGGCGTGGGGCTGCCGCTGACCACGGTGCTGCAGGGCGTTGCCGGCCGCGCCGTCGGCGGTCCCGTGGCCGGGGTCCTGGCCTGGCTGCTCGCGTGGGCGCTGAACACCGGGCTGATCTGCCTGGCCTTCCGGCGGGCCACTGCGGCGGCGACGACCTGGCGCGGCGAGCTGCCGGGGGCTGCCCTG
Organism: Candidatus Nanopelagicales bacterium; assembly: GCA_039812125.1. GTDB lineage: Bacteria > Actinomycetota > Actinomycetes > S36-B12 > CAIYMF01 > Prado023. The sequence continues at coordinate 2,371 of JBDHZV010000136.1, forward strand.
GCGGCCCTCGGATGGTCCGTCGCGCAGGCGGTGGCCACCACGGTGCTGACCCAGCGCATGCAGGGAGCGCAGGCCACCTATGGGTCGTTCGCCCTCGTCGTCACCCTGCTGTTCTGGTTCTTCACCCTGGCCCAGGTCTGCCTGTACTGCATGGAGCTCAACCTCGTGCTGGGCCAGCGGCTGTGGCCGCGCAGCCTGCGCTCGGTGCTGCGCGCGGGGGCCGAGACCTCGGCCGACGTGCGGGCCTACTCCGCCTACCCGGAGCGCGAGAAGCAGGCGCACAACATCGAGGTGGAGGTCGAGGTCGTCGACGAGCCGAGGAGGTCGCGCAGATGAACCGACGACATGGGTGGTGGGGCGAGCTCGGGTACCGGGTGCGGCACGTGCTGGTCGGCATCTACGGCCCCGCCCGGTTGGACGACGAGCACGACCCCGGCCGACAGCTGGAGCGCCAGCACGAGCAGGGTGCCGACACGCCGCAGCAGGCGAGCCTGGAGCCCGCGGACGTGCCGGACCTCCCGCCCGACGTGCCCCCACAGGCCGTGCCGCGACGGGGCCCACGCCCCGGGCCCGTCGCAGGGGCGCCGCCGGCGGCCGGCGACCCGGACCGCCGGGATCCCGAGTCCCGGTCTGAACGCCGGACCGGGGGGTAGGGGTGAGCCATGGAACTCGTGCTGTGGATCCTCGCCGTCGTCCTGGTCGTGTCCGGCATCGTCGCCGCCATCCGGGGAGCCCTGCTGTGGGGCATCGTGCTGATCGTCGTGGGCCTGCTGATCGGCCCCGGGGGGGTCAGCGTCCTGACGTAGTCCCGCTGCCGGGGGCCCGGTCGCCGGTCCGCCCTCGCGCCCACCCGACTGTCGTCGAGGGCCGGACAGCCCGGCCAGGAGGTGCCTCGCACGGTGAGCCTGCGGATCGGATTCCTGTCCACCTACCCGCCGACCGCATGCGGGCTGGCCACCTTCAGCCGGTCGCTCGTGGCGGAGCTGACGGCCCGCAACGACGTCGCCGTCGACGTCGTGAGCGTCGTCGACGCGGTGGGGCCGAGCGCTCCGGCCGAGGTGGTGCACCAGCTGGTGCGGGGCCAGCGCGGGTCCGCGGCGCGCGCGGCCGCCGTGCTGAACGGCTCGGACGCGGTCCTGCTGCAGCACGAGTACGGCATCTACGGCGGACGGGACGGCGCTGACGTGCTGGACGTGGTGCGCCGGCTGCGGGTTCCCGTGATCAGCGTCCTGCACACCGTGCTGGCCCGGCCGTCGGACCACCAGCGCACGGTGCTCGCCCGCCTGGCCAGTGGGTCGGCAGCAGTCGTGACGATGACCCGCACCGCGCGCGACCGCATGGTCCGGCTGTGGGGGGTGCCCCCCGATCGCGTCCACGTCATCCCGCACGGCGCGGCGCCCAACCCGCCGCAGCCCGGCGACCGGCTGCCGGGGGCTGCGGCCACGATCCTGACCTGGGGGCTCCTCGGCCCCGGCAAGGGGATCGAGTGGGCGATCGACGCGCTCGCCGGCCTGCGGGACCTGGCGCCCCCGCCGGTGTACCGCGTGGTCGGGCAGACCCACCCGCAGGTGCTGCGCCGGGACGGGGAGTCCTACCGGGAGGGCCTGCAGGCCCGGGCCCGTGGCCGTGGCGTGGACGCCATGGTCCGCTTCGACGCCCGGTACCTCGACGGCCCGGCGCTGCGTGCAGTGGTGCGCAGCGCCGATGTCGTGCTGCTGCCCTACGACTCGCGCGAGCAGGTCACCTCGGGGGTCCTGGTGGAGGCCGTGGTGGCAGGCAGGCCGGTCGTGGCCACGGCGTTCCCGCACGCGATGGAGCTGCTCGCCGACGGCGCCGGTCTCGTGGTGCCGCAGCGCGACCCGGTGGCCCTCCAGTCGGCCCTGCGCTGCGTGCTGGCCGATCCGGCCCGCGCCGCCGCGATGGCGGCCTCCGCTGCGGCCCTGGCCCCGGGCCTGCACTGGCGCGCGGCCTCGTCGTCGTCGCGCGCCAGCCCGACGGGGACGCCACCCGCGAGCTGCTGGTTGCGGCGTACCTGTCCTTCACCCTGGCCGCGCAGGACGCCCGCGGGCGGTTCCGCAACCGGCGCCGGGCCGACGGCCGATGGCGGGAGCCGGCGAGCACCGGGGACCACTGGGGACGGGCCTGCTGGGCGCTGGGTGTCGCGGCCGGCGCCCTGCCCGGCCAGGACCGGTCCCGCGCCGCCGAGGCCGCCCGTCGGGCACTCGGGCAGCGCTGCGTGCATCGCCGGTCCAGCGCCTACGCGGCGATCGGCGCCGCCGAGCTGGTCGCGGCACTGGGTCCCGACCCCACCGCCGGTGCCCTGCTGCGCGACGTGCTCCGCGCGGCCGGGCTGCCCTGGGCGGATCCCGTCTGGCCGTGGCCGGAACCACGCCTCACCTACGCCAACGCCGTCCTGCCGGAGGCGCTGATCGCCATCGGCGTGGCCCTCGACGACGAGGAGGCCGTTGCGGGTGGACTGGCCGCCCTGACCTGGCTGGTGGAGGTTCAGCTGGTCGGGGGTCACCTGTCGCCGGTCCCGGTGCGGGGGTGGCAGGTCGGGCAGCCGCGTCCCGGGTACGACCAGCAGGGGATCGAGGTCGCTGCCCTGGCCGAGGCGGCCTGGCGGGCCCACGGGGCCACCGGGCAGTCCCACTGGCTCGACGTGGTCGCGATGGCCGCGGCCTGGTTCCTCGGCGACAACGACGGCGGCGTCCCGCTGTACGACGCCACGACGGGTGCGGGGTTCGATGGGCTGACCCCGGAGGGTCCGAACCTGAACCGGGGCGCCGAGTCCACCCTGGCCGCTCTGGCCACCCTGCAGCTGGCCCACCGCGCCGGGCGGCCCGCGGGAGCGCGTCGTGACCTCGTGGGCTGAGCCGACCGGGCGACCGCTGCTGCGGCGCACCGAGGTGGTCCTGCGTCCGGACCCGTCCCGCGTGATCACGAAGCTGTTCCTGCCCGGCCAGGAGGTGCTCATCCGCGGCGACTCCCGCGCCACACCGGTCCTGGCGCGGATCCTGCGGCTGTCCGAGTCGCAGGTCGAGCAGTCGCTGGCCGACACCCTGGCTGCCTTCGCCGGCCGGCACCACGACCTCGAGGCGGTCCTGGCGGCGCGGTTCGAGGAGGTGGCGCCGCGACTGGACTCCCCGGAGTCGCTGACGGCGGCCCGCCGCCTGCTCGTGGGGGCGTTCTTCACCATGGAGTACGCCGTGGAGGCGGCGGCGCTGTTCAACCCCTCGATGGTGCCCCACCCGGACCAGGGCGGACTGGCAGCCGGCGCGCTGCGGTTCGTGCTGACGCTGCGGGCAGTGGGGGAGGGCCACATCTCCAGCCTCGAGCTGCGCTCGGGCACCGTCGACCGGGACGGCCGGGTCGACGTCGACCCCGCCCGCGCCCCGACCGTGCTGCCGACCCGGATCCCGACGGTCTACGCCAAGGAGGTCTTCGTCCAGCACTACGGCCGGCGCCGTCCCGACGGGGAGAGTGCGCAGTTCGTGCTGGACCGGCTGCCCGACCGGTTCGACCGGGCCCAGCTCGACGAGGCCCTGGCGGCCCTGCAGACCCAGACCGCCACCCGCGGACCCGTCCTGGGCACGGTGGAGCGGTTCGAGTGGATGGCCGACAGCACCTACTCGGTCACGTTCCCGCCGGACTCGCAGCTCAGCGCCCGGGTGATCCACCCCAGCGGCCCGGCCGAGAGCCACGGCATCGAGGACGTGCGCATGGTGCGCCATGTCGACTCCGACGGGGTCGCCGAGTACCGCGGCACGTACACCGCCTACAGCGGCACCCGCGTGGCTCCCCAGCTGGTGCGCACGGCCGACTTCGTGACGTTCCACATGAGCCAGCTGGCCGGGGCGGCGGCCCAGAACAAGGGCCTGGCGCTGTTTCCCCGACCGGTGGCGGGCCAGGACCTGGCGCTGTCCCGGTTCGACCGGGAGTCCATCACGCTGGCGGCCTCGACCGGCCACCGCTGGGAGCCGGTGGGGACGGTGCAGCAACCGGGACTGGCCTGGGACCTCGTGCAGCTGGGCAACTGCGGGGCACCGATCGAGACCCCGCGTGGCTGGCTGGTGCTCACGCATGGTGTGGGACCGCTGCGGCGCTACGTCCTGGGGGCGGTGCTGCTCGACCTCGACGATCCACGGCGGGTGCGCGGCGTCCTGCCGGAGCCGCTGCTCGTCGCCGACGACGAGGAGCGAACCGGCTACGTCCCCAACGTGGTGTACTCGTGCGGCGCCCTGCGGCACCGGGACCTGCTCGTGCTGCCCTACGGGTGCAGCGACTCCGCGGTGCGGATCGCGGTGGTCGACCTGCCGGGCCTGCTCGACGCACTCGAGGCGACGCGGCGCCGATGACCGGCGCGGGCCGGTTCAGTCCAGCAGGGTCACGCCCATCGGGCCGAGCAGGACCCCGAGGACCACGAGCAGCGCCCCTCCGGGCACCTC
>JBDHZV010000137.1:0-6712 GCA_039812125.1 Candidatus Nanopelagicales bacterium
GGGGCCGCCGGCCGCGGCGGCGGTGCTGCTGGGCCACACCCGCGACGACCAGGCCGAGACCGTGCTGCTGGCCCTGGCCCGTGGCTCCGGGACCCGGTCGCTGGCCGGGATGCCAGCCCGGGCCGGGCTGTACCGGCGGCCGCTGCTGGACCTGCCGCGTGCGTGGGTGGCGGCAGCCGCGCAGGAGGCCGCCGCTGCCGACCCGGCCCTGGCGCCCTGGACCGACCCGCAGAACCACGACCCCGGGTTCGCCCGGACCCGGGTGCGCCGCGACGTGCTGCCCGGGCTGGTGGCGGCGCTGGGTCCAGGCGTGGTGGGAGCGCTGGCCCGTACCGCACGGCTGGCCCGGGCCGACGCCGACGCCCTGGACGCGTGGGCCGCCTCGCGGTGGCAGCAGCACCCGGTGGGGGAGGGCCTGCTGGCTGCCGAGCTGGTCGACCTTCCCGAGGCGCTGGCGTCGCGGCTGGTGCGCCAGCACCTGCTGGCCGCCGGCTGCCCCGCCGGGGACCTGACCTGCGAGCACGTCGACCGGGTGCTGGCCCTGGCCGCCGGCCCCGGCGGGCGCGCCGAGGTGGCGCTGCCCGGGGCGAGGCGAGCCCGCCGGGATGGCGACCGCGTGGTTGTGAGAGCCTGACGCCCGTGGACGCAGATCACCTGGGGTCGGACATCGAGCGGGTCCTCATCTCCGAGGAGGCCCTCCAGGCGCGGCTGTGCGAGCTGGCCGCCCAGATCGACGAGGACTACGCCGACCGGGACGTGCTGCTCGTGGGCGTGCTGAAGGGCGCGGTCATGGTGATGGCCGACCTGGCCCGGACGCTGAGCATCCACCTGCAGATGGACTGGATGGCGGTCTCCAGCTACGGAACGGCGACCAAGTCCTCAGGGGTGGTGCGGATCCTCAAGGACCTGGACGCCGACGTCACCGGCCGGCACGTGCTGATCGTCGAGGACATCATCGACTCCGGCCTGACCCTGTCCTGGCTCATGCGCAACCTCACGGCCCGGGGCGCGGCCTCGGTCGAGGTGTGCACGCTGCTGCGCAAGCCCGAGGCCCTCAAGGTGGACCTGGCCCCGCGGTACGTGGGCTTCGACATCCCCAACGAGTTCGTCGTGGGCTACGGCCTGGACTACGCCGAGAAGTACCGGAACCTGCGCTGCGTGGGCACCCTGGCCCCCCACGTGTACAGCTGAGCCCCGATTCGCCCTGTGCGAACCCCGGCGCGGTTGCCGGGGCGACGTTGTACGGTGAGAGCCCTCGGGCGTGCGTCCGGGGGTCACCGTGGGGCGGGGCCCGACGGCTGCGACGTGGACGGGTTCGACCCGGGCAGGGATGGATGTGAAGCGCTACCTACGCGGTCCGATCTTCTGGATCCTCATCGCCACCGTGCTGCTGCTCGTGGGCAGCAGCCTGATGAACGACTTCACCGGCCCCCGCCAGATCGACACCAGCCAGGTCGTGACGGCGATCGACAAGGGTGAGGTCACCGAGGCCCTGCTCGTCGATGTCGACCAGCGCATCGAGGTGACCCTGTCCGACGGCAGCAAGAAGTTCGCCGAGTACATCGACGGCCAGGGCATCGACCTGCAGCGCGAGCTGCAGGCATCGGTCGACGCCGGCAAGCTCGACTCGTACAACGTGCAGGTCCCGAAGCAGAGCTTCCTGGTCACCCTGCTCGTGTCGCTGCTGCCGGTCTTCCTCGTCCTGCTGCTGCTGTTCTTCTTCATGAACCAGATGGGGGGCGGCTCCCGGGTCATGTCCTTCGGCAAGTCCCGGGCGAAGGCCGTGAGCAAGGACATGCCCAAGACGACGTTCGCCGACGTGGCCGGGGCCGAGGAGGCCGTCGAGGAGCTCGGCGAGATCAAGGAGTTCCTCCAGGACCCGGCCCGGTTCCAGGCCGTCGGAGCCAAGATCCCCAAGGGCGTGCTGCTGTACGGCCCGCCCGGCACCGGCAAGACCCTGCTGGCCCGCGCCGTGGCGGGCGAGGCCGGGGTGCCGTTCTTCTCGATCTCGGGCTCGGACTTCGTGGAGATGTTCGTCGGCGTCGGCGCCTCCCGGGTCCGCGACCTGTTCGAGCAGGCCAAGACCAACGCCCCCGCGATCATCTTCGTCGACGAGATCGACGCCGTCGGCCGCCACCGCGGTGCCGGCCTGGGCGGTGGCCACGACGAGCGCGAGCAGACGCTCAACCAGCTGCTGGTCGAGATGGACGGGTTCGACGTGGCCGGTGGGGTGATCCTCATCGCAGCGACCAACCGCCCGGACATCCTGGACCCGGCCCTGCTGCGCCCCGGCCGGTTCGACCGCCAGATCCAGGTCTCCCCGCCGGACCTCAACGGCCGGCTGGCGGTGCTGCAGGTGCACTCCCGGGGCAAGCCGATGGCCCCGGAGGTCGACCTGCTGGCCGTGGCCAAGCGGACCCCCGGGTTCACCGGCGCCGACCTGGCCAACGTGCTCAACGAGGCTGCGCTGCTGACGGCGCGCTCGGGCGCGGCCCTGATCGACAACCGTGCCCTCGACGAGGCCATCGACCGGGTCATCGCCGGCCCGCAGAAGCGTACCCGGGTCATGGACGACCGCGAGAAGCTCATCACGGCCTACCACGAGGGCGGCCACGCCCTGGTGGCTGCGGCCCTGCCCGGCAACGACCCGGTCCACAAGATCACGATCCTGCCCCGGGGTCGCGCGCTGGGCTACACGATGGTCCTGCCCGACCAGGACAAGTACTCGACCACCCGCAGCGAGATGCTCAACCAGCTCGCGTACATGCTCGGCGGGCGAGCCGCAGAGGAGCTCGTGTTCCACGACCCGACGACCGGTGCCGCCAACGACATCGAGAAGGCCACGGCCGTGGCCCGGGCGATGGTCACCCAGTTCGGCATGACCGAGCGGCTGGGCGCGATCCGGTACGGCAAGGAGAACGGCGAGGTCTTCCTCGGCCGCGACATGGGCCACGTGCGCGACTACAGCGAGGACGTCGCGGCGGCCATCGACGAGGAGGTCCGCACCCTCATCGACCACGCCCACAACGAGGCGTTCGAGATCCTCGTCGACAACCGCGACGTGCTGGACTCCCTGGTGACCCACCTGCTGGAGAAGGAGACGCTGAACAAGGAGCAGGTGGCCGCCGTGTTCGCGCCGCTGCGGCTGCGCCCCGTGCGCCCCGCGTGGACCGGCTCCGAGCGCCGTACCCCGTCCGACCGGCCGCCGGTCGACGTCCCGGAGCGGTTCGTCGCCGCCCCGGTCGGTGCCGGCAGCAACGGCAACGGCTCCCAGCCCCCCGCCGCGGCCCACCCGTCGACCTACCCCCCCGCGTCGTCGGCCGGGTTCGCCCCCGACCAGGCCCCCGGGGGCCGCGGCGCCGTGGGGCAGCCCGGGCCCGAGGGTCAGCCCGGCCCGGAGGGCGCCGGAGGGCCGCAGTGAGCGGCACCGGCATCGACCCGGTCCACACCGTCGGGCCGGACGAGGTCGTCGCTGCACCGGTCGACCATGACCGGGCCGCCGCGGCGGTGCGCGAGCTGCTGCTGGCGATCGGCGAGGATCCCGACCGCGACGGCCTGCGCGACACCCCGGACCGGGTGGCCCGCAGCTTCGCCGAGATCTTCCGCGGCCTGCGGCAACGGCCCGACGACGTCCTGACCACGACCTTCGACATCGGCCACGACGAGATGGTGCTGGTCAAGGACATCGAGGTCTACTCCACCTGCGAGCACCACCTCGTGCCGTTCCACGGCCTGGCGCACGTGGGCTACGTCCCGAGCAGGGACGGCCGGATCACCGGGCTGAGCAAGATCGCCCGCCTCGTGGACGTCTACGCCAAGCGGCCCCAGGTCCAGGAACGGCTGACGACGCAGGTCGCCGACGCGATGGTGCGGCTGCTGGAGCCGCGCGGGGTGATCGTGGTCGTCGAGTGCGAGCACCTGTGCATGTCGATGCGGGGCGTGCGCAAGCCCGGTGCCCGCACGGTCACCAGCGCCGTGCGCGGGGTCCTCCGGGAGCCGGCCACCCGTGCCGAGGTCCTCTCCCTGATCTCGAAGGGGTAGCCGTGCTGCACCCCCGGGGCCTGCCCGACGCGCTCGCCCAGTGCCAGCGCACCCTGGTGATGGCCGTGCTCAACGTCACGCCCGACTCCTTCTCCGACGGGGGCCGGTTCGTCGAGGTCGAGGCGGCGGTGGCCCACGCCCGGTCCCAGGTCGACGCCGGCGCAGACCTCGTCGACGTGGGCGGCGAGTCCACCCGGCCCGGAGCGCAGCGCATCGACGTGGCCGAGGAGCTCGCCCGGGTCCTGCCGGTGATCCGGTCGCTGGCCGGGTCCGGCATCGCGACCAGCATCGACACGATGCGCGCCGAGGTGGCCCGGGCCGCGGTCGGGGCCGGCGCCGTCCTGGTCAACGATGTGTCCGGCGGGCTGGCGGACCCGGGGATGCACCGGGCGATCGCGGAGCTGGACGTTCCCTACGTCGCGATGCACTGGCGCGGGCACTCGGTCGGCATGGACGCCCTGGCCAGGTACGACGACGTGGTCCTCGACGTGCGCCGGGAGCTGGCCGCTCGACTGGCCGAGCTCGAGGCGGCCGGGGTCGACCCAGCGCGCGTCGTGATCGACCCGGGCCTGGGCTTCGCCAAGCGGCCGGCGCACAACTGGCAGCTGCTGCGCGGGCTGGCGCAGCTCGGCTCGTTGGGCCGACCGATCCTGGTCGGCGCCAGCCGCAAGCGATTCCTCGGCGAGCTGCTCGCCGAGGAGTCCGGCGCACCACGCCCGGTGGACCAGCGTGATGCCGCCACCGACGCGATCACCGCCCTGGCAGCAGCGGCGGGGGCCTGGGCGGTCCGGGTCCACGACGTGCGCGGGTCCCGCGACGCGATCGCCGTGGCGGGGGCATGGTCGGGACGATCGGGGCAGTGGGCATGAGCGGGCCACTGGCCGGGCTCGACCGGATCGAGCTGCGGGGCATCCGGGCGCGGGGCCACCACGGGGTGTTCCCGCACGAGCGCCGGGACGGCCAGGAGTTCGTCGTGGATGTCGTGCTGGGCGTGTCGGTCGCGACCGCGGCCCGGACCGACGACCTGGGTGCCACCGTCGACTACGGCGAGGTCGCCCAGGCAGTGGTGCGGGTCGTGACCGGACCGCCGGTGAACCTCGTCGAGCGACTGGCCGAGCAGGTCGCCGACGCCTGCCTGGAGTTCCCCGGCGTGCGGGCCGTCCGGGTCACCGTCCACAAGCCCCAGGCGCCGATCCCGGTGCCGTTCGGCGACGTCTGCGTGCGCATCACGAGGCCACGATGAGCCGCGCGGTGCTGGGCCTGGGGGCGAATCTCGGGGACGCCCGGGAGACCCTGGCCGCGGCCGTCCGGTCGCTGGCGGTCGAGCCCGCGGTGCAGGTCGTGGCGGTGTCCGGGCTGTGGCGCACGGCCCCCGTGGGAGGCCCCGCCCAGCCGGACTACCGCAACGCAGTCGTGGTCGTGGACACCCAGCTGCCGGCCCGTGCCGTGCTGGTGCTGGCCCATCGGCTCGAGGACGCCGCCGGGCGGGAGCGCACCGTCCGGTGGGGTCCGCGGACCCTCGACGTCGACGTGCTGGCTGTCGACGCCCTCCGCAGCGACGATCCCGAGCTGACCCTGCCGCATCCGCGCGCCCACGAGCGGGCCTTCGTGCTGATGCCCTGGGCGGAGGTCACGCCGCAGTGGCCCCTGGCCGTGGGCGACGGGCCGGCCCGTGAGGTGCGGCAGTGGGCGGGCGACCTCGCCGAGCAGGACGTCAGCCTCGAGGCATCCGGGGCGTGGTGGCGGTGAGGCCGACCTCGGTGCGCATGCTGCTCGTGCTGGGGGCGTGCTGTGTGCTGCTCGGCTGGATGGTCGGCTCCTGGATCGATGGGATGGGCCGGCTGCCCGTGATCCCGTGGCTGGCGGTGCTGGTGATCTGGGTGGTGGCCGGGTTCATGCTGGCCTGGGCCCTGGTGGCGCGCCGGCGCCTCCGACCTGATCCCGGCCGGCCCCGGATGGCGCCCCTGGTCGCGGCCCGGACCGCAGCGCTGGCGCTGGCCGGCTCCCGCACCGGCTCGGTCGTGTTCGGCCTCTACGCCGGGATCGCGCTGCGGCTGATCCAGGAGACCTCGGCCTCGGCCGCGCGGGAGCGCATGCTCGCCGCGGCGCTGGCCGCCCTCGGGGGACTGGTGCTGGCGGGGCTGTCGCTGTGGCTGGAGCACATCTGCCGGCTGCCCGACGACCCGGACGGCGCAGGGGCCGCGGGATCGGGCACGCGAGCCCCGGGGGCCCACGCGTGAGGCGCCCGACCACCCGGGACGCCCGGCCCGTGCGTGACCGCCCGGCCCGCCGAGCGGATAACGTGTGCCCATGACCGATGACGCCGCCACGCCCGACCTGCCCTACGAGGACTGGCCCTACGAGGAGCTGCGCGACGCGGCGTTCGACCGGGCCCGCCACCACCGGGACGTGGGCTTCTTCGTCGACCTGATGGCCCACACGCCCGCGCTGGCCGCCACCGCCGACGAGGGCGGATCCCTCGGCGAGATCGGGGGCTCGTTCATCGAGACCATCGAGGCCGCGCGACAGGCGTTCAGCCGAGAGGGCGCGGGCGACCTCGAGCCGCTGTTCCGTGCCGTGTTCGCCACCTACCTGCGCCAGCACCCGGCGTAGCCAGCGCCGGCCCAACCCGGCGCCCGGCGCAACCCGGCTCCCGGCCCCACCCGGAGCC
>JBDHZV010000138.1:0-6660 GCA_039812125.1 Candidatus Nanopelagicales bacterium
GGCTGGGAGCGCCCCTCACCGTCGGGCTGCGCGCTGGGGACGCCGGCGACCTGGACCGGACCGTGCCGTACCAGTACTGGCAGGCCGAGGTGGGCCGGTACCTGGAGGTGGTGGGCCTGCTCGGCGCGACGCCGGTGCGGATCCATCCCGTGCTCGAGGTGACCGGCCGGGACCTGGCGGCCGCCGGGTCGGTGCTCAGCGGGTTGGGGATCGACGACGACGAGGCGCTGGTCGTGGTCCATCCGGGGGCCACCGACCCGCGCCGGCGGTGGCCGGCCCAGCGGTTCGCGACAGTGGCCCACGGGCTGGCGGCGGCCGGGGCCCGGGTCGTGGTCGTGGGGTCGGCGCCGGAGGCCGCGCTGGTGGCCCGGGTGGCCGACGCAGTGCCCGGCGCCGTGGCGCTGGCGGGCGTGCTCGACCTGCCGGGGCTGGCGGGCCTGCTGGCCCGCGCGGCGCTGCTGGTCGGCAACGACAGCGGGCCTCGTCACCTGGCCGAGGCGGTCGGCACCCGCACCGTGTCCGTGTACTGGTTCGGCAACGTCATCAACGCCGCCCCCGCCACTCGCCAGCGCCACCGGGTCCACATCTCGTGGACGACGCGCTGTCCGGTGTGCAACCTTCCGTGCGTGGGGGAGCCGTTCCCGGACCGCTGCCCGCATGACGTCTCGTTCGTGGCCGATGTGGCGGTGGACCTGGTGCGCGACAGCGCCCGGGCGCTGCTGGCCGACGCGATGGCCGACGGGACGGCCGACGCGATGGCCGAGGGGACGGCCGACGCGATGGCCGACGGGACGGCCGAGGAGCCGGGCGCCGCCACGCCGGGCTCAGCCACCCCGGCCGGTCCCGGCTGGGCGGCCCGCGGCAGCGCGGCCCGCGCGATCAGCCCGGGCTGAGCGGGGTTGTCGCGGGGCCGGCCACCACGCCGCCGTCGGGGCCGAAGCGGGATCCGTGCAGCGGGCAGTCCCAGGTCCGGTCCAGGTCGTTCCAGCGCAGGATCCCGCCCAGGTGCGTGCACACCGCGCTGCACTCCCGCCGCACCCCTGCGACCAGGCTGACCGCGGTCGGGCGGGGCAGGGCCCGGCGCACCACACCCTGGCCCTCGTCCGGCTCGGCCCCGCCGACCGGGTCGCCGACCCACCCCCGCGCCAGCTCGGCGCCGACGTGGAGGTTGGCGGCGACGGCGTCACGCCAGCCGGTGGTGCCGGTGGCGATCCGGGGTGCGAACAGCCCGGCCCACTCCGGCGGCGCCGCCTGCACCAGCCCTGCCAGGACCAGGGCCGCGGCAGCCCCGTTGGTCATCCCCCAGCGGCCGAAGCCGGTGGCCAGCAGGAGCCCTTCCGGGCCGAACGGGCTGGCGCCGACGTGGGGCAGCAGGTCCGCGCTGGAGTAGTCCTGGGCGGTCCAGGCGCGCTCGACGTGCACCACCCCGAAGGCCTCACGGGCCCAGTCGGCCAGCGCCCGGACATGCGTGGAGGCGTCGGGGCCGCGGCCGGTCGGGTGCCCCTCCCCGCCGACCAGCAGCAGCTCGCGACCGTCGGGGGTCACGCACGTGCGCAGCGATCGGGTGGGGGACCCGGTCGACAGGTACATGCCACGCGGTGCCGGTGCGGTGGTGGGCTCGCCCACCACGGCGTAGGACATCCCCGGGGTGGTCGCCGCGAACGCTGTGGTGCGCAGCGGGAAGGGCAGCAGGGTGGCCAGCACGACCCATCTCGCCCGGATGGGGGCCGCGGGCTGGGCTCCCGGACCCGGCACGGTGCGGACCTCCAGGCCGCCCTCCACCGACTCCAGGCCCACCGCCCGCAGCGGCCAGGCCACCGGCACCCCGAGCGATCTGATCCGGCTGACCAGGTGGGCGACCAGCGCCCGGGGATCCAGCTGCAACTGGTCGGGCAACCGCACCGAAGCCGTGGTCGGGAACGGCAGCTCGTCCGCGGCGTCGACCTGGGCGGGCAGGCCGACGGCCCGCAGGGCGGCCGCCTCGTCCCACACCGAGGCGGCCCCGGCGTCGTCCGTCGCGTAGGTCCAGGCGTCCCGGACGGTGGCGACGGCCGTGGCGTCGTGGGCCACGCTCGCCAGGAGCTCCTGGCCTGCCCGGTTGGCCGTGACGTAGCCGGCGAGCGTGTCCATCCCGTGGCGGGCGAGCAGGGCCGAGCCTCGGGTGCCCTGCAGCAGGCTGGCCTTCGCGGTCGAGCGGCCCGTGGTGCCCGCACCCGGATGATCGGCGTCGAGCACGGCGCAGGGCACACCGGACCTGGCCAGCTGCAGCGCGGTCAGCAGCCCCACCGCGCCGGCTCCCACGATCACGACGTCGGTGGTGACCGGTGGCGGATCGGCGACCAGGCTGCCCCCGAGGGGCGGTCCCCACACCGGGTCGCGCGTCGGGGGCAGCAGCGGTGGGCGTGGGTCGCTCGGCATCACGGGGGACTGCCTACCCCGCGCCCCCCGACCCATCCGGGTGGGCCGTCCGGCCCGACTCCCCGTATGGCGCCGGCGGCCCCGGGTACCCACGTGATGCGGTCCCGACGGGCTTCGGCGGGACCCCCACTCTGAAGGGAGAACGGCATGCACGCACAGTCAGGCGGGCTGACCGCCGAGCGTGACGGCGACGTGCGGCACGGCGAGCGGCCGAGCGTCCAGGAGGTCCGTGAGGAGGCCATGGACGCGGCGCGGTCGGTCGGGGACACGGTCGCCAGCCAAGCCCGGGGCGCCGCCCACGGGATCGGCGACGAGGTGCGCGCGCAGGTGGGCCAGCAGCAGGGCCGCCTGGCCCAGGTGCTCCGGGAGATCGGCGACGAGCTCGACGACGTCCAGCCGTCCGGGGCCGGCCGGGTCGCCGACCTGGCTGCGCAGGCCGCGGGTCGGACCCGCGACCTCGCCGGCTGGATCGACCAGAGCGAGCCGCGCGACCTGCTGACATCGCTCGAGCGGTTCGCGCGGCGGCGCCCGGGCACGTTCCTGCTGGCGTCGGCGGCCGCGGGCGTCGTCGTCGGTCGGTTCACCCGCGGCCTGATGGAGGGTCGCGACCACGGCGACGAGCGCTCGGTCATCGGCCCACGCCGGTACGAGGCCGGGTTCGGGGCGCCGGGGGGCGACCGCCCCGCAGCGGGCGTCACCGCCGTCGGTGCGACGCCGGGAACCGTGGGCCCGGCCGCGGGCTCGGCAGCTGCGGCGGGACTCCCGCCGCAGCCGCGGGCCACGGCGCCGGATGAGCCCATCGGCGCGTACCCGATCAGCGGGATCACGACCCCGCCGGTGCCCGGTGGCTCGACACAGGAGCAGCGGTGAGCACCCGGGACGCCCCGGCCGGCACCACCGCCGGGCCGCGCGTCGACCCGGGCAGCCAGTCGCTCGGGGAGATCGTGTCCACCCTCGGCCAGGACACGTCGCGGTTGCTGCGCCAGGAGGTGGCCCTGGCCAAGGCCGAGCTTCGTGAGGACGCCACGGCTGCCGGCTCCGCCCTGGGCATGCTCGCCGGTGCCCTGGTGGGCGCACAGCTCGCGCTGGTGCTGCTGTCGTTCGCCGCCGTGCAGGCCCTCGAGAACGTGATGACCATCGGATGGGCCTTCACCCTGGTCGGCGTGGTCTGGGCGGTCGTGGCCGCGGTGCTGGCCAGCGTCGGGCGGGCCCGGCTGCGCCGCATGATCCCCGGCCCGGAGCGGACCGCCGAGTCCATCCGGGAGATCCCCGACGTGATGAGAGGACGTTGACATGGCCAGTTCCACACCCGACCAGATCACTGCGGACATCGAGCGCACCCAGGAGGACATCCGGGAGGACATCGACGCGCTGCAGGAGAAGGTGAGCCCCCGGGCTGCCGCACAGCGCGGCGCCGCCCGCGTGGGCGACACGGTGCAGCGCGTCCGCGACAGCGTCATGGGCACCGCCCAGGAGGGCGCTGAGCGGGCGCGCTCGGCGGCGGGCGACGTGCGTGAGTCCGTCAACGAGGCGCCGGCGGCACTGCGCGCGCGCACCCGGGGCAACCCACTCCCGGTGGGGCTCGTGGCGTTCGCGGTGGGCTGGATGGCCTCCTCGCTGATCCCGGCCAGCCAGCCGGAGCGGCGGGCGGTCCAGCAGCTGAAGGACTCCGACCCGGTGCAGCAGGCGGCCCAGCCGCTGGCCGACTCGGCGCGCCAGGTCGCCCACCGCGCCACGGAGGAGGCAACCGGCGCCGCCCAGCAGGTGCGGGAACGGGCCACCGAGGTGACCCAGCAGGTGCGCAGGGACGCCACCGACCCGGCAGGCCCTCGCGGGACCAGTGGATCGGGATCGCCGGATCCCACCCCGGACGGACCCGCGGCCGGTACGTACGGTGCCGCCGGGCACGTGCACTGACGCGGGACGCGGGTGGGGAGGGCTGCCAGCGGCACCCTCCCCACCCGCGACTGCGCACCGCGCCCCGTGTGCTCGGCCAGCGTCCCGCCCACCCGGTCAGGCGGCGCCACAACCCGGGGCTGCCGCGACGCGTGGGACGCCTCACCGGCCCCGCGGTCGACCGGTCAGCAGCGTCAGCACGACCGGTTCCCACGCACGCAGGTCGGCGTTGCCGGGCTCGCCGTGGGGCAGGTCCTCCGGCAGGCTGGGCAGCCAGCCCGAGCGCGCGACGTAGCGGTCGACGATCCGGGGGTCGACGTAGGCCGTCCGGGCCACCTGGGGGGTGTTGCCGAGGTGCTCGGCGACGGCGCGCATCGCGGCTGCCACCGCCCGGCGACGCGCAGTCGCCGAGCGGCCGCGGCGCGGTGAGGTCTCGTCAGCCGGCCTGCCCACGAGGTGGGCGACCGCGGCCACGGTGCCCAGCCAGGTCCGGAAGTCCTTGGCGGTGCTGCCCGGTCCGCCGGTCACCTCCTGGATGTAGGCGTTCAGCTCTGCGCTGCGCACGTCCCGCCACCGACCGGCTCGTCGGTGCGCGAGGAGCTCGGGCCCCCCGGAGCGCCGTCGCACCAGCACCGCGACCGCCGCGGCCAGCGCCGGGTCGCGCAGCTCGACCTCGTGGGTCCGCCCGGACTTGCCGGGGAAGGTCAGCAGCACACGGTCGCCACGAACCCGCACGTGGTCCCGGCGGATCGTGGCCACCCCCACGGTCCCGTGCTCGCGGGCGTAGCGCTCGGTGCCGATCCGCAGGCCCCCGAGGTCCAGGATCCGGAATCCGGCAGCGAGGGCTCGCTGCCGGGGCATGCCGGGAAGGGCCAGGTCCTGCGCCACCCGCTCCCGGGCGGCAGGCAGTCGCGTCCCCAGTGCCAGGGCGCGCTGGAACTTGTCGCGGTCCCGGGCCCGACGCCAGTCGGGGTGGTAGAGGTACTGCCGCCGGCCGGCCGCGTCGGTGCCGGTGGCCTGGAGGTGTCCGTTCGGCCAGGGGCAGATCCACACCTCGGTCCAGGCCGGGGGGATCCGCAGGGCGCGGCAGCGCTCCAGGCCCTCCGGGGGCACCGGGTCACCGTGCTCGTCGAGGTACCGGAACCCGCGGCCCCAGCGATGCCGGGTCCACCCGGCCCTCCGGGGGCTGGATCGGCGCAGCCGGGGCATGGCCTACGGCACGGAGACCGTGCTGTCGGACATCCGGTCCTGCCAGTCCTGCACCTGCTGCTCGACCCAGTCCGCGACGTCGGGGTCGTTGAGCACCGTGCTCACGCCGAGCAGCAGCAGGACCGCGAGGATCGCCGCGAGCAGGGACACGGCCAGAGCCCCGATCGCGACCCCCCGGCCGGTGATGCCCGGCCGGCTGGAGCGGCGGATCCCGACGATCGCCAGGAGCAGCCCGACGACGCCCAGCACGAGGCCGACCGGGCTGAGCACCACGGTGATCACGCACACCAGCGCTGCGCTGCCCAGGGCCAGGCCGACGGCCGCCGCGGCGCTGGTCCGGGCCGGCTTGACGATGGCGCGCTCCTCGAAGCGCTCGACCGGCGCCGCCATCCCGGGATCGTCCGAGGTCGGGGTGGGGGGCGCCGCTCGTCCGGCACCGGGCTGGTCGGGACCTGCGTGCTGCGACATGGCTGCCTCCCTGGGTCGCCGCGGGTCGGCGACGCGGAACACGCCTACCCTGCCCGCCGTCATCCATCCGATCGACGGCCCGGTCGCGCGATCAGTGGGGGGAGGACCAGCCAGAGCACCACGATGGTCCCCAGCATGACCCCGGCGGTCACCGACGCCACCCGTGCCGTCCACAGCACGGACATCACCAGCCACACCGAGAGCACCATGGACGCGACGAGCAGGATCAGGCCGGACAGGGCCATCCAGTGGCCGTGCCAGACCAGGGCCTCCTTGCGGCCCTGGCGGAACGTGCGGCGGTGGTGGATCACCGGGGCCATGAAGCACACGGCCGCGCTCGCGGCCAGCAGCAGGGCCGCGGTCAGCACCAGCCCGGCGGTCCGGTCGTCACGCGGGAACGCGGACTGGAATGTCAGGGCGAGCAGGAACGCGAACAGGATCTGCACCCCGGTCTGGGCGACGCGCAGCTCCTGGACGATCTCGGCGTAGTTGCGGTCGGCGCGCTCGGAAGGGGTCTCCTCCCGGTCCGCCTGCGAGGTCCGCACCCGGCAGCACTACCCGCTGCGCCGGACCCGATCCCGCCCGTGGTGCGACGGGGTCACGAGCCGTGCGCGAACACGTACACCCAGGCCCGCAGTCCCGAGCGCAGGGGGACCTCGATCCGCAGGT
>JBDHZV010000139.1:0-6565 GCA_039812125.1 Candidatus Nanopelagicales bacterium
GCATCCCGTCCGCGGCCCGGGCCATGGTCGAGCGCCGCGGCGAGATCGCCGACCTGGCGGCGAGGTTCCGACTGGCCGACCGGATGGTCACCACGGCCCGCGGCTACTCCTACCCGACCGCTCGGGAGGCCGCCCTCAAGCTCATGGAGTCCGCCTCGGTGGCAGCGCACGCGTACTCCGGCGCGGACCTGCTGCACGGGCCGCTGACGATGATCGACCACGACTCCCCGGTGCTGGCGGTCGTCCCGGACGGCCACGGCGCCGAGGCGATGCGCCCGGTGCTGGAGCGGCTGGCCGAGCGGGGGGCCGACGTCACGCTGTTCGGCGGGGCGCAGACGGCGGGGATGGGCAGCGCAGTGTTCCCGCTCGGCGCCACCGGGATCTCCGAGGAGCTGCACCCCGTGGTGGACATCATCCCGCTGCAGCTGCTGGCGCTGGAGATGGCGCTGGCCCGCGGCCTGGATCCGGACGTCCCGCGGACCATGGCCAAGGTGACCGAGTCCCTCTAGGGTCGCCGCGTGGCTGTGCGCACCCTTGCCGAGATCGCCGCTGACCGCACCGATCTCGAACCGGCCGAGATCGCCCACTGCGAGGCACTGCTGCGCGACCTCGGGCTGCTGGCCGACCTGGCCTTCACCGACCTGCTGCTGTGGCTGCCCGTGTGGAACCAGGGTGGCTACGTGGCCGCCGCGCAGGTCCGGCCGACGACCGCGGCGACCCGGTACCCGAACGACCTGGTGGGCACGTTCACCCCCCGTGGCCGGCGCCCGGAGCTGGACCGGGCATGGGTGGCGCCGGGGCTGGGGCAGCTGGCGGCGAGGTCCGACCCGCTGCTGCCGGCCCAGGGCGAGGCCGTCGGGGTCGGGCTGAGCCGCAACGGCCCCTGGATCGCGGCGCTGACCCGGTCCGCGGTGTCGGCATCCCGGGCCTCCGGGTCGCTGGAGCGGGCGTACCTGCAGGCCGCCGAGGACGTCTTCACCATGATCCGCACCGGTGACTTCCCCTACCGGGAGGTCACCGACTCGACCGGGGCCGAGCCCCGGGTCGGTGACGGGCTGATCCGGCTGGACAGCTCGGGGACCGTGGTGTTCGCCAGCCCGAACGCGTCGTCGGCCTACCGGCGGCTGGGGCTGGCCTCCGACCTGGTCGGCTCCCACCTGTCGCAGGTGTCGGGTCGCATCGCCCGGCGCGGCGGGGCTGTGGACGCCACCGTGGCGATGGTCTGCGGCGGCCGGGCGCCGGGGGAGGTGGAGCTCAGCGGCGAGACCGCGAACGTGACCGTGCGCTCCCTGCCGCTGCGCAGCGGCGGGCGCACCCGGGGTGGTGCGCTGGTGCTGGTCCGCGACGTCACCGAGCTGCGGCGCCGGGAGCGGATGCTGCTGAGCAAGGACGCCACCATCCGGGAGGTCCACCACCGGGTCAAGAACAACCTGCAGACCGTGGCGGCGCTGCTGCGCATGCAGGCCCGCCGGCTCACCGAGCCGGGGGCCGCGGCCGCCCTGGCCGAGGCGGAGCGCCGGGTCGGGGCCATCGCCGTGGTGCACGACCTGCTCGCGCAGGCGACCGGGGAGGTGGTCCCGTTCGACGCGGTGGCCGATCACCTCGTGGCGATGGTGCGCCAGACCGCGGCCGCGGATGTCGACGGCCGGAAGCTGGTGCGCACCGGCAGCTTCGGCGACCTGGACGCGCAGCGCGCGACTGCGCTGTCCATGGCCCTGGCCGAGCTGCTCGCGAACGCCGTGGAGCACGGCGACGGCGAGGTGAGGCTGCATTCCGACCGCGGTGCGGCGACCCTGCGCGTCGTCGTCAGCGACTCCGGCCCCGGGTTCCCCGCGGGGTTCGACGTCGCCGCGTCGCCCCGGCTGGGTCTGCGCATCGTGGACACGCTCGTCCGGGAGGACCTGCGCGGCACCCTGGTGATCCGGCGCAGCGGCCGGCGCACCGAGGTGGTGCTCGAGCTGCCCGACGAGGCCCCCTGACGGCGCGCGTGCCTCACGGCACGCTGCCGCCCGGGTCGACCTGGTCGGTGGTGTGACGTCGCCCCCGCCGGGGGCGGCGTCAGTGCGCGCGGGCGCGGGCGCGGGCGTTGCGGCGCTTCAGCGCGCGCCGCTCGTCCTCGCTCATACCGCCCCAGACCCCCGCGTCCTGGCCGGTCTCGATCGCCCACTTGAGGCACTCGTCGATGACCTCGCAGCGGTGGCACACCGCGCGGGCCTCTTCGATCTGCATCAGGGCAGGACCCGTGTTCCCGATGGGGAAGAACAGCTCCGGGTCCTCGTCACGGCAGGCCGCCCTGTGGCGCCAGTCCATGCGTTCCTCAACTTTCCCTGCCCGAGGAGGGCGTGACTCACTGACTGCTCCGACGGCACATCAGGGCCGATTTCTCGGTCCCTGCGACCCCTCGGTATCCTTCCCGGACCGGGCGACGTGCCCCGGGCCGGCTTGACCGCGTCAAGGGTCGCAGACGTTCCGTCCTGCCACAAGGGTTTTGCCCTGCGTCCCCGGGGCTCATGCTGTCGCGTATGTCACATTTCTGAGCGTGAAACGGCCTCTCGTGGTCTACCCATCGCCACCGATGTGCTACTGAGGGATACCTCACCTGGGCCTGTCGCTGGCCTCAGCCGGCGATCCGCAGGGCGTGCGGGACGGACGTGAGGACCACCGAGCGGACCCGGCCCATCGAGTCGCCGTCGACCTGCAGGTTCGTCGCGTTGCCGGCCCGGATGGTCAGCTCCGGCTGGTCGTGCAGCAGCGTCAGGCCGCCGGGGACCGCCCCCAGCCGGCTGCCGCGCAGCATCCGGGCCCCGTACCGGGCGGCCGACAGCAGGCCGAGCGAGTGCGGGGCGAACACGTCCAGGCCCAGGTCGAACGAGGCCTGGGGGCAGGGGTTGATCGGGACCGGGCCCAGGTAGGTCCACGGCGCGGTGTTCTGCACGATGGCCAGGGCGATGCCGGTGATCGGCTCCACGCCGGGCCGCTCGATGCGCAGCGTCGGCTCCTTGCGCTCCGGGTCCCGCAGGTACTCCTGCAGGGCCGTCCACAGGTACCGCCCGCCGCTGGCGCTGTGGCCCTTGGCGCGCTGGGCCTCCATGGCGCTGATCACGTCGGCGTCCAGGCCGATGCCGGCGTTGATGGTGAACCAGTGGGTCCGCTCGACCCCGGGGGGCGCCTCCAGGCCCGCGACGCCGTCGCCGTCCGGGTCCGGGTGGTCGGTGTGCGCGTCGTCGGCGTCGTCGTCGGCGTCGTCGTCGGTGTCGTCTGTGTCGTCCGTGTCGTCCGTGGCGCCCTCGTCGTCGGGCAGTGGCGTGAACCGGGCGTGCCCGAGGCCGATGTCGTGGCTGGTCCGGGTCCGCAGCGACTCCAGGATCATGCCGGTGGCCTCGATCGCCTCGTTGGGGAAGCCCAGGGCACGGGCCAGGACGTTCGCCGCGCCGCCCGGGATGGTGGCCAGGATCGGCAGGCCGTCGCCCGTCCCGGCGGCGAGCAGGCCGTTGACCGCCTCGTTGATGGTGCCGTCGCCCCCGAGGGTCAGCAGCAGGTCGACGCCGTCGTGGCGGGCCTGGGCGGCCAGCTCCTGGGCATGCCCCCGGTGCGTGGTGGTGACCACGTCCAGGTCGATCTCGTGGGTCAGTGCCCCGGTGATGACGTCGCGGGTGCGTGCAGAGGTGGTGGTCGCGTTCGGATTGGCGATCAGCAGTCCGCGCGGCCTCATGAGCCGACCCAACCATCGCGACACGGGTGCCCGCCACCCGGGGTGGGGCCGTCGCCCGGACAGCCGCCGTAGCCTGTGCCCATGGCCGACCCGGTGCGCCCGCTGCTCGTGATCGCCGCGGCGGAGGCGCTCGGGGCGCTGGGGCTGGCAGTGGCCGTGGGCCTGTCGCTGGGCAGCTCGGACGCAGGCACGGTGGCTGCGGCGGCGACCGCCGGGATCTGGGTGCTCATCGCCGTCGGACTCGGCCTGGTGTGGTTCGGGCTGTACCGGCGGCGCCGGCTGGCCCGCACGCCATTCCTGCTGGCCCAGGCGTTCGCGCTGGTCGTGGCCTGGCCGCTGCTGGCGGCCGACCCGGCGGTCGACGTCGCCCTGGGCGCCGCGTCGGCGGCCCTTGCGGTGGTCGGGGTGGTCCTGGCGCTGCGGCCGTCGGTGCCCGCGGCCCTGCACTGACGGCCGTCAGGCGGTCTCGTCGACCAGCCCGCTGCGCAGCTGCGCCAGGGACTTGGCCAGCAGCCGGGACACGTGCATCTGCGAGACCCCGACCTGCTCGGCGATCTGCGACTGGGTCATGTTCTCGAAGAACCGCATGTGGATGATCCGCCGCTCGCGGGGGGCCAGCCGGGCCAGCAGCGGGCTCAGGGTCTCGCGGTTGTCGACGTCGGTGATGCTGGGGTCGTCGGCGCCGAGGGTGTCCGCGATCGAGGCGCCCTCGTCGGAGCCGTCCGACGAGGAGGCATCCAGCGACAGCGTCGAGTAGGCCTGGGCCGACTCCAGTCCCTCCAGGACCTCGTCCTCGGTCACGCCGAGGCGCTCGGCGAGCTCGGCCACCGTGGGGGAGCGCCCGGTGGACTGGCTCAGGTCGGCCGTCGCCCGGGTGATCGACAGCCGCAGCTCCTGCAGCCGGCGGGGGACCCGGATCGCCCACCCCTTGTCGCGGAAGTGCCGCTTGATCTCGCCGACCATCGTCGGGGTCGCGAACGTGGAGAACTCGACGCCCCGGCCGGGCTCGAACCGGTCGACCGCCTTGAGCAGGCCGATGGTGGCCACCTGGGTCAGGTCGTCCAGGTGCTCGCCGCGGTCGCGGAACCGGCGGGCCAGGAAGGCCGCCAGCGGCAGGTGCATGGTCACGAGCTCGTCGCGAGCCGAGAGCCGGTCGGGGTCGTCCTCGGGGAGGGTGGCCAGCAGGGCGAGCAGCTCGCGCTCGCGCACCCGGTCGCGGGTGGACCAGCGGGCCTCCGCTATCGGGCTGTCCGCGGTGGCGGTGTCGCCGGCGTCCGCGTCGCCGGTGTCCGCGTCGCTGGGAGCGGCGGCCGGGTCGACGGCAGCCGGGCCTGGCGCCGCCGAGCCGGCGGAGGGGGTCGCCACGGAGCCAGCGGGCCCGGCCTGCGCCGCGGCCGCCTCCAGCGCGGCGGCGGCGTCGATGGCGTCCTGGGTGTCGTCGCCGGGCAATGCCTCGGTGCGGTCCTCGTCCGGGGCGTCCGGCGTCGCTGCCGCGCCCGGCGCGGCCGTGGGGTCGAGGTCCGCCGTGGGATCGGCGGGGACGGCCTCGTCGCGGGGGCGGCGCGCGCGGGGCACGTCGGCGCGCTTGGCGGCAGTCCGCTTGCGGGGCTGACGGGGGCCGGTGCCGGTGGTCACGGGCGGACCGCTTCGGTGCGGTGCACGGCCAGGCCCACGGTGAGCCGGCGGTCGGAGCCCACGGTGGCCACGACCTCGTCGACCAGGGCGGTCAGGACGGTCCACGTGAAGCTGTCGCGGGCCAATGAGCGGCCGTGCACGGTGGGGCCGGAGAGCTCGACCCGCAGGCCGTCCGGCGCGTCGGGGGTGAATCGGACATCGAGGGCGGATCCGGGCTCGGCGTCGCCCAGGATGAGTGCGGCCGACTCGTCGACGGCGAGCTTGACGTCCTCGATCCGGTCGACCGTGAAGTCCAGCCGGGCACACATCGCCGAGACGGCAGCACGGATCAGCACGACGTAGGCTGAGGCCGCGGGAATCCGCAGCGTGACGGCGGGATCGACATCCACGCCGTCACGCTAGCCGATACCCGTACGACGGGGCTGGATGTGCGGGAAGGCGGGACGTGCGGATCCTCTACGTGTGCACGGCGAATGTCTGCCGGTCCCGCTCGGGTGAGGCCCTGCTGCGCGACGCGGTGGCGGCCCGGCCCGAGCTGGCCGGCATCGAGATCCAGTCGGCGGGGACCTGGGCGGTTCCCGGGTCCGGGTGGTGCGACGTCGCCCCCGCGCTGGTGGGGCGCACCGAGCTGGGCGGGGCCCAGCGCCTGGACGCCGACCTGGTCCGCTGGGCGGACCTGGTGCTGACCGCCGAGCGGGAGCACCGCTCCAGCGTGGTCGGCTTCGACACCGCTGCCCGCAGCCGCGCGTTCACCGTGCGCCAGGCCGCGCGGATCGCCGACTGGCTGGTGGACGGCGGGATGGTCGAGGCGGGTCGGCAGCGGGCCCGTGCCGCGGTGCTGGCCGCAGGCGGACAGGCCGCGGCCGGTGACGCCGGGTGGGCCGGGCAGTTCCCGGACGGCGACCCCCGGGCTCTCGTGACCCCGATGACCGGTGACGTCGAGGCCCGCCGGGCGTGGCTGGTCCAGGAGCTGGACGCGGCCCGCGGGATGGCGGTGGCCGGTGAGCCCGATCCGGAGCCGGCCGGGCGCCGGCGGTTCTGGCAGCGCCGGCCCGCCGAGTCCGCGCAGTCAGCCCTGCACGACGACGACATCCCGGACCCGCACGTGATGGGCATGCCGCTGCACGCCACGGTCGACGCGCTGCTGGTGCCGGCGACGGCGTCGCTGGTCCGCGTGCTCAGTGCCGTGTCGGCAGAGGCCTGACCCGGCGCACGGAC
>JBDHZV010000140.1:0-6452 GCA_039812125.1 Candidatus Nanopelagicales bacterium
CAGCCCCCGGCGTGTGGGTCGCGCAGGAAGGGCAGCCGTCCTCGGACCCGTCGTCGATCCGGCCGCAGTGGGGGCACACCTGTGAGAGCCAGCAGGCCGGGTCACCACCCTGCGCGCTCACCGTGACGCCCGCACTGTAGCCGTCACAGTTGTCGGTGCGGTCCGCGGGACGTTCACGGTGCCCGCTTCTGGATGCGGTCCCACGCTGCCCCGTCGAGGGCGACGGCTGCGGCCGGGAAGATGCCGTTCTCCTCCTTGTCGATGTGGCGGCGCAGCAGGTTCTCGAGCTCCTGGACCTCTGCGTGGTCACCATCAGCAACTCTGGCCAGGCGGGCGTCGATCTCCCGGTGCTCGGCGCACAGGGCGTCGACATGGTCCGCGAAGTCCTCGTCGAGGCGCAGCTCGGCGAACAGGCCCTGCTCCTCGCCCCTCGTGTGCGGGTCGAGCAGGGCCGCGAGCTCCTCGACAGCGGTCGCCGCCCCAGCGCCGTCACCGTCGAGGGCGACGCGGCGCAGGGCACCGGTGGCATTGATGATCGCCACGTGCTCGGTGGACAGCCGACCGATCATGGTGATGGCCCGGCAGCCGCAGTAGGAGCACATCGGCGATCAGGCGCGCTGCAGCCGGATGTGCCACGCCTCGGGACCGGCCTGCAGGTACTCGACGGCCACGCCCTCGGGGTAGCGGTCGCGGGCCTGGGCGAGCAGGGGCTGCGGATCGTGCGGGGCCACCAGGACCAGGGCGCCACCGCTGGGCAGGGAGTCCAGCGCCCCGAAGATGGCCGCGTGCCGGATGGCGTGCGGGATCACCCGAGCATCCAGCACCGGCGCGTCATGGCCCTGGGCCTCGCCGCAGGTGCAGCCGGAGTGCGAGTGGGGCAGGGTGGGCAGGGGCTCGATCACGGTGGACTCCTCGGTTGTGGCTGGGTGTGGCTGGGTGTGGCTGGGTGTTGGCTGGACCGTTCGCCAAATACTACAGTGTCTCCTGTGGAAAATCACGGCCCTCGTCCCGTCCGGCACGACGACGCCCTGCCGGGGCTGTCTCCTGCCCGCGCGCGGGTCCTTGAGTTCCTCCAGTCCCAGGCCGACCCGGTCGCTGCGGAGCAAGTTGCCGGAGTGTTCGGCCAGCACGTGAACACCGTGCGCGGACACCTCGACGCGCTGGTCGAGGACGGCCTGGCACTGCGCCACCGGCAGGGCACCTCCGGTCGCGGGCGACCCGCATGGCACTACAGAGCCAACCCCCAGAACCCGGAGCCGGACGCACGGGTCCGCGAGTACGGGGCGCTGGCCGGAGCCCTGGCAGCACACCTGATCCGGACCAGCCCCACCCCCACCGACGAGGCGCGGGTCGCGGGGGTCGACTGGGGCCGGCGGATCGCCCAGGACCGGCATCGCCAGCCTTCCCCAGCCGCTCAGGACACCACCCATGCCCGCCACGAGGTCCTGGCCATCCTCGACGACCTCGGGTTCGCGCCGCAGGAATCCTCCGACTGCGACAGCGTGCGGCTGCTTCGGTGCCCCCTGCTGGACGTCGCCCGCCAGTACCCCGAGATCATCTGCCAGGTCCACATGGGGCTGATCTCGGGCGCACTCACCGAGCTCGGAGGAGACGACACGGGCGTCGACCTGCTGCCGTTCGCCGAGTCCGACGCCTGCCGGCTGGTCCTGCCCCACGCTCCCTCACCGGCGCCATCATGACCACCACAGACGTGGACGCGGAGCACCCCCAGCCGACGTCGCGCCGCCCTCCGTCGCCCCGCCCGGTGCCCCGGGGCCGGCTCGCACTGCTGCTGGGCGGTGGCGTCGCCATGCTCCTGGGACTCGACGCGGGACTGCTGCTGCTCGGCCTGCCCGCACCGGTGACCATCGAGCGCCTGCCCGAGGTCCACGGCCAGCTGATGCTCATCGGCTTCCTCGGCACCGTGATCGCCCTGGAGCGGGCCGTGGCACTGCGCCGGCCCTGGGGCTTCAGCGCGCCACTGGCCACCGGGTTCGGCTCCCTGCTGCTGCTCACCGCCCTGCCCATCGAGGTCGGGCAGGTTGTCCAGCTGATCGGACTCTCGGTGCTGGTCGGGATCTACGGTGCCCTATGGCGGCGGGCGGCATCCACGGCGGTCGCGATCCAATGGCTGGGCGCCGTGCTCGCCACCGGTGGGGTGCTGCTGTGGACCACCGGCGTCACCACCGGTGCCCTGTTCCCCTGGCTGGCCGGCTTCCTCGTGCTCACGATCGCCGGCGAGCGCCTCGAGCTGGCCCACGTGGCGGCCCCGGGACCGGGCGCTCAGACCGGCCTGCTGGGGATCAGCGCTGCAGTCGCGATCGGCGCAGCCGCGGCCCTGCTCTGGCCGACGCCCGGGACCGAGGCGTTCGGCCTGGCCCTGCTGGCCCTCGTGGGGTGGCTGCTGCGCCACGACGTGGCCACCCGCACGGTGCGCTCGGTGGGT
Organism: Candidatus Nanopelagicales bacterium; assembly: GCA_039812125.1. Classification (GTDB taxonomy): domain Bacteria; phylum Actinomycetota; class Actinomycetes; order S36-B12; family CAIYMF01; genus Prado023. The sequence continues at coordinate 2,447 of JBDHZV010000140.1, forward strand.
CTCCCCCGGTACTCGGCGGTCAACCTGCTGCTGGGCATGGGCTGGCTGGCGGTCGCCGGCGGATCCTGGGTGGTGCTCGGCCCGCAGGTCGACGGCCCCGGCTACGACCTGGTCGTTCACGCGGTGACCCTGGGCTTCGCCATGTCCATGGTGCTCGCGCACGCCCCGATCATCCTGCCCGCGGTCCTGGTCCGACCGCTGCCCTACCGCCCGGTGCTCTACGCCGCGACGCTGGCGCTGCAGCTCTCGCTGATCCTGCGGGTTGCCGGTGACATCCGCGGGATCGGGTGGGCGTGGCAGGTCGGCGGGGCGGGCAACGTCCTGGCGCTGCTGGGCTTCGTGGCGCTGTCGGCGGTCCTGGTGGTGCGCCGATGAACCGGTCCACGTGGCACGCCCGCACCTCCACCGTCGTCCTGGCCTGGCTGGCTGCCGCAGCGATCGTGGCGCTGGCGCATCGGCAGGTCCCCGCCTCCACCTGGCTGATGGTGCACCTGCTGATGCTGGGGGCGGTCACCAACGCCCTGGTCATCTGGAGCTGGCACTTCACGGTCGCGGTGCTGCGGGCACCGCCAGCCAAGTCCCGCCGGGGTGAGGTGCTGCGCCTGGTGGCCGTCAACGCCGGAGCACTCGCGGTCGTCGCGGGGGTGCTGCTCGACGCAGCTCCCGCCGTGGCTGTCGGCGCCCTGGTCCTGGCGGCCGCCGTGCTCAGCCATGTCGTGGCCCTGCTCACGATGATGCGCCGGACCCTGCCCAGCCGGTTCGCGATCACCGTGCGCGCCTACGTGGCCGCAGGGCTCCTGCTGATCCCGGGGATCGCCCTGGGCGTGGCCCTCGCAGACGGGTCCCATGCTCCCGCGCTGCACAGCCAGCTGCTGCTGGCGCACGTATCGGTGAACCTGATGGGCTGGGTCGGGCTGCCCATCATGGGAACGCTTGTGACGTTGTGGCCCACGATGCTGCGCACCCGGCTGGCGCCCGGAGCCGAGCGCAACGCGCGGCGAGCGCTGCCGGCGTTCGTCCTGGGCACCCTGGTCACCGCCGCGGGCGTCCTGGCCCCGGTCCATCTGCTCGCCGTCGCCGGGATCGCCGCATACCTGGTCGGGATCGCCTGGACGATCGGACCCATGGCGGTCGTGATGCGCCAGCGCCCGCCGGCCTCGTTCCCCGCCTGGTCGACGCTGGCGGGGGTCGCCTGGATCGTGCTGTCCCTGGCCGCCTTCGCCCTGGTGCTCGCGGTGAACCCGGACGCGGAGACGGCGACCCAGAGCATGGGGACGTTGACAGCCGCGGTCGTCGTGGGCGGGGTCCTCCAGGTCCTCCTGGGTGCCCTGAGCTACCTGTCGCCGGTGATGGCCGGTGGCGGGCCCGCGGCGATGCGCCAACGGATCGCCCACGCCGACCGGGGACTCGGCCTCCGCCTGGTGACCGTCAACCTAGGGCTCGCCGTGTGCGTGCTGCCCAGCCCGAGCGCGGTCCGGGTGCTGGCCTCCGTTGCCGTGCTCGCAGCGCTGGTCACCACCGGCGCCCTCCTCGTGACCGGAACCCGCGAGACCCCACCAGGGGTGGACCCGGGGACCCCGGAGGGCGCCGTGGCCACCGCCCCCGGCCTGGGCCAGCACAGCCACGGCATCGCGCTCGGGCTCGCGGTCATCCTGATCGCCGTGGCCGGCGGGGTGGCGCTCGACCCGGCAGCCCTGGGAGGCGCCGCGGCCACAGCTGAGCCCGCCTCCGCAGGAGTGGCGGCCACCGGCGAGGTCACCCGGGTCACGGTCACCATCCAGGGGATGCGCTTCACCCCGGATACCCTCCGGGTGCCCGCCGGGAACTCCCTGCAGATCACCGTGGTCAACAGCGGCGACGACGTCCACGACCTGGTCCTGGAGACCGGGGAGCGCACGCCGCGGCTCTCCCCGGGTCAGTCGGCCACGCTGGAGATCCCCGTCGTGGGCCGCGACCTGGCCGGGTGGTGCTCCATCGCCGGTCACCGCCAGATGGGCATGGTCCTGGCCATCGAGGTCGACGGGATCAGCGACACCACCGCCGGGCTTGGCACCTCCGGGGAGCACTCGGACGACGCCGAGCACGGCGGGGACGTCGCCGACACGGAATCCGACGACCACCCCACTCCGGACCTGATGGCTGAGCCCGGGCGGTTCAGCGCCCACGACGCACGCCTGGCCCCGGCATCCACAAGCCGCACCCACCGTGTCCGCCTGGTCGTGACCGAGACGCAGGCCGAGGTGGCCCCGGGTATCCGCCAGACCCGATGGACCTTCGGCGGGACCGCACCGGGACCCGTCCTGCGCGGGCGGGTCGGCGACACCTTCCTGGTCACCCTGGTCAACGACGGCTCCATCGGGCACTCGATCGACTTCCACGCCGGCGCCCTGGCCCCCGACCGCCCGATGCGCACCATCGCCCCAGGGGAGGAGCTGCTCTACCGGTTCACCGCCACCAGGGCGGGAATCTGGATGTACCACTGCTCGACGATGCCGATGTCCATGCACATCGCCAACGGGATGTTCGGCGCGGTGATCATCGACCCACCCGACCTCGCCCCGGTCGACGAGGAGTTCGTCCTCGTCCAGTCCGAGTCCTACCTCGGACCCCAGGGCGGCACCGCTGACGCCGACGCGATCGCTGCCGGTGAGCACGACCTGGTCAGCTTCAACGGCTACCCCATGCAGTACCGCCATCAGCCCCTGACCGTCGGCGTGGGCGACCGGGTGCGCATCTGGGTCCTGGCCGCCGGACCAAACATCGGCTCGGCGTTCCACGTCGTCGGCGGCCAGTTCGACACCGTCTACCGGGAGGGCGCCTACGACCTGACCCCCGGAACCGGTGGCTCCCAGGTCCTCGGACTGTTCCCCGCACAGGGCGGCTTCGTCGAGCTCACCCTGCCCGAAGCCGGCAACTACCCCTTCGTCTCCCACACCATGTCCGACGCCGAACGCGGCGCCACCGGGATCCTGCAGGCCATAGTCGCTCCCTGACCAGGCCTCGGGCCTCCGGGCAGGTTGACCCTTGAGATCGCTGGGCTTCGAGAGGACGATCCAATCCCCAGGCCACGAGCGGAGGCGACCATCATGACCCGGGACAACGCACGCACCGATCAGGTCGAGACCCTGCGGCTGGCGATCTATCACGCGTTCGCCGACGACGGACGGGCCCCGGTCCCCGACGTGCTGGCCCAGCAGCTGGGCCTGCCCCCAGCGGAGATCGATGCCGACCTGCACGAGCTGGCGCGGCAGCGGCACGTGGTCCTGGACCCCGAGGGCCGGATCGTCATGGCGCACCCGTTCGCCGCGATCCCGCTGGGGTTCGCCGTGATGGGCGCCGAGACCCTCTGGTGGGGCGGCTGCGCGTGGGACTCCTTCGCGCTGCCCCACCTGCTGCCGGTCAACGACCCCGTGCTCGTCGCCACCCGGTGCCCGGCATGCTCCCAGCCACTGGCCTGGAACGTGGGCACCGACGCCCCACCCCCGGGCCCCGAGGTTGCCCACTTCCTGGTCCCAGCAGCCCAAATCTGGGACGACGTCGTGCACACCTGCAGCCACCAACGGCTGTTCTGCTCCACCACCTGCGTCGACGCCTGGCTCACGGCGACCGGCAACCAGCGCGGGTACGTCATGGACCTCGCCACCCTGTGGCGCCTCGCCCAGGGTTGGTACGCCGGCCGGCTCGACCGCGGCTACGTCCGCCGCGACCCCGCCGGGGCGGCCGACTACTTCGGCCGCGTCGGCCTGACCGGACCGTTCTGGGGGTTATGACCCACGCTCCTGCCTAATCCCGACTGACTGGCGATCGCGTCCTTCTGGGCGCGGCGATGCCCTCCTGAAGGCGCCCAGCTCGCGGCAGTAGGCAGCGCCGCTGACCGGGACGGTACGCGGCGGTAGGGGGCACCACGCGTCTGTCCAGGGTCCAGGGTCCGGGGGCGCTGGTCCGACGCCGGCGAGTTGGTCGGGGAGGAAGTGCAAACCCCCACCGGCCGGGTGCACCGGCAGCC
>JBDHZV010000141.1:0-6444 GCA_039812125.1 Candidatus Nanopelagicales bacterium
CAGCCGCTCGGCCTCGTGCTCCTCGGCTTCCTCGCCGCCGGGGGTGGTCTCGTCGTCGCTGCAGCCGCAGGCGTCGCTCATCGTGCACTCTCCTTGGCGATCGGGTCAGAGGTGGTGGGACTTGCGTAGGTGGGGCACAAGGCCACAGCGTTGCCGGTCGCGGCCAGCAGGCCCTCGGCCACAGCGAGAAGGTCCATCAGCTCCGGGCGGGTCAGGTGGTAGACCGACGCGCGTCCCTGCGCGCGGTAGTCGACCAACCCGCAGTCCCGCAGGCAGGCCAGGTGTGAGGACACGGTGGACTGGCTCAGGCCCAGCTCGGTGCACAGGTCCACGACCCGCGCCTCGCCCCTCGCCAGGCGGCGCACCAGCGCCAGGCGCGTCGGGTCGCCCAGGCCTCGGAACAACGCCCCTGCGGGCGCGAGCTCGGCCCGGCCACTTACATCAGGACTTGCGGTGATCATCGGCATGGGTCGATGCTAGCGCCTATCGGGTGTGGGTTCGACCCGGTCGGGCTCTGGAGGCTGCTGTGTCCGATCTATCGGCCGCCCCGGCCACAGCCGCGAGTAGCGCGCGGGCCTCGCACCGCAACCAACCGAAAGGCCCCTCGATGGACTTGGCCGTAGCCGTCCTGCAGGCCGTCGGTCTGTTCCTCGTGACCAACATCGACGACATCATCGTGCTCTCACTGTTATTCGCCCGCGGCACCGGCGCCCCAGGCACCACCGCCGAGATCATCGCCGGGCAGTACCTCGGCTTCGGCGCCATCCTCATCGCCTCCGTCCTGGTCGCACTCGGCGCCAACGCCTTCCTGCCTGAAGACGCCATCGCCTACTTCGGACTCATACCCCTGCTCCTGGGCCTCTACGCCGCCTGGCGGGCCTGGCGTGGCCGCGACGACGACGGTGACGACCCGGGCAAGGCCGTCGCCGTCTGGACCGTCGCAGCGGTCACCTTCGCCAACGGCGGCGACAACATCGGCGTCTACGTCCCGGTCTTCCTCACCGTCGGCCCCGCCGCGACCGCCGCGAACGCCGTCGTGTTCCTCGCCCTGGTCGCCGTGCTCGTCCTGGCCGCCAGGTACGTCGCCACCCGACGACCCATCGCCGAAGTCCTCGAACGCTGGGAACACGTCCTGTTCCCCCTCGTCCTGATCGGACTGGGCATCGTCATCCTCCTCGAGGGCGGCGCCTTCGGGCTGTAGAGCCGTTGGCCGTTCCCGGTGGCGGCGGAGAAGGTCATCGTCGGCGGGCGATTGCCGGTCACGGTTCTCGGCCGCCCCCTGGCCTGCTGCCGATGCGCGGACGGCGGTCGCGGCTCAGAGGTACCGACAGACGTCGGTCGGGTCGCAGGCCCCGGGGTCAGGTGCGGCGGCGGCGTCTCGCAGCTCGGTGACGTTCTCGCGCAGCGCCTGAAGGTCCGCGATCTGGCGGTCGAGCTGGTGGACGCGGCTGTCGAGCAGCTGGCGGACGTGGTGGCAGGGCGCCGCACCGGCGTCTCGTACGTGCAGCACCTCTCGGATCTGCGCCAGGGTCAGGCCGGCGGCCTGACCACGGCGGATGAAGTTCAGTCGCTGGAGGGTCGCGGGCTCGTAGTCGCGGTAGCCGGTGGTGGTGCGCTCGGGCGCCGGGAGGAGCCCTGCCTGTTCGTAGTAGCGCAGCGTCTTGGTCGTGGTGCCGCTCGCCTGGGCCAGCTCTCCGATACGCACATCGCCTCCAGCTGCCGAGCCTACCGGCCTTGACCTTCCAGTGCGCTAGAAGGTCCAGGCTGGCGCCTGGAGCAGGACCGACGACGAAGGGATCTGGCATGAGCGCGGGCTATGACGTGGACCTGGCGGTGGTCGGCTCCGGTGGTGCGGCGATGGCGGCTGCGATCACCGCTCGGCAGACTGGGCACACCGTGGTCCTGATCGAGCGCGGCGTTCTCGGTGGGACCTGCGTGAACATCGGCTGCGTGCCGTCCAAGACGCTCCTGGCGGCCGCCGGCGCCCGACACTCCGCCCTGACCAATCCCTTCGACGGCGCTCCCACGTCCGCAGGTGGCGTAGACCTACGAGCGCTGGTTCACCAGAAGGACGAGCTCGTCGAGCGCATGCGCAGTACGAAGTACGCCCACGTCGCCGCCGCCTATGCGTTCGAGGTCGTGCCTGGGCACGCCAGGTTCCTCGATCGCGACACGCTCGCGGTCGACGGCGAGCCGCTGCGCGCCCAGGCGTACGTGGTGGCCACCGGGGCCGCGCCGGCGGTGCCCGAGCTGGCGGGTCTGGACAGCGTGGACTGGTTGACGTCGACGACGGCCATGGAACTCGAGCAGGTGCCGAGGTCCCTGGTGGTGATCGGTGGCGGCTACGTCGGGCTCGAGCAGGCGCAGCTCTTGGCCCGTCTCGGTGCGAGGGTGTCCCTGGTCGGGCGCGTGGCCCCCCGGGCCGAGCCGGAGCTGGCCGAACGCCTGCGTGCGGTCTTTGCCGAGGACGGCATCGGTGTCCTCGAGGAGCACGCCGTCGCCGTCTCGGTCGACGGAGGCGAGGTCGTCGTACGGGCCGCCTCGGGTGCTGCCGTCCGCGCAGAACGGCTGCTGATCGCCACCGGTCGCACGGCCCGCACCGACGGGCTGGGGCTCGCCGCAGCCGGCGTCGACGTCGACGAGCGGGGTTTCGTCGTCACGGATGAGTTCCAGCGCACGACCAACCCGCGCGTCTACGCCGCAGGCGACGTGTCCGGTGCCCCGCAGTACGTCTACGTCGCCGCCGCCGCAGGCCGCGCCGCCGCCACCAACGCACTGACCGGCCCGGACGGTCCTGGGGCGCGGGTCGACTACACCGGCCTGCCCACCGTGGTCTTCACCAACCCCCAGCTCGCCTCGGCCGGGCTGAGCGAGAAGGAGACCCTCGAGCGCGGCCACGACTGCAGGTCCCGAGTACTGAACCTCTCAGAGGTCCCGCGCGCCCTGGTCAACCGCGACACCCGAGGGGCCGTGAAGATCGTCGCCGACGCCACAACAGGCAAGGTCCTGGGGGTGCACGCCCTCGCCGACGGTGCCGGCGAGATCATGCTCGCCGCGACCTACGCCATCAGAACCGGCATGACGGTCGACGACCTCGCAGACACCTGGGCGCCCTACCTGACCATGGCCGAGAGCCTGCGGATCGCCGCAGGGCTGTTCCGCAACCATTTGCCGACGTCCTGCTGCGCCTGACCGGTCCAGCGCCCTCGACGCCCCCGCTGTCATTCCGGCCGCGCTATGTGCTGACCGCACCAAACCCGGCACTGTCGCTCGCGACCCGGATGCTGTGGCCAGCTTCGGCCCCATGCCGCCGAGCTCAGCCACACGCCCGGTTCTACACCTGGCGGCGGCTGGGCGCTCTGGGCCGCCCGCCGTTCCGCGCTGAGCCGAACCAGGCGCTGCCGCCGACCGTCTCACGCCATCGCCGGAAACGAACGTTTCCGCTACACCGGAGTCGAGATTCCGGTGAGGTCTGACATCGACCCGGATCGTGTAGCGGAACTCAGTGCCGAAATCTACGGTTCGGAACTTCCCGGTGGGGATGAGTTTCGCTACGCTCGACCGGTGGGGCATCTGCTGGGGTACGCGCGCGTGTCCACCGCTGATCAGGACGCGGCGTTGCAGATCGACGCCCTGAATCGGGCGGGGTGCTACCGGGTGTTCGTCGACACGATCTCCGGATCGCTGCAGCAGCGCCCCGAGCTGGACAAGCTGCTCGACCAGCTGCGTCCAGGGGACACCCTGGTGGTGTGGCGCCTGGATCGGCTGGGCCGGTCGATCCGGCACCTGATCGACCAGCTGCAGGTCCTATCCGACCGCGGCGTGGGGTTCCGGTCCCTGCAGGAGACGATCGACACGACCTCCCCAGGAGGACGGTTGGTCTTCCACGTCTTCGCCGCCCTGGCCGAGTTCGAGCGCGACCTGATCCGGGAGCGGACCAACGCCGGCCTGGAGGCCGCCCGCGCACGGGGCCGCACCGGTGGGCGCCCCTCGGCGCTGTCCGGCGACCAGGTCCGGGCGGCCCGGCGGATGTATGAGCAGAAGGACATGACGGTCGCCCAGATCGGTGAGGTGCTCGGGGTTTCCCGCACCACGATCTACCGGGCCCTGAACCGCCCACCCGCTGCGCCGGCCTCGCCGCGACGAGCCACGAGCGCCGTGTAGCAACGTGGATGCGGGCGGGCGGTGGCAGATCCTGCGGCTGCATGTCGAGGACCAGGTCCCGCTCGCCGCGCTGGCCCGGCATCACGGCCTGGGTGTGCGCACGCTGGAACGCTGGCACGCCCGCTACCGCGCAGGCGGCCTGGCCGCCCTGGACCGGACACCGCGGGCGGACGTCGGCGGGCACCGTCTGCCGGCGGAACTCGTCACGCTGATCGAAGGGCTGGGCCTGACCCGGCCCCGCCCACCAATCGCCGCGATCCACCGGACGGTGGTGAAGGTCTGCGCCGGCGCCGACTGGCCGGTCCCGTCCTACGGCGTCGTCCGCTCGATCATCACCGCCCTGGACCCCGGCATGGTCACCCTCGCCCTTGAGGGACCAGGCTCCTACCGGGACAAGTACGAGCTCGCGGTGCGCCGGGCGGCGGACCGGCCCAACGCGATGTGGCAGGCCGACCACACCCTGCTGGACATCGTGCTCGTCGGCACGGATGGCAAGCCGGCCCGGCCGTGGCTGACCGTCGTCATGGACGACTGCTCGCGCGCGATCTGCGGGTACATGGTCTTCTTCGGCGCGCCGGCCACGATGAACACCGCCTTGGCGTTACGGCAGGCGATCTGGCACAAGAGCGACCCACGGTGGCCGATGTGCGGGATCCCCGAGGTGCTCTACGTCGACCATGGGTCGGACTTCACCAGCGACCACCTGGCCCGCACCACCGTCGACCTGCACATCCGCCTAATCCACTCCGCCGTCGCCCGACCACAGGGGCGGGGCAAGGTCGAGCGGTTCTTTGGAACCGTCAACACCGAGTTGCTCACCACCCTGCCCGGACACCTCCACCACGGTGCCGGGCGCTGGCCGGCGCCGGCCCTGTCCTTGGCCGACCTGGACGGCGTGGTCGGGGCGTTCGTCCTGGACTACAACGACCGCACCCACAGCGAGCTCGGCATCTCGCCGCGGGCGGCGTGGATCGCCGACGGGTGGCTGCCACGCACCCCCGACAGCCTCCAGGCTCTGGACGGGCTGCTGCTCAGCGTGGCCCGATCCAGAACGGTGCGCCGCGACGGCGTCCACTTCCAGGGCCTGCGCTACGTCTCCCCGACCCTCGCCGGCTTCGTCGGGCGCCCCGTGGTCATCCGCTACGACCCCAGAGACATCACCGAGATCCGCGTCTTCGACCACGACCAGTTCCTGTGCGCCGCCGTCGACCAGGACCACCACGGGCGCCAGATCAGCCTCAAGGAAGTCCAGGCCGCCCGCAACGCCCGCCGCCGCGCGCTGCGCCGAGGCATCAACGAGCGGATCGCCATGGTCGGCGCCCACACAACCGACCCCCGTGCCAGGCCACTGCCGCCACGGACCCCAGCCTCGGGCCCGGTGAAGCTCAAGGTCTACAAGGAGGACCTACGGTGAGCGAACGCTTCATCGTGACCAAGGAGCACCGCCGCTTCACCGAGTTCGCCGACTCCGTCCGGCGAGGGCGCACCATCGGGCTGTGCTTCGGACCGGCCGGGGTCGGCAAGACGGTCTCCGCCCGCCGCTACGCCCACTGGGACCAAGCCCACGAGTTGGTCACCGCCTGGGGCCCACGCAGCGACGACGACGCCAAGGTCTACGCCGCCCTGGCCAAGAACCGCACCGCCCTCTACACCCCCGGGGTCCTGACCACCCCGCGGCTGCTACGCGAGGACCTGGACCGGATCATCACGCGCACCAGCATCTGCATCCAGCAGCACCTTGAAGCCCCGGGCCGCGCCCCTGTGGACCGGGGCGGCGCCCGGCGCACCACCAACTACGTCCAGCTCGTCATCGTCGACGAGTCCGAACGTCTCAGCCCCACCGCGCTCGAGCTCCTACGGGACCGCTACGACCGCGACCAGATCGCCCTGATCCTCATCGGCATGCCGGGCCTGGAGAAGCAGTTCAGCCACTACCCCCAGTTCTACAGCCGCGTCGGGTTCGCCCACCAGTACCGCCCCCTGAGCAACGACGAGCTCCTCTTCGTCCTGCAACGCCACTGGCGCACCCTCAGCAAGACTCTCAACCCCGACGACTTCACCGACGCCCAGGCCATCGCCGCGATCAGCCGCATCACCCGCGGCAACTTCCGCCTCCTGGAACGACTCTTCCCCCAGATCGAACGCGTACTGAGAATCAACGAGCTGCAGACCATCACCAACGACGTCGTCGAAGCCGCCGCGAGCACCCTCGTCATCGGGGTCGAGTGAGCCCGCCAGGAATCGGCTGCCGCAGGCCGCCACCTACCGGCGAAGGTCACA
>JBDHZV010000142.1:0-6238 GCA_039812125.1 Candidatus Nanopelagicales bacterium
CCACCAGGGCCTCGCGACTGCCCACATCAGCGCGGCGAAGCCGAACCCCCACAGGGTCAGCGAGACCGGGTCGCGCTCCTGGCCGCAGCTCTCCCCGAGCAGGTAGTACAGGGCCAGCGCGGCCGCAGCGCCGAACGCGGCGAGCACCCCCAGCGGGTTCAGCGACATCCCGGTCCACACCTGCGCCACCAGGGCCAGCCCGACCAGCGCCAGCGCCAACCCGAGCCACACCGTGCTGCGAACGGGGCGCTGCCACGCGTAGCGCACCCAGAGCACCACCATGAGCGGGGCCGTGAACTCGATGAGCAGCGCGATCCCGATGGGCATCCGGGTGATCGCCACGAAGTACAGCCACTGGGTCATGGCCACCCCGAGGATCCCGTACGCCGCGATCCTCCCCAGCTCGAACCGGTGCAGCCGCAGCGTGCCCGGCCGGGTCGCCGCGACCACGACGAGCAGGATCACGAAGGCGGCGGTCACCCGAAGCTGGGACACCCGGGCGGCATCCCCGACGGAGAGCAGCAGCACCTTGCTGACGGTGCCGTTGACCCCGAACAGGACGGCTGCGACGAGGTAGAGCGCGTAGCCCAGGGCCGGGCGCGGGTGGCGGGAAGCCGTCGGCGCCGCCCGCGTGACCTCGGGCTGCGCGGTCATGTCGAGGCCGCGCCGATGAGGTCGACGAGCAGTGCCCGGGTTGCCGTCGGGGCGTCGCGGCGCACGTCATGGCCGGTCTCGAGGCGCACCAGCGTCCACCCGGGCAGGGTGCTCAGGTCCGCCTCGGACGCGGGGTCGAGGATGCCGCCGAGGTGGGGCTGACCGGCGGCGACGACCACCGGGCAGGTGACCGCCCGGGCCCGCTGCGCCCAGCCCGAGCGGATGAACGGCTGCGGCTGGGCGAATGCTGCGGCGTCGACGGACAGCTTGGAGCGCACCCAGGGCTCGTACTCGGCGGGATCCCACGACGGGTGGTCGTGCCGAACGCCGGCCATGATCTGGTCCCAGGTCGCCGACTGCATCCCGGTGAACCAGGCGTGCAGCTGCCCGAGGTCCTCGTAGGCTCCGGGCTCGGAGTCGTCGGCCATGCGCCCCGACATCGGCGGGTCCTCCAGGAACAGCCCCGCTGCCAGCTCCGGGCTCGCCGCGGCCACCGCCAGGGCGGTCGCGGCACCCATCGAGTGCCCCCCGATCACCACCGGCCCTCCCGTGCGGGCCACGAGGTCCGCGGTCGCGGCGGTGGCCTCGGCGACCAGGTCGGTCGCGGCCACCGAGTGACCGGGCTCGGCCCGGCGCCCCCCGTGTGCCGCAGCGGTGGGGGTCGACACCTCGAGGCCGGGCAGGTCCAGCGAGCGGACGAAGGGGCCCCAGCAGGAGCCGTCGTCGCCGACGCCGTGCAGCAGGATCAGGCCGGGCAGGTGCGTCATGGGCGAGAGCCTAGTCCGGGGGTGCGGATGCGCCGCCCGACTGCGCACCACCCAGCCGGGCCTAGGCTGGCGCCATGGACGCGGTGATGGCCACGCGGTATGTGACGCCGCTGCGGGAGGGCGGCTCCCTGCCCGGGCTGATGGAGGCCGACGACCTCGGGATGTACGTGGTGAAGTTCCGGGGTGCCGGGCAGGGCCCCGCGGCGCTGGTCGCCGAGGTCATCTGCGCCGGGCTCGCCTCGGCCGCTGGCCTGGACGTCCCCCGGTGGGTTCCCGTGGAGCTGCCCGCCCAACTGGCTCCTGCAGAGCCGGACGAGGAGGTACAGCACCTGCTGCGCGCCTCGGCGGGACTGAACCTCGGGATCGACTTCCTGCCCGGGGCGCTGGACGTGGGGCCCATGCCCGCCGCGTCCCCCGGATTCGCCGGAAGGGTGGTGTGGCTCGACGCCCTCGTGGGCAACCGGGACCGCTCCTGGCGCAACCCGAACATGCTCACCTGGCACGGGCGGCTGTACCTCATCGACCACGGGGCGACGCTGACGTTCCACCACTCGTGGGCACCGGACCGGCCCGACCAGGTCGAGCGGTACGCCCGCCAGCCGTACCCGGTCGCCGACCACGCGCTGCTGGAGTGCCGCCCCGACGTAGCGGCAGCGGATGCCGTACTGGGCGCGATCCCCTGGCCGGAGGTCATCCGGGCCGCGGTGGCTGAGGTTCCGGAGCAGTGGCTGGACACCGGGTTCGGGGAGCCCGACGCCGTCCGCGCCGCCTACGTCGCCTTCCTCCTGGCCCGGGTCGCCGCCCGCGACGTGTGGGTCCCGGCGCTCACCGCTGACGTCGCCGCGGGACCAGCCCGCGACGCGCAAGGGCACCGGGTCGCCGCCCGACCCGGCTCCGGGGCTCCAGCCTGGGTGCGCGAGCGGGGGATCGGGCGGGAGGCCGGGTCGTGACGGTGCTGCCCTTCGAGTACGCGGTGCTGCGGGTCGTGCCCCGGGTCGACCGCGGGGAGCAGGTCAACGGCGCCGTGCTGCTGTACTGCCAGGCAGCGGGCTACCTCGGGGTGCGCGTCCGGGAGGACCTGGACTGCGTCCTGGCGCTGTGGTCGCAGGCGGACCTGCCGGCCATCCGGGGCGCGCTGATGGCGGCCGCGGCCGTGGCCCAGGGTGATCCGGGCGCCGGTGAGGCAGGCCACGGCGACCCGGGTCGGCGGTTCCGCTGGTTGACCGCACCCCGCAGCGCCGTCATCCAGCCCGGGCCGGTGCACACCGGCGTCACGAGCGATCCCGAGGCCGACCTGGACCAGTTGGCGCGACGGCTGCTGGACTGAGATTTGGCCTGTTCGGCCGGAGTCGCGTAGACTGTGACCACCGACGCGGGGTGGAGCAGCTCGGTAGCTCGCTGGGCTCATAACCCAGAGGTCGCAGGTTCAAATCCTGCCCCCGCTACCAGTGTCGTAGCAGGTCAGAGGCCAGTTCCCGGGAAACCGGGGACTGGCCTTCGGCTTGTCCGCCTCCGCGACTCTGGAGGTCGCGGTCACGTGACAGGTCACGTGACGCGGGCAGTCGCACCAGGTCTCCCGGGGCCGAGGCGTTGTCACAGCCCTTCGGCGGCGTTGCGTGCCGGCGACCGAGCGCCGGACGGCCGCGATCGCTGACGGGCTGCGATGCGCGGGAATGGGACTAATCGGCCACCCCAAGGGACGCAGCGCCTCCGGCGCCCGCCTCTGCTTACACTCACCGCTCCCAGGTGACGAACGGCACCGAAGGTGGTCGGGGAGTCCCGACGAACGCTGTCAGTTCCCGAGAGGACGGACCAACGTGAAGGACTCATCCACGCTGTCACGCCCAGCCCGCCCAGTTGCCCTGTTCTGCCTGGCCCTTGCGTTGGCGACGTTGGCGGCCTGCGGTTCGGACGCGACCAACGACACCGGAAGTGCCGCGGCGACGAGTCAGGCGGCGCCCGCGTCCTCACCGGGAGACGATCCCGCGTCCTCGTCGGCGACCGATGCGGCCACGGCCATGCTGCCCACGGACTTCCCCAGCGATGTGCCGCTTCCCGAGGATGTCGTCCTCGTCTCCGCGACCACCACGAGCGGCGGTGGCTACGCGATCGAGTACAAGTTCGCCTCCCCAGCGGAGGAGGTCATCGCCGACTACCGCGATGCCGTGGCCAACGCCGGATATGCGGTGCCGAAGGGAGCCGGTGTGTTCACGGCGGTCGGTGACGACTGGACGATCGAGGCGGTCGAGTTCTTCAGCCCCAGTTGGCCCGAGGGCTCGGGTCTGGGCGTTCGTGTGACGCCCTCCGAGCCCGCGAACGGCTGACCGCAGCGAGCGAAGGTGCCGCGATCGGGCGGGTGGTGTGGCCTCACGCGATGACGATCTCGGACTCCGCGGGCAGCCCCGGGCCGCCAGCCCCTCGGAATGCGATCGGCAGTCCCCGCGCCTGTTCCCAGTCCGTGGTGTCGGTCGCCTGGACGTGGACGTGGGGCTCGGTGCTGTTCCCGGAGTTGCCGCAGGCACCGACGACGTCGCCCTCCCCGATGCGATCGCCGACGGCCACGGCGACGCAGCCGCGGCGCAGGTGCGCGAGCAGCACGTAGGGGCCCGCCGGTGCCAGGGCGATCACGACGTGGTTGCCCGCCAGGGCGGAAGGGCCCGCCCGCAGGCGCGACGGCTGTCCCAGCAGGTACGGCAGGAGCGTGACCGGGGATCGCCGTGCCGCGTGGTCGGTCTCGCCGTCGTGGGCGATGACCACCCTGCCCGGGCATGGCGCCAGGATGGGAGCCCCGAACCCGACGAATGCCTCCGGGGCCTGCGTGGCGAGGGCGGCACGCCAGCCCCATGGCGCAGACCGGCCGGTTGCGTCGACCGGGACGAAGTCGATCGCGTAGGTGGTCCCCATCAGCGTCGACCCATGGCTGGGGACCCGGCGCGCGGGGCTGTTCCGTGCCCGCCAGCGTCCGCGGAACGGGTAGGCGAGGACCAGGGGCTCGCCCTGCCGGTGGGTGTCCATCACCCCAGTGTCGGATCGGGACTGCGGTCCAGACTCGCCTGCCACGCCACGATCCGGTCCACCGCCGCCCCCACGACCTCCGGCGAGGACGCGAACGACAGCCGGACGTACCGGTGCCCACCGGCCGGGTCGAAGTCCGTGCCCGGCGTGAGGGCCACCCCGGCCTCGTCCAGCAGGCGCGCGCACCAGGTCACGCTGTCCAGGCCGCTGGCCGACACGTCGGCATACAGGTAGAAGGCGCCGTCGGGTGGGGCGACGTCGGCCCACCCCAGCTCGGGCAGGCGCGCCAGCAGCAGGGACCGGCACTGGGCGTACCGGGCGACGTTCTCCCGGGCGGCGGCCATCCCCTCGGGGGTGAGTGCCGCGAGCGCGGCGTGCTGGGCCAGTGCGGGCGGGCACAGCGCGAGGTTGCCGGCCAGGGCGTCGACAGGTCCGGCCAGGTCCTCTGGGAGCACCAGCCATCCCAGCCGCCAGCCCGTCATCGCCCAGTACTTGGAGAACGAGTTCACGACGACCGCCCCGGTGCCGGCGTGCTCCGCTGCCGTGCGGCCCGCCACGGGCGTGTACGTGATGCCGTGGTAGATCTCGTCGCTGACCAGTCGGACCCCGTGGTCGGCGCACCAGTGGGCCAGTGCGGCGAGCTCGCCAGGGCCGAGCATCGTCCCCGTCGGGTTGGCCGGCGACGCGACGACCAGGCCGTCGAGGGGCTCCCGCGCGTGCGCCTCGTCGAGCATCTCGACGGTGGGCTGGAACCGGGTCGCAGGTCCGCACGGCAGGTCGACCACGTCGCAGCCCAGGGCCACCAGGATGTTGGCGTACGCGGGGTAGCCCGGCCGGGCCAGGGCCACCCGGTCGCCCGCGCCGAACGCCGCGAGGAAGGCCAGCAGGAAGCCGCCGGAGGACCCCGTCGTCACCGCGATCCGCGCGGGGTCCACGGCCACCCCGTAGTGCCGCTGGTAGTGGCTCGCGAGCGCGTCGCGCAGGGCGGGTGTCCCGGTGGCCTCCGTGTAGCCGAGGCCGCCGCGACCCAGCTGGTCGACGGCGCGCCGGAGCACGACGTCGCTGGCGCCGGTCGCCGGTTCGCCCGCCGCCAGGTTGAGCACGTCCGCTCCGGCAGCCCTGCGCGCGTTCGCGGCCGCGATGATCTGCATCACGGCGAACGGGGGGACGTGGGCTCGGTCCGCGACCTTCATGGGTCCCATCCTGCCCCTCCCCGGGTCCGCGCCGACCGGCGTAGCCTCGAAGCGACCGGGGCGTCGCGTGCCGGGTCGGTCGGAGGAGGCGGGCATGGGTCACCTGCACAGGCAGAACGTGGCGACCGCGGGTGAGGTGCGCCGGTTCCCCCACGGCCACGTCGAGGTGGTGGAGCTGGGCGCGGTCCGGGTGGAGCGCGGCACCTTCGAGCCCGGGTGGCGGTGGTCCTACGACAACCGCCCCACCGCGGGCACGCAGCTGTGCATGGACCAGCACACCGCGATCTGCCTGTCCGGGCGGATGTGCGTGGAGTGCGACGACGGGACCGAGACGATCATCGAGGTGGGCGACGTGGTCGTCATCGAGCCGGGACACGACGCGTGGACCGTCGGCAGCCAGCCCTGCGTGCTCTACGACCTCGCTGTCGGCGACCACGGGGGACACCTGGCGTAGGCGCCTGACCTGCCCGGCGCACGGGCGCCACGCTGGGCCCACGGCGCCCCGGAGGCTCCGCGGCGTCCGGGGTCGGGGGACGCCCCCAGCAGGAGACGGGGGGACTCACTGCTGGGGGCGTCGCGGGCGATCCTAGCCTCGGCGTCGTGGGGCGA
>JBDHZV010000143.1:0-6119 GCA_039812125.1 Candidatus Nanopelagicales bacterium
GTTCAAGATCCGAAGCCGCGGCATCGATCCAGTGCCTGTCCGGGATCTCCCCGAACATCGTCCTCGTAGGAGTCACAATGCTCAACCGCCTGCGTGCCCGTCGGGATGATGAGGGCTTCACCCTCATCGAGCTCCTGGTCGTCATCATCATCATCGGCATCCTCGCTGCCATCGCCATCCCGGTCTTCCTCAACCAGCGCCAGAAGGGCTGGGAGGCTGCCGTGCAGTCCGACCTGCGCAACGCCGCCACCGCGCAGGAGACGTACCTGACCGAGAACGCCACCTACTCGGCGGAGTCGCCGGTCGTCGACGGCGACACCGGTGAGCTGGGCCTGGTGGGCTTCAAGTACTCGGACGGCAAGAACTACCAGGGTGGCACCGCAGGCATCGAGGTCGTGTCCACCGACGCCGGCAACAGCTTCTGCATGGAGGCCCAGGCCGCCGGCAACCCGGGCCAGTGGTACAACTACTCCAGCCCTGAGGGCCTGAAGAAGGGGCAGTGCTCGTAGTCCCTGATCCGCAGCATCGCGTGGCCCCCGGCTCCGGTCGGGGGCCACGCTTTTGGGCTATCCAGACCTCATGCCGGGATGTCGATGCTCCCGGCATGAGGGGGCTGCGCAGTCCAGGCAACCGCCTCGATCCGGAGCAGGACGGGGGCTTCACCCTGGTCGAGGCTGTCATCGCGCTGGCCATCCTCGGGCTGGTCGCCAGCGGCTTCACCGTCGGGATGAACCTCGCCCTGCAGACCACGCGCGACGCGCGGCTGCGCCAGCAGGCCACCCACCTGGCCGAGCGCGAGGTCGAGATCGCCCGCGACCAGTTCCGCCACGCCGACGCAACCGGCCAAGCCACGATCCTCGACTACGACCAGCTGGTCAACGCCGAGCCGCTGCCCGGCGGGACCGCGGGGCAGCCCCTCGTCGTCGACGGCACCGACTTCACGGTGACCCGGACCCAGACCATCCTCACCAGCGGTGACGGTGCCAGCCCGTGCGACGGCGCCGGGTCGGTCGACTACCTGACCATCGGGGTGCACGTGGCCGTGTCCTGGCAGGACGGCGGGCGGACCCACGAGGTCGACAACCGCACGCTGCTGACCCCGGTGAAGGGCGTCGAGGGTGACGTGGGGTACCTGGCCGCGAAGCTGACCGGGGTGGACGGCGGCGGGACCGCCAACGTGCCGGTGACCGCGACCGGCCCGGGCGGGACCCGGACGCGCTACACCGCCAGCGACGGGTGCGCGGTGTTCATGTTCTCCTCCGACGGGACCTACACGCTCAGCGTCGACCGGTTCGGCTACGTCAACTCCGAGGGGATCCGGGCCGTGTCCAAGACCGCGGCGCTCGAGCTGGGCCGGATCAAGGTGCTGCCCTTCTCCTACGAGCGCTCGGCCTCGATCCAGGTGGGCTTCACCACGGCCCCCGGCTACGCGCTGCCCGACCCGCTGCCCGGCCTGTCGCTGTTCAACTCCGGCCTCGCGGCACCGGGTGTGCTGCTGGCCGACCCGGGTCAGGCCGGCCCGGTCACGGTGTGGCGGCTGTGGCCGTTCGCCGATGGCTACTCCGTGTGGGCCAGCACGTGCAACCAGGGCGACCCCGCGCAGAACTCCCTGGGCTACCCCCGGCCGACGGCCGTGGCTGTGGCGGCCGGGGAGCAGAGCTCGGCCGCCGTCCACCTGCGGCCCGTGGAGGTCCGGGCCGTCGCGGGGCTGGCCGGGCCGCCGGCCGCGGACGTGGGGATCGTGGCGGCCCCTGCCCTGGGCGACGGCTGCCGGGCCGGGGATGACCAGCTGTCGCTGGGGAGCACCGGCGCGGACGGCGTCCTGCGCACGTCGCTGCCCGCGGGGACGTGGGTGCTGGCTCCGGCGTCGCCGCACACGTGCGACCTGAGCGCCCCCGAGGGCAGCTGTCCGGTGACCACCGCCGAGGTCGTCGTCGTGGATGCCACGGGCGGACAGCCGGACGGCACCCCCGTCGTGGTCGCCGACCTGGTGGTGACCCCATGACCCGCCTGCGGCGCGCGCTGCGGACCGCCCGCCAGGCCAGCGCCGGGATGACCCTGGTCGAGCTGACCGTGACCGTGGCCCTGATGAGCACGGTCATGGCGATCGTGAGCGGGGGCATCGTGATGGCGATGCGGCTGATGGGATCCAACAGCCTGCGCCTCGAGGAGATCGCGGAGAACCGGGTCGCCATCGAGGCGATGACCAAGACGCTGCGCACGGCGGTCCAGCCGCGCCTGCTGGGCTCCAGCTCCGAGGACGCGGCGTTCATCCAGGGCGACAACAGCCGGGTCACCTTCTACGCGGCACTGTCGTCGCTGGTCGAGCCGACCTCGGCCGAGCTCACCCGCAGCGGCCCGGTCCGGATCAGCTACGCGCTGTCCGGCGGCACGCTCACCGAGACCTACCAGCTGCCCGACGCGCACCTGCCCAGCGATCACGACTTCACCTACTGCACCCCGGGCGCCACCGGCTGCGAGGTGCGCACCCGGGTGCTGGCGACCCATGTGGTCGACCCCCACCTGTTCACCTACTACTCGGAGTCCGGGGGGACGCTCGGGGTGCCGCTGTCGACTGCCGGCCTGGAGGCGGTCGACAGCATCGACATGGTCCTGGCGTCCCAGACCGGCTCCGACGAGACCTCGACGGTGACCTCGCGGGTGAGCCTGGTCAACTCCGGCAGCGGGCCCACGGCCTCTCCGACAGCCAGCCCGTGAGGGGGATGACAGCCATGAGACGAACGACGATGAGGCGCTGGGTCCGGCGGCTGGCCGGCCCCTCGGACTCCGGCATGGCGATGGTGATGGTGCTCGGGCTGGTGCTGACCGCGTCCGTGCTGGTCGCGACTGCGCTGTCCTACGCGGTCGCCCACCAGCCACAGGCCCGGCATGGCGTGGCCTCCGTGCGGGCCCTGGCCGCCGCGCAGGCAGGCATCGACCACTACCTGGGCCACCTCAACCAGGACCGGAACTACTTCGTCACCGCCGACTGCGACAACCCGGCCCTTGCCGGGCCGAACCCGGACCCGGCGTGGCTGTCCAACGGGTGCGGGTGGGACGACCAGACCGCCGTCGGATGGGTGTCGGTCCAACCCGACGACGCGCAGTCCGCCGCCTTCCACTACGACGTCGACTCCACGCAGATGGACCAGTTCACGATCTGGGTGTCCTCGACCGGTCGGGCCGCCGGCGTCCAGCGCACGCTGCAGGCCAAGATCACGATCGCCGGTTCGCAGCGCTACCTGTACGTGACCGACTTCGAGGACGCCGACCCGGAGAACACGGTGGTGTACCCGAGCGGCGCGGGCCACGACCACTGCGGGCTCAGCGGCACGACGAACGCCAAGTACTGGTGGCAGCCCACCCCCAACGAGCGCTCCAAGAGCGGAAGCCCGGACTGCGTGGAGATCCAGTTCATCTCCGGCGACATCCTGGACGGCCCGGTGCACTTCAACGACATGCCGCTGGTCAACGGCAGCACGCAGTTCAAGCAGGGGTTCACCACCTACACGTCGACCTGCCCGAAGTCCGCGGTCACCTCGGCCACCGCTGCGAAGGGGACCTGCTTCCGGGGCACCGGCTCGCCGTCGTTGAGCACCAGGGGTGCCCGGTGGGGCAACGTGAACCTGCTGCCCGACACCACCGCGGACCTGGTCAACAAGCCGGGGTGCCAGTACCGGGGGGACACCCGGATCCGGTTCAACGCGAACGGCACCATGGACGTGTGGAACACGATGAGCGCCGGTACGACGATCGGGTTCACCGGCAGCCCGGAGGTGATCGCCAGCGCGCCCAGCTGCGGCAACCCCGCCGCGTTCGTGCCCGCGTCCGGGCAGAAGCACCCCGCCGCGAAGCAGACGGTGCCGGTCCCCGACGGGCTGGTCATCTACGTGCGCAACTCCGGGTCGAGCGCGACCTGCTCGCCCGGCCAGGTCGTCAACGGGACCGCGTCGGGCAGTGCGGCCAAGGACGTGATCCCCACCGCGTCGGCCACCATCGCCGGTGCCGTCTCCGACATCTCGTACCTGAACCCGACCTACCGCAAGACCCGGACCGCCGCGGGCTGGCCAGCCACCCCGAGCGTGTACGCCGACTCGCACTCCAGGAAGTTCGACTGCGGGCTGGGCAACGTGTACATCGAGGGCACCGTGAAGGGCCGCGTGACCATCGCCGCGGAGAACAACGTGGTGGTCACAGGTGACCTGGGCATCGCCGGAACGACGCTGGGCCAGCCCACCGGCACCAGCACGGCGGACATCATCGGCCTGGTGGCGCAGAACTCCGTGGTCGTCTACCACCCCGTCGAGGTGACCGGCTGGTCGGTCGCGGCCGGTGGCAGCGGCAGCCCGAGCTGCAAGTCCAAGCCCACCGACACACCGACCGGCGGGAGCACCGGTGCCACCTGCACCTACACCCCGAACGGCTGGACCAACCTGGACTACCTCAGCCCGCCGGCCACCGCCTCAGACGGGCTCAAGCACCGGTGGATCTACGCCAGCATCCAGACCCTGGCGCACTCGTTCTGGGTCGCCAGCTACCAGCGGGGCGCGCCCACGGGCACCCTGAGTGTGCGCGGCTCGATCGCGCAGCGGTGGCGCGGCATCGTGGGCACCGGCAGCATCTCGACGGGCTACTACAAGGACTACTCCTACGACAAGCGGCTGCAGACGACCTCTCCGCCGTACTTCCCGCCGTGGGCCAACGGCGACTGGACCGCGGAGACGACCGGGGAGATCCCGACGCCGGACGGCCTCGGGTGATCCGCCATGGCGCGCCACGCCCTGTGCACGCTGCCGACGGCAGACGGCCCTGCGGTCCCTAGGCTGGCCCGGTGACCTGGTTCGTGCTCCTGGTGGGCGTCCTCGGCCTGCTCATCGGGTCGTTCCTCAACGTGGTGATCTGGCGGGTCCCGCGCGGTGAGTCGGTGGTGTCGCCGCCGTCGCACTGCCCGGGGTGCGACACCCCCATCGGCCCCCGGGACAACATCCCGGTGCTGTCGTGGCTGCTGCTCCGGGGCAAGTGCCGCACCTGTGGCCAGCCCATCAGCATCCGGTACCCGGCCGTCGAGCTGCTCACCGGCGTGCTGTTCGCCCTGATGGCCGCGCAGCTGGGCCTGAGCTGGGAGCTGCCGGCATTCCTGTACCTGGCCGCCGTGGGCCTGGCGTTGTCGGCCATCGACCTGGACACCCGGCGCCTGCCCAACGTGCTGACGGTGCGCAGCTGGCCCGTCATGCTGGCCCTGCTGGCCGTCCCCGCCGCGGTGGGCGACCAGTGGCCCGACCTGGTGCGGGCCGCCCTGGGCGGGGTCGCCCTGCTGGCCTTCTACCTGGTGCTGGCGCTGGTGAACCCGCGCGGGATGGGCCTGGGCGACGTGAAGTTCGCCGGGCTGCTGGGGATGGGCCTGGGCTGGCTGGGTTGGTCCGAGCTGCTCGTGGGCGGGTTCCTCGGGTTCCTGCTCGGGGGCCTGTGGGGCCTGGCCCTCATCGTGTCCCGGCGCGCCGGCCGCGGCTCCAGCATCCCCTTCGGCCCGTTCATGTACGCCGGGACGATCCTGGGCATCGTGCTCGGCGCCGATGTCGCGGCCTGGTACCTGGGCACCACGCTCGGCTGACCGGGTCCACCTGCTCAAGCGCGCCACGACTGCCGTCCGATTGCCGGGACAGGCCATCGTGGACGGGAGCGTGAGATGCGCAGGGGCAGTGCCGTCGGCCTGGACATCGGGGCTTCGTGCGTGCGCGCTGCCGAGGTGGTGCTCCGGGCCTCCGGGCCGACGCTGGTGCGGTTCGGGCAGGTCGCGCTGCCCACGGGCGCGGTCGAGGCCGGTGCCGTCCGCCAGCCCGAGGTCGTGACCGCCGCGATCCGTTCGCTGTGGGCCGCGACCGCCCTGCCCCGGCGCCCCGTCATGCTCGGCGTGGGCAACCCCGGGGTGGTCGTGCGCGCCCTCGACCTGCCGTTCTACCGCTCCCGCGACGAGCTGCGCAGCGCCCTGCCCTACCTCGTCGGCGACCAGGTCCCGATGGACGACGGGGAGACCGTCATCGACTTCGCTCCCCTCGAGGAGGTGATCAGCAGTGACGGCACCCGCCAGCTGTCCGGCCTGCTGGTGGCCGGGTCCGAGG
>JBDHZV010000144.1:0-6116 GCA_039812125.1 Candidatus Nanopelagicales bacterium
CGGTCGTCGGACGGCTGCGCGGCGCCCGCCGCCCCGGCGGGCTCGACCCGGGCCAGGCAGACCCGGTGCGTGACGCCGTGGTCCAGCTGCGCACCAACGCGCTGGCGCTGGTCGTCAGCGAGCGCCGCACACCGGTGCGCGTCGAGCTGTCCGGGGGCGCCGCCGCGATCCCGGTGCACGCCCTGGCGTTCCAGCCCCGGGTGATCGCGGGGCGCACCGGCCGGGCGCTGCTGCGGCGCCACGACGACGGGACCATGTGGGCCCACCCGCTCGACGAGATCCTCACCGCGGCCGACGAGGACGGCCGGCTGCTGGTCCGGCTGGCCCCCGACGCCCCGGCCAGCGACGTCACCCACGCGGTCGACTGGACCCTCACGATCGCTTGGGCCACCCTGCGGACGACCGACCGGGGCGCCGAGTTCCGCGGGGTGCTGACCGCGTCCGGGATCGTCCCCGAGACCACCCCCGGGATCTGCGTCAGCGACGTGGGGGGGTACTCCCGCGTGGTCGGTGCGCTGGAGCCCGAGGGCGAGCCCCGACTCGACGACGGCACCTGGACCGCTCGGGTGCGCGGCGCGCTGCACGTCGACCCGCTGGTGGCCACCACCCAGCTCGCCCGCGGCGCGCTCGGCCTGCACATGGGGTTCCGGGGCCTGCTCGTCCCCGTCGGCGGGGTGTGGGCCGACGGCCGCGCGGTGACGGCCCTGACGTGTGACCGCGGCACCGTCACGCTGCTGCCCTCCCCGTCCGGGCGGATCCTCGTCGCCCCCGGTCGGGGGACCCGTGCCCGAGCCTCGGGAGCCGTCCGGTCGGTCCTGCGCCGTGGCTGATCCCCGGGACCTCCCCCACGTGGTGCTGGCCTCGGCATCGCCGGCCCGGCTGGCGCTGCTGCGCGCCGCGGGGATCCGCCCGAGCGTGCTGACCAGCCACGTGGACGAGGATGCCCTCGTGGCAGCCGCCGATGCGGCGGTCCGGTCCGACGGTGCCGCGCTCACCCAGCTGCTGGCCCGCGCGAAGGCACGCGACGTGTCCGACCGGATCAGGCGTGGCGAGCTGGCCGTTCCGGCCGGGCCGGCGCTGGTCGTGGGGGCGGACTCGATGCTCGCCCGGGACGGCCAGCTGCTGGGCAAGGCGCGCTCGGCCGAGGAGGTGCGCACGCGGTGGGCGCAGATGGCCGGCGGCACCGGGGTCCTGGTGACGGGGCACACTGTCGTGCACCTGCCCTCGGGGCGCGTCGCCGAGGCCGCGGTGGCCACGACGATCCGGTTCGGCCGTCCCACTCCCGAGGAGCTCGAGGCCTACATCGCCTCGGGCGAACCGCTCGCGGTCGCCGGCTCGTGCACCATCGACGGGCTGGGCGGTCCCTTCATCGACGGCATCGACGGCGACCACACCAACGTCATCGGGCTGGCCCTGCCGACGCTGCGCGGACTGGTCTCCGCGCTCGGGGTGCGGTGGACAGACCTATGGGACACATCGTCGCTCGGCGAGTCGTGACGGGCACTCCTCCGTAGGATGTCGCGCGAACCGCCCGGGCCTCCCTGGGCCCGGCCGCGCGAGAGGTGCACGCATGAAGAAGGTCCTGATCGCCAACCGTGGTGAGATCGCGATCCGCGTGGCACGCGCGTGCCGCGACGCCGGGATCGCCTCCGTGGCGGTCTACGCGGACCCCGACCGGGACGCCCTGCACGTCAAGGCGGCCGACGAGGCGTACGCCCTGGGCGGCACCACCGCCGCCGACACCTACCTGGTCGTCGACAAGCTGCTCGAGGTGGCGCGCCGCTGCGGCGCCGACGCCGTGCACCCCGGCTACGGCTTCCTGTCGGAGAACGCCGACTTCGCCCAGGCGGTCATCGACGCCGGCCTGACGTGGATCGGACCGCCCCCGTCGGCCATCCGCGACCTCGGTGACAAGGTGTCCGCCCGCCACATCGCGGCCCGCGCGGGCGCGCCCCAGGTCAAGGGCACGCCCGACCCGGTGTCGGGCGCCGACGAGGTCGTCACCTTCGCCGAGGAGGTCGGACTGCCGATCGCGATCAAGGCGGCCTTCGGCGGCGGGGGGCGCGGCCTGAAGGTCGCCCGGACCCTGGAGGAGATCCCCGAGCTGTACGACTCGGCCGTCCGGGAGGCGGTCGCCGCCTTCGGCCGTGGGGAGTGCTTCGTCGAGCAGTACCTCGACAGCCCCCGGCACGTCGAGACCCAGGTGCTGGCCGACCAGCACGGCAACGTCGTCGTGGTGTCGACGCGCGACTGCTCCCTGCAGCGCCGCCACCAGAAGCTGGTCGAGGAGGCGCCTGCGCCGTTCCTCAGCGACGAGCAGGTCGAGCGCCTCTACAGCTCGAGCAAGGCCATCATCCGGGAGGCCGGCTACTACGGCGCCGGGACCTGCGAGTTCCTCGTGGGCAAGGACGGCACGATCTCGTTCCTCGAGGTGAACACCCGACTGCAGGTGGAGCACCCCGTCACCGAGGAGGTCGCCGGGATCGACCTGGTCCGCGAGCAGTTCCGCATCGCCGACGGCGAGGAGCTCGGCTATGACGACCCGCCGCTGCGGGGCCACTCCATCGAGTTCCGCATCAACGGCGAGGACCCCGGGCGCAGCTTCCTGCCCGCTCCCGGTGCCCTGAGCCTGTGGAACCCGCCCTCCGGCCCGGGCATCCGACTGGACGCCGGGTTCCGGCAGGGCGACGTCATCGGCGGGAGCTTCGACTCCCTGCTGGCCAAGCTGATCGTCACCGGGCGGGACCGGGCCGAGGCGCTGGCGCGCTCCCGCCGGGCGCTGGCCGAGTTCGAGGTCGACGGCATCGCCACGGCCCTGACGTTCCACCGTGCCGTGGTCTGCGACCCGGACTTCGCCCCGGCCGACCCGAGCGAGCCGTTCAAGGTGCACACCCGCTGGATCGAGACCGAGTTCGTCAACGACATCCCCGCCTACTCCGGGCACACCGGCGCGATCGCCGAGGCCGAGGCGCGGTCCTCGGTCGTGGTCGAGGTCGGGGGCAAGCGTGTCGAGGTCAGCCTCCCCGAGGGCTTCGCGGTGGGCGCCGCCGCGGCCGCGCCGGCCAAGAAGGCCGGACCGGCTCCCCGCCGCGGCGCTGCCAAGAAGGCCGGTGCGGTCGCGGCCAGCGGCGACGCGGTGGCCGCCCCGATGCAGGGCACCATCGTCAAGGTCGCCGTGAGCGAGGGCGACGAGGTCGCCGCCGGGGACCTCGTCGTGGTCCTGGAGGCGATGAAGATGGAGCAGCCGATCACGGCGCACAAGGCCGGCGTCATCGCCGCCCTCGCCGCTGAGGTGGGCGCCACCGTCCCCACCGGCACGGTGCTCTGCGAGATCAAGGACGCCTGAGCCGCGGCGGCGGCCCGTGGCCCGCGGGGGTGGGGGTCGGCGTGACCTCGCGGGCGCCCAGCCCCGCGGCTCAGTCCACGGCGCGCAGGCGGCGGGCCGCCTCGGCGATCGAGCCCGACATCGACGGGTAGACGGTGAACGTGGCCGCGAGCTGGTCGACGGTCAGCCGCTGGTCCACGGCGATCGTCAGGCTGTGCACGAGCTCTGACGCGTGCGGGGCGACGACGACCCCGCCGATGACGATGCGGGTGCCCCGCCGGCAGATCACCTTGACGAAGCCGTCCTGGATGCCCTGCATCTTCGCGCGGGCGTTCGTCGCCAGTGGCAGCAGCACCACCTCCGCGGTGATCCGCCCGGCGTCCACGTCGGCCTGCGTGAACCCGACGGTGGCGATCTCCGGGTCGGTGAACACCGTCGAGGAGACCGTGCGCAGGTCCAGGGGCGCCACCGCGGCGCCCAGGGCGTGCCACATCGCGATGCGGCCCTGCATCGCCGCCACGGAGGCCAGCAGGTGCACCCCGGTGACGTCCCCGGCCGCGTACACCCCGCGGGCTGAGGTCCGCGACACCCGGTCCACCTCGATGTGGCCGGACCCCGAGGTCCGGACCCCGGCTGCGGCCAGGCCCAGCCCCTCCGTGTTGGGCACCGACCCGACGGCCATCAGGCAGTGCGACCCCTCGACGGTGGACCCGTCGGCCAGGGTGACCACCACGCTGTCCCCGCTGCGCCGGGCGGCCGTGGCGCGGCTGCGCCGCAGCACCTGCATGCCGCGGCGCTCGAACACGTCCTCGAGGACCTGGGCGGCGTCCGGGTCCTCACCGGGCAGCACGTGGGCGCGGCTGGACACCAGGACCACCTCGGACCCCAGCGCCTGGTACGCGCAGGCGAACTCGGCGCCGGTCACCCCGGACCCGACCACGACCAGCCGCTGCGGGGCAGCCTGCAGGCCGTAGACCTGCTCCCAGGTGAGGATCCGCTCGCCGTCGGGAACCGCGTCGGGCAGCACCCGTGGTCGCGCGCCCGTGGCAACCAGCACCGTCCGGGCCTCGATGCGCTCCCGACCCCCGTCCGCGAGCTCGGCCACGACGGCGCCGGGGCCGTCCAGCCGGCCGCGGCCCGCGAGGAGCCGGACCCCCTCCCGGGCGCACCGGGCGGCCGTGTCCGCGCTCTGCGCCGCGGCCAGTGCCCGGATCCGGGCGTTGACCGCGGCCAGGTCCACCCCGATGCCACCGACCGGCCCGGTGATCCCGAGCCTGGCGCTGGCGCGCACCTGGGTCGCCGTCTCGGCCACCGCCAGCAGCGCCTTGCTCGGCACGCAGTCGGTGAGCACGGCGGAACCCCCGATCCCGTCGGAGTCGACCAGGGTGACCTGCGCCCCCAGCTGCGCGGCGACCAGCGCCGCCTCGTACCCGCCCGGCCCGCCACCGACGATCGCCACCTGCTCCATGCGCGCGATCATCGCGCATCCGTGTTACGACAGGAGCACACCGACGCCCCGGCGCACCCTTCCTGCGACGAGGGTCGCCCACTACTCTGTGTCGCCGTGGGCCTCTACGCGGCATATGGGACGAGCATGGACCCCCGTCGGATGCTCGAACGTGCCCCGCACTCGCCGGTCCACGGCAGTGGGTGGCTGTTCGGCTGGCGGCTGACCTTCGGCGGGGAGGCCCTGTGGTGGGACGGGGCCATGGCCACCGTCGTGGAGGATGGCGACCACTGCGTGTTCGTGATGCTCTACGAGGTGGCACCCGAGGACGAGCAGACGCTGGACCGGTGGGAGGGTTCCGACCTGGGGATCCACCGCAAGGTCCGGGTCCGGGTGCAGACCCTCGACGGCGAGGTGGGGGCCTGGCTGTACGTGCTCGACGACTACGAGGGCGGGCTGCCCTCGGCGCGCTATGTCGCCCAGCTCGCCGAGGCCGCCCAGTCCGCCGGCGCCCCCGAGGACTACGTCCGGGCGCTGCTGGAGCGGCCCTGCCTGTGATCCCGGGCCGCGACCTCAGGACCCGGTGAGCACTGCCGCGAGCAGGGATCCCATCCGGTGCGCAGCGGCGCGGCCGGCCCCCAGCACCTCGGAATGGTCCAGGGGCCGCCCGGTCATGCCGGCCCCCAGGTTGGTGACCAGGCAGATGCCCAGCACGTCCAGCCCGGCCTCGCGCGCGGCGATCGCCTCCAGCGCGGTCGACATCCCCACCAGGTGGCCGCCGAGGGCCCGCACCATCCGGACCTCGGCGGGGGTCTCGTACTGCGGGCCCGGCAGCTGGACGTACACCCCCTCCGGGAGGTCCGGGTCGACCCGTCGGCAGCGCGCCCGCAGCCGTGGTGAGTACACATCGGTCAGGTCCAGGAACCGGGGACCGCGCAGCGGTGTCGCCCCGGTCAGGTTGATGTGGTCGGCGATGAGCACGGGCGTCCCCGGGGACCACGCCGGGTCCAGGCCGCCGGACGCGTTGGTGAGCACGACGGTCCGGCACCCGGCCGCAGCCGCCGTCCGCACGGCGTGCACCACCGACTCCACGCCGTGACCCTCGTAGAGGTGGGTGCGCCCGAGCATGACCAGCGCCCGACGCCCGTCCGGCAGCGCGACGCTGCGGACCCGCGCCTCGTGGCCGGCCACCGAGGTCGGCACGAACCCCGGCAGGGCCGCGGTCGGCAGCTCCACGAGCGCTCGTCCCAGCGCGTCCGCGGCCGGGCGCCAGCCAGAGCCCAGCACGACCGCCACGTCGTGGTCGGCCCCGCCGGTCGCGGCGGCCACGGCCTCGGCGGCAGC
>JBDHZV010000145.1:0-6056 GCA_039812125.1 Candidatus Nanopelagicales bacterium
CTGGTCCGAGACCGACTGGTCCGAGGCCGACTGGTCCGAGGACGGCTCCGCCGGACGGCAGCCGATCAGCCCCGACGAGGCCGACCCGGCCGCCCTGGCCTACTGGGACGGCGAGGCCGACGCGTACCAGGCCGAGCATGGCGGGTTCCTGGCCGGCGGGGACGGCACCGCCGCCCCGGACAGGACCGGAAGCGGGTTCGTCTGGGGCCCGGAGGGGGTCGCCGAGCAGGACCTCGCGCTGCTGGGCCCTGGGCCGGACCTCCTGGGTCGCGTCGTGGTCGAGGTCGGCTGTGGCGGCGCGCAGTGCAGTCGGTGGCTGGCGGCCCGGGGCGTGCGCGCCCTCGGCGTGGACATCTCCGTGGCCCAGCTGCGCCATGCCCGGCGCGGGGTTCCGGTCCCGGTGGTCGCGGCCACCGCGACGGCATTGCCCCTGGCGGACGGCTGCGCCGACGCCGCCTTCGCCGCGTACGGTGCCGTGCAGTTCGTCGCGGACCTGCCCGCCCTGATGGCCGAGGTCGCCCGGGTGCTGCGTCCCGGCGGGCGCTGGGTGTTCTCGGTGACCCACCCGATCCGCTGGGCCTTCCCCGACTCCCCGGGACCCGAGGGCCTGACAGCCTCCGGCTCGTACTTCGACCGCACGCCGTACGTGGAGCGCGACGGCTCCGGCCGCGCCGTGTACGCGGAGTTCCACCGGACGGTGGGCGACTACGTCCGGGCGGTCCGGGCGGCCGGGCTCGAGGTGATGGACCTGGTGGAGCCCGAGTGGCCCGACACGACCACCACGACGTGGGGCGGCTGGAGCCCCCTGCGCGGGCGGGTGCTGCCGGGCACCCTCATCGTGGTGTGCCGGGCTCCGGTCCCGGCCCCGGGCTCGGCTCCCGTGCGTCGTCGAGGAACGAGCGCAGGTCCTCGAACCGGGTGAGGTCGTCCGGGAAGTCCTCCTGGGCCCGGCGGGTGCGGCTCAGCGAGATCATCCGGCCCAGCCCGAGCAGGACCAGCAGTCCGCCGAGCACGAGGCACAGGGCCGGCCCGTAGGCGTGGGCCCAGAGGACCGGCCGACCCTCCCGGTGGGCTGCGGCGACCTGGGCGTCGACCTGCTCCTGCGTGCTGGTCAGGTTCATCGCCAGCAGTGTCACGATGTCGCGACCCTCCGCGGTGCGCAGCGCCTCACGGATCCGCTCGGTCTGCCGAAGGATGATCCCGGTGGTCGGATCGACCCAGAGCGTCCTGGTGGCCGCGTACGTGCGCTGCACGCCCACCGTCTCGTCCTCGCTGCCCACCAGCCGACCCGGCACCGGGATCGTGCCCACCGGGGTGGGCGGCGTGGCCTGCTGCAGCTTGACGGCGTCGATGTCACCGACCCGGTCGGTCCCGAGGTACTCCATCTCCACCGGGGCCATCAGGGTCACGTCGTAGTAGGGGTAGGGCGCCGCGGGCACGAACCAGGGCAGCCGCAACGGATTGCCCGCACCGGCCATGGCGGTGCTCACGCCGGCGACGTTGGCCCCGCAGCAGTCGGCCAGAGCCTGGGTGTGCCGGTCGGCGGCCAGCCGGTAGGAGATGTCCGAGACCAGGGTCCCCGAGTCCGTCACGACCCGGTCCAGGGTGGAGTACACGCCCACGTTCAACCCGTCCGGGACCACGTCGAGCCCGGCCTGGAGGTCGCCACGCGTGGTCTGCGACCGCGTGACCAGGATCGGGTCCGACGACGTCCCCGTCTCCAGGTCGAACAGCGTGGAGACGGTGCCCGTGCTGATGCTGTTGAGGAACCCCTGCGCGCCCGGCACCCGGGGAGCCTGGGCGAGCAGCGGTGTGACCGCCAGCCGCAGGATCGGGGCCAGCAGCAGCAGCACGATGCCCAGCGCCAGCGCCAGGCGGGTCAGCCGGCGGCCCATGGGCGACTCCTCACGCGGGTGACACTAGTGCGCGGCGTCCTGCCACGAGCGTCCCATGCCCAGGGACACGTCGAGCGGCACGAGCAGGTCCACGGCGCCCACCATGGCCTCGCGCACCAGCTCCGCGACCTCGTCCGCCTCACCGGGGGCCACCTCCAGCACGAGCTCGTCGTGGACCTGCAGCAGCAGCCGCGACCGCAGCTCCCGCTCGGACAGCGCGGCGTCGGTGCGCAGCATGGCCACCTTGATGATGTCGGCAGCCGAGCCCTGGATCGGAGCGTTCAGGGCCATCCGTTCGGCCATCTCGCGGCGCTGCCGGTTGTCGCTGGTGAGGTCGGGCAGGTAGCGGCGCCGGCCGAGCAGGGTCTCGGTGTAGCCGGTGAGCCGAGCCTGCTCGACCACGCCGGCCAGGTAGGTGCGCACCCCGCCGAACCGCTCGAAGTACTCGTCCATGAGCCGACGGGCCTCCGCGGGCTCGATGCCCAGCTGCTGGGACAGCCCGAACGCGCTCAGGCCGTACGCAAGGCCGTAGGACATCGCCTTGATCCGCCGGCGCATCTCGGCGTCGACCTGTGCCGGCGGCACGCCGAACACCCGCGAGGCCACCGTCGTGTGCAGGTCCTCGCCCGAGGTGAACGCCTCGATGAGCCCGGCGTCCTCGCACAGGTGGGCCATGATCCGCATCTCGATCTGGGAGTAGTCGGCCGTCATCAGGGTCTCGTAGCCCCGGCCCACCACGAACGCCGCGCGGATCCGCCGGCCTGCCGGGGTGCGCACCGGGATGTTCTGCAGGTTCGGCTCCGTGCTCGACAGCCGACCCGTGGCGGCCACGGTCTGGTTGAAGGTGGTGTGGATGCGCTGCCCGGAGTCGGCCAGCGGGATCAGCCCCGCGACAGTCTGGCGCAGCCGGGAGGAGTCCCGGAACCGCAGCAGGGCCTCGAGCAGGGGGTGACCGGTCGTGGCGTACAGCCACGCCAGGGCGTCGGCGTCGGTGGTGTACCCGGTCTTGATCCGCTTGGTCTTGGGCAGGCCCATCCGGGCGAACAGGATCTCCTGCAGCTGCTTGGGCGAACCCAGGTTGAACGGCTCCCCCACGATCGCGTGCGCGTCGTCCTGGGCCGCCGCGACATCCCGCGCGAACTCCGCCTCCAGGTCGCGCAGCATCGCCACGTCCACGGCGATCCCGGCAGCCTGCATCCGGACCAGCAGCGAGACCAGCGGCAGCTCCACCGTGGCCAGCAGGGCCTGCCCCCCGCGCACCGCGACCTCGGCCAGCAGCACCTCGTGCAGGTCCAGCGTCGCCCGGGCCAGGACCGCGACCTGGTCGAGTCCCTCCGCCTCGACCACGCCGTCCAGGCTGAGCTGGGCCTGGTCCCCGGCGACCGTGGGCAGGTCCCGGTGCAGGAACCGGGGCACCAGGTCCGACAGGTCGAACGAGCGCTGCCCGGGCAGCACGACGTAGGCCGCCAGGGCCGTGTCACCGGCCAGGCCCCGCAGCGGCCACCCCCGCGCGGCCAGGGCGAGCATCGGCCCGTTGCCGTCGTGGAGCACCTTGCCCACCACGGGGTCGGCCAGCCATTCCGCCAGGGCGGTCACGTCTGCGGGGGCCAGCTCGTCGGGATCCACCGCCACCGGCGGGCCGGCCGGGCCTGCCAGGCCCAGCGCGGTCACCGTCCCCGTCCCGGCCCCCCAGGTCCCGCGCACCGCGATCGCGACCGGGGATCCCGCGGCAGCCAGCCACGCCGCCAGCCCGCCGGCCCGGACCCGGCCGACGGTCACCGGCTCGGGGGTGCCCGAGGCCGCGACCCGGGCCGCATCGCCCGGCAGCGTCTCGAAGAGCCGGTCGCGCAGCACCCGGAACTGCAGGGCGTCGAACACCTCGTGGATGTCGGTGCGCTCGAACGGCCGACGCTCGGTGTCGGCCACCCCGATGGGCAGCGGGACGGTGTCGACCAGTTCGGTGAGCGCCCGGTTGGTCGCCACCTGCCCGAGGTGCGCCCGCAGCGCCTCCCCCACCTTCCCGGTCACCCGGTCGGCATTGCGCACCAGCTCCGAGAGACTGCCGTACTGCACGATCCACTTGATCGCGGTCTTCTCACCCACGCTCGGGATCGATGGCAGGTTGTCGCTGGGGTCCCCGCGCAGCGCCGCGAAGTCCGGGTACTGGGCCGGGGTCAGCCCATACCGGGCCATCACCGCCTCCGGGGTCATCCGGTCGAGCTCGGACACCCCCCGCCTCGGGTAGAGGACGGTCGTCGCGTCGTCCACCAGCTGGAACGCGTCCCGGTCCCCGGAGATGATCAGGACCTCGAAGCCCTCCCGACGGGCCGCGTGTGCCAGCGTCGCGATCACGTCGTCGGCCTCGTAGCCGGCCACGGCGACCGCCGGGATCCGCAGCGCGGCCAGCACGTCCTGGATCAGCTCCACCTGGCCGCGGAACGGCTCCGGGGACGCGGCCCGGTTGGCCTTGTACTCGGCGAAGCGCTGCGTGCGGAACGTCTGGCGGGACACGTCGAAGGCCACCGCGACATGCGTCGGCTGCTCGTCGCGCAGCGCGTTGATCAGCATCGAGGTGAAGCCGTACACCGCGTTCGTCGGCTGCCCCGTCGTCGTGGCGAAGTTCTCCACCGGCAGGGCGTAGAACGCCCGGTACGCCAACGAGTGGCCATCCAGCAGCAGCAGGCGCGGGCGGGTGGGCTCCGAGGGGGTCACCCGCTGATCCTAGGCTGGGCGCCATGACCGATGGCCCCGTCCCCGCCGCGCCCACCAGCCCCCCGACCGCCGAGGAGCAGGCGGTGATCGATGCGCTGACCCCGCTGGGCCCGGGGTCGCTGGCCGCGACGATGGGCATCGAGCTCCTCGAGCTGCGTGCCGACCGGGTGGTGGCGCGGATGCCGGTCGAGGGCAACACCCAGCCGCTGGGCCTGCTGCACGGCGGGGCCTCGGCCGTGCTGGCCGAGACTGTGGGGTCCCTGGCCAGCGCGCTGTACGCCGGACCGGGCCGGGTGGCCCTGGGCATCGAGCTGAGCTGCTCGCACCACCGCGCGATGCGGGAGGGCGACGTGCGGGCCACCGCGACCCCGCTGGCCCGCAGCCGCTCGGTGGCGACGTACGCGATCGCCATCACCGACGACGCCGGCCGACCGGTGTGCACCGCCCGGCTGACCTGCCTGCTGCGCCCCGCATGATCGGGCTGGGCACGGCGGTCAACGTCGCGACGGTCCTGATCGGCTCCAGCATCGGTGTCGCGCTGGGCCACCGGCTGCCCGCCCGCACCCGCGACGTGGTCACCGACGGCCTCGGACTGGTCACGCTCATGGTCGCGGCGCTGTCGGCGGCCGCAGTCCTGGACGCCGCGGTCGAGCCCGCGGTCGGGGCGGCCGGCGTCCTGGTGGTGCTCGGCTCGGTGCTGATCGGCGGCATCGTGGGGTCGCTGGTGCGGATCGAGGCCCGCCTCGAGGGCATCGGGGACTCGATCCGACGGCGGCTGACCCGCTCCAGGCTCCCTGTGGACGTGGAGGTGGACGGCTCCCTGGCCGACCCGGAGCCGCAGGCCGGATCGACGTTCGTGGCGGGCTTCGTCACGGCATCGCTGGTCTTCTGCGTCGGGCCGCTGGCGATCCTCGGGTCGCTGTCCGACGGGCTGGGCCTGGGCACCGACCAGCTCGCCCTCAAGGCGGTGATGGACGGCTTCGCAGCGATCGCCTTCGCCGCGACCCTCGGGTGGGGGGTGGCGGCCAGCGCCCTGGTGGTGGCGGTGTACCAGGGCAGCCTGACGATCGTCGGCGCCCTGCTCGGGTCCGTGCTCACCGCGGCCCAGATCGCGATGATCACTGCCACCGGGGGCCTGCTGCTCGTGGGCATCGGCTTGCGCCTGCTGCGGATCCGGCATGTGCCCGTCGGCGACCTGCTGCCCGCCCTGGTGGTCGCGCCCGTGCTCACGGCGATCGTCGCCGCGCTGCGCTGAGCCGCGCCGCGGTGCCCGGACCGTACCGGCCGGATGCCGCTGCGCACCTCGGGCGCGCGCCCGGACCGCCCCGTCAGCCGCCCAGGTAGGCCTTCACGATCTGCTCGTCCTCGGACAGGGCGCGGGCCGGGCCCTCCAGCTTGAGCGCCCCGGACTCCATGACGTACGCGTAGTCGGCCACCCGCAGCGCCGCC
>JBDHZV010000146.1:0-5963 GCA_039812125.1 Candidatus Nanopelagicales bacterium
CGCTGCGGCCCCTGCCCCCCGGCACGACCGGGGAGCTGGCCGCCCTCGTGACCCGCATCGGCGACCTGCGCGACCTGCTCGACCTCGCCCTGGCCGAGGACGGCGCCGCGGTCACGGCCGCCGAGGCCGACGCCCGCGCCCGCGGGATCCGGTCGGTCGCCGACCAGCTCGACGACCTCCTCGTGGCCCTGCTGGCCTTCCGCGCGGTGACCGCGTCGGCTGCCGCCCGCTGACGGGCCGCTCGCCCCGCGTCGCCGGGGCAGCCGCCCCGGTACCCTGTTCGACCGTGACGCTGCCCACCACCCTGCATGCCACCGTCGTCGGCGTCGACCGGCCGGGGGTCACCGCCCGGATGTTCGCCGCGCTGTCCGAGACCACGGTCGTCGACGTGGAGCAGGTCGTCGTCGCCGGCCAGCTGGTGCTCGGTGCCGTCGTGCTCGCCCCGGCCGGGGCGGCCAGGGGACTGCAGGCGCGGATGCGACGGGCGGTGCCGGACTTCGAGGTGTCGGTCCGCCAGGTGCACGCCTCCGACGTCGTCGGAGGCGTGGCCAACTGCACGGTGACGGTCGTCGGGCACGACATCACCGGTGCCACCATCGCCACCGTCGCGGCCACGATGGCCCGGGGGGGCACCAACATCGTCCGGATCGACCGGATCGCCGACTACCCGGTCACCGTGCTGGCGCTGGAGGTCCTCGCCCCGGACCCCGTCGACCTGCGCCGGGAGCTGGCCGAGGCTGCCCACGACCTCGCGGTGGACATCGCCGTCCAGCCCCGCGGGCTGGCCCGCCGCGGCGTCCACCTGGTCGTCATGGACGTGGACTCGACGCTGATCCAGGACGAGGTCATCGAGCTGCTCGCACGGTTCGCGGGGCGCGAGGCCCAGGTGCGCGAGGTCACCGAGCGGGCGATGCGCGGCGAGCTGGACTTCGCGCAGTCCCTGCACGAGCGGGTGGCCCAGCTGGCCGGGCTGCCGGTGGACGTGATCGACCGGGCCCGCGCGGAGATCCGGCTGACCCCCGGGGCGCGCACGCTGTGCCGGACCCTCAAGCGGCTGGGCTACCGGATCGCCCTGGTCAGCGGCGGGTTCGCCGAGGTCATCGCCCCCCTGGCCGCGCAGCTGGGGGTGGACGCGGTGCGGGCCAACGGGCTCGAGGTCATCGACGGCCACCTGACCGGACGGGTGCGCGGACCGGTGATCGACCGGGCGGCCAAGGCGGCGGCACTGCAGGAGTACGCCGCCCAGTTCGGCATCGGGATGGAGCGCACGATCGCGATCGGCGACGGGGCCAACGACCTGGACATGCTGGCCGCCGCCGGGCAGGGCATCGCGTTCAACGCCAAGCCCGTCGTGCAGGCCGCGGCGCACACCGCCATCAACGTGCCCTACCTGGACACGGTGCTGTACCTGATGGGCATCAGCCGTTCCGAGGTGGAGGGCGCCGACGCCGCCGACGTGGGCGCGGCGGCGGCCGCTGCGCAGGGAGCCTGACCGCAGCGGCCGGACGCCGGGCTGGCAGCCGACGCGGGGCGTCCGGCAGCTCCGGCAGGGGGTCCGGCAGGGGGTCCGGCAGTCTCAGCCGCGCGGGGTCCGGAAGGCCTCCAGCTGGGCGCAGCCCGGCGCGAACTGGTCCCACGGCCGCGACGCGACCAGCACGGCGGCCGCGCACGTCGGGAACTTGCTGCCGACCTGCCCGCGCAGGTCACGATCGGCCGGGTCCGCCAGGGTCAGCACCAGCTCCGACACCCCCGGCTCATGGCCGAGCACCAGGACGCGGGCCGCGTCATCCGGCAGCTCGGCCACGACGTCGAGCAGCTGCGTGCCCCACGAGTGGTACACCCGGGGCTCCGTGCGCACGTGGCCGACCTCGAGCTCGGCCGCCATCAGCTCCCAGGTCTCCCGGGCGCGGCGCGCCGGGCTGACCACGGCCAGGTCCAGCGTCCCCACGAGATCCGCGATCCGCCGGGCCATCAGGGGCGCGTCGCGGGTCCCGCGCCGGCCCAGGGGCCGCTCCCGGTCCGGCACGCCGAACGGCCATGCCGACTTGCCGTGCCGGACCACGACCAGCCGGCGCACCACGTCGCCCATCGCCCACCATCCCGCTCCCTGCCGCCCCGTGCGACACCGACTACCCTGCCACAGGTGACCCTGTCCATCCGGCCCCCAGCCGTGCGCCGGCTCATGGCGATCGGGGGCGCCGAGGACAAGCTGGGCGCGACCCGCGTGCTGCGCCGGTTCGTCGCCGAGGCCGGCGGGCCCACCTCCCGGGTGGTGGTCTGCGCCACCGCCTCCGCCCTCGGCCCCGAGATCGAGGACCTCTACGTCGAGCTGTTCGGCCGGCTCGGGGCCGCCGAGGTGCGCACCGTGCGCCCCCGCGACCGGCGCGATGCCGGACGTGACGCGCACGCCCGTGCCGTGCAGGACGCGACCGCGGTGTTCTTCACCGGCGGCAACCAGATGAAGCTCTCGGCCGCGATCCGGGGCACGGCGTTCGGCGCCGCAGTGCTCGCGGCCTACCGGCGCGGCGCCCTGGTGGGCGGGACCTCGGCCGGGGCGTCGATCGTCAGTGAGCACATGGTCGGCTACGGCACCCCCGGGTTCCGCCCCAAGATGCGCATGGTCGGCCAGGCCCAGGGCCTCGGGCTGCTGCCCGGGGTCATCGTCGACCAGCACTTCGGCCAACGGGAGCGGCACGGCCGGCTGCTCACCCTCGTGGCAGCCAGCCCCGACCTGCTCGGCATCGGCCTGGACGAGGACACGGCCATCCTGGTGACCGACGAGTCGCACCTGGAGGTCGTGGGCAGCGGCTCGGTGTTCTGCGTGGACATGCGCGACGCCCACACCGATGCCGCGACCGCCCGCGGCACGGCTCCGCTGATGGTGTCCGGGGCGGTGGTGCACTTCCTGCCGGCGGGAGCCTGCTTCGACCTGCCGGCGCGGACCCTGGTCGCCTACGGTGACCACCAGGCAGCGACCTCGCAGAGCTCGCCGGCCGGGGGCGCCGACCTGGCCCGGATCTCCCGGCGGGTGGCCAGTGAGGGCGTCGACGACGCCGTCGTCGCCCGCAACGCCCGCCGGCGTCGTCGCAGGTCCCAGGAGCACGAGGAGCCCGAGGAGCAGCCGTGACCCAGCGCCCCACCCCGACCGTCCCGGCCGCGCCCGACCTGCGCATCGTGGAGACACGGGTGTACCGGGGGCCGAACGTGTGGTCGTACGGTCCGGCGATCCATCTCGTCGTCGAGCTGGGGTCGCTCGAGGAGCACCCCACGGACCTGCTCCCCGGGTTCACCGAGGGGCTGCTGGCATGGCTGCCCGGGGTGGGCGAGCACACGTGCTCCCGCGGCCGGCGCGGCGGGTTCGCCGAGCGGTTGCGGGAGGGCACCTGGGCCGGCCACGTCGCCGAGCACGTCGCCCTGCAGCTGCAGTCCGAGGCCGGCCACGACATCAGCCGGGGCAAGACCCGCAGCACGGGCGTGCCCGGCCAGTACCACGTCGTCTACGGCTACCAGGACGAGTCGGTGGGCCTGGCCGCGGGGCGGCTGGCCGTCCGCGTGGTCAACGCCCTCGTGGGCCACGACACCGCGTTCGACTTCGACAGGGAGCTCGAGGACTTCCTGGTCCGAGCCGAGCGGACCGCTTTCGGGCCGTCCACCCAGGCCCTGGTCGACGAGGCCGCGGCCCGCGACATCCCCTGGATGCGACTGAACAGCGCCAGCCTGGTCCAGCTGGGCCAGGGCCGGTACGCCCGCCGGATCCGGGCCACGATGACCTCCGGGACGTCCGCCCTGGGCGTGGACATCGCCTCGGACAAGGACATCACGAACAAGCTGCTCGCCGCCGCCGGCCTGCCGGTGCCCCGCAGCGACTCGGTGCGCACCCTGCGCGGCGCCCTCGAGGTCGCCCGGCGCATCGGCTACCCGGTGGTCGTCAAGCCGCTGGACGGCAACCACGGGCGCGGCGTGGTGCTCGACGTGCGCGACGATGTCGGCCTCGAGGCCGCCTACGACGTCGCCAAGGAGCAGTCGCGCAGCGGCTACCTGCAGGTGGAGAGCTTCATCCGGGGATCGGACTACCGGTTCCTGGTCGTGGGCGGGCGGATGGTCGCCGTGGCGGAGCGGGTGCCGGCCCACGTCGTCGGCGACGGTGCCAGCACCGTCGCCGAGCTCGTCGCGCAGACCAACGCCGATCCCCGGCGCGGCGTCGGCCACGAGAAGGTGCTCACCCGGATCCGGGTGGACGGGGCCGCCGAGGCGCTCGTGGCCGCGCAGGGCCTGACGATGGACGCGGTGCCCGAGGAGGGCCAGCGGGTCATGCTGGCACTGACCGCGAACATGTCGACCGGTGGCATCTCCATCGACCGGACCACCGACGCGCACCCCGACAACGTCGAGATCGCCGAGGAGGCCGCGCGCGTGGTCGGCCTGGACGTGGCAGGCATCGACTTCATCGCCACGGACATCAGCCAACCGGTCCGGGAGTCCGGCGGGGCCATCTGCGAGGTCAACGCGGCCCCCGGCTTCCGGATGCACACCCATCCCACGATCGGCGAGCCGCAGTACGTCGCCAAGCCGGTGATCGACCTGCTGTTCCCGCCCGGGTCCCCCAGCCGGGTGCCGATCGTCGCGGTGACCGGCACGAACGGCAAGACCACCACCGTGCGCATGATCGGCCACGTGCTCAAGGGCATGGGCCGCAAGGTCGGCATGACCTCCACCGACGGTGTCGTGATCGACGAGCGGCTGGTGATCCGCGCCGACGCCTCCGGGCCGCGCAGCGCCCGCATGGTCCTGCAGAACCCGCGGGTCGACCTCGCCGTCCTGGAGGTCGCGCGCGGCGGGATCCTGCGCGAGGGCCTGGGCTACGACCGCAACGACGTCGCCGTGGTGCTCAACGTGGCCGCCGACCACCTCGGCATGCGCGGGATCACGACCCTGGATGACCTGGCCGACGTCAAGAGCGTCGTCGTCGAGGCCGTCCCCCGGGACGGCTGCGCGGTGCTCAACGCCGACGACCCGCTGGTCGCCGGGATGGCCCGCCGCTGCCGCGGGCGGATCGTGTGGTTCAGCATGCGTCCCGACGACCCGGCCACGGCGGCGATGATCGACCAGCACTGCCGCGACGGTGGACTGGCCCTGGTGCTGCGCCGCGGTGAGCTCGGCGAGTCGATCGTGCTGCGGGAGGGCCGGCGGGAGATGCAGGTCGCCTTCACCCACCTGCTGCCCGCCACCTTCGGCGGCCGCGCCCGGTTCAACGTGGCCAACGCGATGGCGGCAGCGGGGGCCTGCTTCGCCGCCGGTGCCCACCTGCACGACATCCGGGCGGGCCTGCGGACCTTCTCCACCAGCTACCACCTGGCACCCGGCCGGCTGAACCACATCGAGGTCAACGGCGTGCAGGTGTTCGTCGACTACGCCCACAACCCCGCCGGCCTCGACGCGCTCGGGCAGTTCGTCGGCTCGTTCGCCGGCAGCCTCGATGCGGCCAGCTCCGAGCTGCACCGCCGCCGTCGCATCGGCGTCATCGGGACCGCTGGGGACCGCCGCGACCAGGACCTGGTCGAGCTGGGCCGGGTGGCGGCAGCGCACTTCGACCTGTGCGTGGTCAAGGAGGACGCCCACCTGCGCGGCCGGCCGGCGGGGCAGGCCGCTGCCCTCGTGGAGTCCGGGGTGCGCCACGCCGCGGGCGGGGGGTCCCGGACCCGGGAGGTGCGGGTCATCCCCGACGAGATCGAGGCGGTCCGGTGGGCGCTGCAGCAGGCCACCCCCGGGGACGTGGTGGCCATCTGCGCCGACCGGACCGACCCGGTGTACGCCGAGCTCGAGACGCTCGGCCGCTCCGCCATGCACGAGTAGCGCCCGGTCCACCGCCCGGTCAGTGCGGTCCGGTGGCCGGCGTTCCGATGGCCCGGCACCGGTGGCGGTGCGCGGCGCGGGTCAGCGACCGGCCGCGGCGCCCGCCAGCG
>JBDHZV010000147.1:0-5760 GCA_039812125.1 Candidatus Nanopelagicales bacterium
GCAGCGGCCTCGGCCGGCGCCTCGGGGCCCGACGCGCGGGCTGCGGTCCCGGCGGGCTGCGGCACGGTCCCGGCGGACTGGGCAGCGCCGGCGTCGACGGCTGCGGACGTCGGCGCGCCCAACCCGACAGGCAGGCCCGCGGCGGCGTTCGAGTCGGCGTCGGTCGGGACCCAGGTCGTGCTCGGGGAGGCGATCACGCCGTTGATGGCGGCGCTGGCGGCCGC
Source organism: Candidatus Nanopelagicales bacterium (assembly GCA_039812125.1). GTDB lineage: Bacteria > Actinomycetota > Actinomycetes > S36-B12 > CAIYMF01 > Prado023. Next base: position 225 of record JBDHZV010000147.1, read on the forward strand.
GGCGGCGATCGCCGGGGAGGTGTCGCTCAGGTGGTAGTCGGCGAAGAAGTCCCACCAGGCCCGGTCCACGCTCTGGGGATCCTTCAGGTACTGCTGGTAGATCTCGTCGACCAGCCACTCGTTGGTGCCGAACTCGACCATCCGGGATCCGGAATCGTTGGCCACTGTCCCGTGCCTCCCAGCACCCGTCGACCCGGGAAGGACGCATGCCCTGCCCGCAGAACCTCGTCGAAGGTTACCCTGCATGACTGTCCCTCTGGCAGGATCCACGCATGTTCGCGGCCAGCGCAACCGCCTTCCATCCCGATGACCCGCTGGCCGGCCTGCGGGTCGGCGAGCACCCCGAGCCGGCGGTCCCCGAGGGGTGGGCCGTGGTGGAGGTCCGGGCCGCCGCGCTGAACCACCACGACCTGTGGACGCTGCGCGGCGTGGGGATCACCGCCGATCGGCTGCCGATGATCCTGGGCACCGATGCGGCCGGCGTGGACGAGGACGGACGCGAGGTCATCGTGCACGCGGTGGTCGCCGAGGGCGGCTACCCCGACGAGACCCTGGACCCCACCCGGACGCTGCTGTCGGAGAAGCACCAGGGCACGCTGGCCCAGCGCGTCGTGGTCCCGCGACGCAACCTGGTGGCCAAGCCCGCGGGACTGTCGTGGGCGCAGGCCGCCTGCCTGCCCACGGCGTGGCTGACGGCGTACCGCATGCTGTTCACCCGCTCCGGGCTCCAGCCGGGCCAGACGGTGCTCGTCCAGGGCGCCGGCGGCGGGGTGTCGACCGCGGCGATCATGCTGGCCCGGCAGGCCGGGTTCCGGGTGTGGGTCACCTCCCGGGACGAGGGCAAGCGCTCGCGGGCAGTGGCCGTCGGCGCCCACGCCGCCTTCCCGTCCGGGGCGCGCCTGCCCGAGCGGGTGGACGTGGTCCTGGAAACCGTGGGAGCGGCGACCTGGTCGCACTCGCTGAAGTCCCTCAAGCCCGGTGGCCGCATCGTCGTCGCGGGCGCGACCTCCGGCTCCCAGCCCCCCGCCGACCTGGCCCGGGTGTACTTCCTGCAGCTGTCCGTGGTCGGGTCCACCATGGGCACCCGCACCGAGCTCGAGCAGCTCATCCGGATGCTCGACGCCACCGGCCTGCGCCCCCTGATCGAGCGCGAGATCCCCCTGGCCGAGGTCGCCGACGGCCTGCGCGAGCTCGAGTCCGGCGACCAGTTCGGCAAGCTGGTCATCACCCCGTAGCCCGCCGCCCCCGGGCGAATCCGGGTGAGTTTCGATCGCGCGACACGGAATCGGGTCGGGTTTGCGGAGCTGAGGGCTCCGCAAACCCGACCCGATTGGTCAGGACTGCCCACGCGCGGGACGTGGGGCGGGGTTGGTCAGCTCTGCGACCACCTGGTGCCCAGGCCGAGGCCGAGGAAGGCCCCGGTGCCGTAGTCGTCACCGAACGTCTTGGACGTGAAGGTCAGGGCGTCGCTGAACGACAGCCCGGTGCTGGTCCCACGGAAGACCTGCACCATGCCCTGGAAGATCTCGCCGCCGAGCGCCTCGAGCGGTGCCCCGACGGCCACATCGAGGCGGCCGTCACCGGAGAGGTCGACGAGGCCAACCGCGAAGCCGAAGGAGTCGAGGTCCTCGGCCGCGCCGGGGACGCCAGGGGTGTCCTGCGTGACGAGGATCCCGCTGGCCAGTGGCGTGTGGCCCCCGCGCATGACGGTCACCGAACCCGCGGACTGCGCCGTGCCGACGTCCTCACCCGGAGCACCGATCACGACGTCGGCGTCGCCGTCCCCATCGACGTCGCCCGCGGCCAGGGAAGCGCCGAAGACGTCGCCGGACTCCGCCGCGCCCGGCACGCCCGAGCTCGCCTGGCTGATGACCTTGCGCCGGGCCGACGAGAGGGGACCGCCGGCCGCGCCGGTCAGCAGGACCACGCGACCGCTGCCCTTCGCGGGAGCGCCCACGACGAGGTCACCGACACCGTCGCGGTTGACCCCGCCGATGGCGAGGGACTCACCGAACTGGCCGGCTCCCGACACGCCAGCGCCGGTTCCGCCGATCATCGTCGCCCCGGACAGCGACGGACCCGAGGCGGTGCCGTAGAACACGTGCACGAGCCCGTTGTCCCCGTTCTCCCCCATCGACCCGACGGCGAGGTCCTGGTTGCCGTCCCGGGTGAGGTCGCCGATCGCCAGCGCGCTGCCGAACATGTCCGCGGCTTCCGCGGCTCCCGGAACCCCGGGGGCGTCCTGCGACACGAGCACGGCCCCGGTCGCGGTCGTACCGGAGGCGCTGCCCTTGAGCAGCGTGACGGTCCCCGCCTGCGACTTCGACCCGACGCCCTCGGTCGGGCTGGCGACCGCGATGTCGGCGTAGGAGTCCGAGTCCAGGGTGCCGCAGGCGACCACGGCCCCGAACTGGTCGCCCTTCTCGGCCAGGCCCGGCACGCCCGCGCTGTCCTGGGTGAACGTCTGGGCAGTGTCGGCGTCGAGCCCGGAGGACGACCCGTACACGACGTGCGCCGCGCCCTCGTCGGTGACACCGGCGCTCACCTCGTAGCCCGAGTCGCCCAGCACCAGATCGGTGTACCCATCGGCGTTGATGTCGCACGAGGCGATGGCTGCACCAATGCCATCGGCCTTGCTGTCGAGGTCCTGCCCGCTGATCGACTGCACCGAGCCGTCGCCGAAGGCGACGTAGACCATGCCGCCGTCGTCGGTGCCCGGGCGGCCCATCGCGAGGTCGGCCTGCCCATCGCCGTCATAGTCCGGGCTGACCGCCGGAGCAGCCATAGCCGGTGACGCCCACGGGACTGTTGCGAGCCCGAGGACCAGCGCAGTTGCCGCCCCCTTCGATCGCCAATTCCAACTGCGCGCGCACGTACCCACATTTCCCCCTTCAATCGGTGGGCCGGCGACGCCAGCCCTGCATCCCGCCGAGCACCTTAAACGCCGCCACCTGCGCATTCCGGAACGAAGAGTGACGACTACGTCACAGTCCGGCGCTCCGGGCTCCCGGCGCCCCAGGCGCGGGAATTCGCGTCTGTTCTCGGGAGCGCGACACGGAATCCCGTCGGGTCTGCTGAGGGCGGAGGCTCCGAAACTCAATCGGATCCTGCCGGCCGGGGTGCGTGGGGTGCGGGGGGGTGCTCCCAGGGACCGGGATCCTCCGGGCGAGGACTCGGCGGATCGTGTCCAGGACGTCCTCCGGGCGACGCTCGACGTCCTCCCACGTGAACCGGATCACGACGTGCCCCGCGGCAAGGAGACGCTGGTCCCGCGTCCGGTCGGCCTGGAAGCGGTCGTCGCCGTGGAAGGCCCGGCCGTCGAGCTCAACCACGGTTCCGCTCGGCACATGCAGGGCGTCCACCACCAGGCTCGCCCCGCCGATCGTCAGGAGGACGTTGAACGTCCAGCCCTGCCCGCTCCGGGCCAGCAACTGGTGGAATCGCCACTCCAGCGGGGAGAACGGCCGGCCCGCGCACGTGCGGGCCACCATCCTCGCCCGGCCGGCGCCGGTGCGCCCGCGGCACGAGCGCGCGGCCTCCGAAAGGTCCGCGGGATCGAGCAGCGAATCCCGCATGGCAGCGGTGGCGAGCCTGATCGAGTCCGCCACCGGCAACCCCCGGAGGAGGTCAGCCACCGTCCGCAGGGGACTCGTCACGACCAGCCCACCGACCGCCACCAGGTCCGACCCAGGCAACTCGGACCGGTGGATGTGGATGCCCCGAGGCTCGATCGGGCGACGCGCCGACCCGTGCAGATCCTCCCCCACGACCAACCCCCAGAGCCGGCCCGCGGTGGCGTGGCACGGGATCAGGCCGCCCGTCAGGTGCACGGCCCACGCGCGCATCCAGGGGCCGTCGGGCGCGTCGCGATGTCGCACGACGCTGCCGACGACTGGAACCCAGACCCCGTTGCGCAGCAGGGTCCGCTGCCGCGCATCCGACCACCCGGCTCGCCGCGCCTGGGACCGCGTGAACGCCCCTGCCTGGGCAACCGCATCCGGCGGGATGGCCAGACCCACGGGGATCGGAGGCCGCGGGACAACCGCCAGGGTGCGCACGCCGGAATCCTCACGGCGAACGAGGAATCCCAGAACCCGTGGCGAGGAATCTGTGGACAACGCACCTCTCTCGCCCCGGTACTTCGCGCACCTACCGAACAGTCGGGCCGTGCGCGGCGCTATCCGCCATCGAATCCCGTCGGGTCTCGACACTGCGACACGGAATTGCGTCGGGATACCGCGGCCGCAGGGTTCCGAAAGTCAATCGGATTTGTCTCCGGCGGGGGCTCAGCGGCTGCCGAAGTCCTGGGTCCAGTAGATGCCGTAGGTCGAGGACGAGCCGCTGGCCACGCCCACGCCGAGATCGCGGAACGATGCGTTCATGATGTTCGCGCAGTGGCCCGGGCTGGCCAGCCACGCGGCCATCACCGCCTCGGGCGTGGGCTGCCCCGCGGCGATGTTCTCCCCGGCCGTTCGGTAGCTGTAGCCGGCGGCGGTCATGCGCTCCCAGGGGGTCCGGCCGTCGAGGCTGGTGTGGGAGAAGTAGTCCTTGGCCTGCATGTCCTGGCTGTGGGCACGGGCAGCCGCGACGAGGGCGGCGTCCGCGGCCAGCGCGGTGGTGGCCGGGTAGGCAGTGGAGCCGCACGAGCGCGCGACGGACCGGGCCTGGTTGACGAGGGTGAGGACCCGCAGCTCGGTCGCGGTCATCCCGCCCGTGGCCGGAGCGCTCGGGGAGGGGCTGGGCGTCGGGGTCGGCGAGGTACTCGGCGTCGGCGCGCCCGGGCGACGGGCGGCCGACTTCCATCCGCTGGTGGCCAGACGGGTCGTCGCCTTGGACCGGACCCGCACGCGGTGCGCGCCCGTGGGCAGCGTCGCGATCGCCCGCCCCGCGGTCACCCGCCGCGTGATGGTGTGCCGGTGCGTCGTGGTGTAGCGGACCAGGACCGAGCGCGCGTTCGTCCGCACGACGACCCGGATCCGACCTGAGGACAGCGTCGTTCGGGTAGCTGACACGGTGGCCCTGGGCCGCGATCGAGCCGCCACCGAGCCGCCGGCCGAGACCGGGCCGCCCGTCGATGCCGGCGCAACCGCCGCCAACACCGCTGGGGCCAGACCCGGGGCGTTGACGTCGTGGGTCGCGCCCGGGCGGGTCCCAGCCCCGGCTGGGGCACCACACAGGCAGGCCGCGCCGCTCAACAGCGCAGCCGCGGCGATCATGACCGAGCCCGTGACCCACCGCACCTGGCGCCTCCCTCGCACACCCCGGCCTGAACGTCGGCGCAGCCCGGCCCGGCATTGAGCCGCCTCACCCCGACGCGGGACCCCGGTCGCCCGCCGCCACCCGCCACCCGGCACTCGCGAGCTCGCCCGTCGTGGCCCGCCGCCGGACGAGATCGCGTCTGGTTTCAATCGCGCGACACGGAATCCGGTCGGGTTTGCGGACCCCGGGGGTTCCGAAAGTCACTCGGATTTCGCTGGGCTGGGCGGGCGGGCTGGGCGGGCGGGCTGGGCGGGTGGGCGGGTAGGTGGGCTGGGCG
>JBDHZV010000148.1:0-5713 GCA_039812125.1 Candidatus Nanopelagicales bacterium
CCTTCGGACCGGCGCGGTTCGCCCACGTCGCCCGCCTGTCCGAGATCGACGTGGTGATCACCGACGTCGGCCTGCCGCTCGAGACAGCCCGGCGGGTGGAGGCCTCCGGCCCCGAGCTGGTGCGCACCTGAGCGCGCGCCGCTAGGACCCCACCGCGGCCCGGATGACCCCGGCCAGCTCCACCGGGCGGGTCAGCTGGGGCCAGTGCCCCGTGGGCAGGTCGACCAGGCGCACCGACCGGATCCGTGCCAGCTCCTGGACCGGGGGCAACCCCTGCGCCGTCCACTCGCGCAGGGCGGCCGACGGGAACTCGGTGCACACCACGGTCACCGGCACGTCCAGCCGGCGCTCGTCGGACAGCTGCTGGGGGTCGCTCACCACGCACGCGGGCGCGGGGATGGCCCGCTGGCGGAACACGGCGAGGCGCTCCGGGCCCATGTCCTGCAGGTCGGCCTCGTCGAACTGCGACCACGGCGGGAGCGGGACCTCGCTGCCGACCACCTCGAAGTCGGGAGCGGGCGGCAGCCCCGGCCCGACCGGGAATCCCCCGACCAGCACCACCTGGGCGACCCGCTCGACGCGGGCGTCCACCGCCGCCCAGGCGATCGCCGCCCCGGCGGAGTGCCCCACCACGGCCACCGGCCCGTCGGCGGCGTCGATGGCGCCCACCACGGCCGCGACGAGGTCCGCCAGCCGGACCGCGGAGCGGTCCTCCTGCGGGGCCGCCATGCCGGGCAGGGTCACCGCCCGGGGGCGCAGGCCGGCATCGGCCAGCCCCGGGACCACCTGGTCCCAGGAGGTGCCGTCCAGCCACAGCCCCGGGACGAGCACCACGTCCATCTCGCCACCCCCCACAGTCCACGGAACGGCCCGAGCCGAACGCCGATGCTCGGCATCCTGCCGCGGGGCCGGACCACGGTCAACCGCCCCGAACCGGCCCGTCCGCCCGCGCTGTCAGCGGGTGACGGGCTGCCGTCACGGCAGACCGGTGACGAACACGTCGGAGGCGGCGTTGCTGTCATCGGCGACCAGGTCCGCGCTGTTCGAGGTGAACGCCACCATGCCGGTCGCCGACCACGCCAGGTCGCGCGCCCCGAGTGCGACGTCCTCGGTCCCCGGGGCCAGGAGCCGCTGCAGCGCACCGGTCCGGGTGTCCCACAGGAACGTGTCGGTGGCCTCGTTGGTGTCCATCGGCACCAGGTCGTCCCGGGCCGAGGTCAGCACGACCCACCGGCCGTCGCTGGACCACTCGGGCGTGCGCACCGCCACTGCCTCGGCCATCGCGTCGAGCTGGCCGGTCACGAGGCTGGACACCAGCAGCCCCTGCGCCCCGGAGGTGGGCGAGGTGCCGAGGAACGCCACCGACGTCCCGCCGTCCAGCCACCGCGGCCACCGCGAGGCGCGGGTCAGCTGGGACCCTGCCGAGTCCGTGGACACCCGGGCGATCCACCCGGATCGCAGGTCCTTGACGAAGATGTCGGCCACCCGGTTGGTGTCGCCCGGCACCAGGTTGCTGGCCGTGGACGCGAACGCGATCCGGCGGCCGTCCGGCGACCACGCGGCCCCCATCGGACCGGTCTCGCTCTGCCCGTTGGCCTGACGTCCCGACGCCGTGACGGCCACCCGCGTGACCGAGCCGGTCCGCAGGTCCTTGACGAAGACCTCCCGCGCCCCGTTCGTGTCACCGGCCACGAGGTTGGTCGCCCCGGACCAGAACGCGATGCGGGTCCCGTCCGGCGACCACATCGGGTCCCAGGAGTTGCCCCCGACGGAGGCAGCCCCCGACTTCGGCACCGACACCGTCCGCAGCCTGCCCGTGACCAGGTCCTTGACGTGCACGTCGTGCTCCCCGGTGAACGCGATCGAGCGCCCGTCCGGGGACCACGCCGGCCCGGCCTGCTCGCTCCACGACTCGACCGGGGTCCCGCCCGACGTGCTCGACACCAGGGCGACCGCCCCGGAGGCGAGGTCCTTGACGTACACCCGCCACCCCGGGCCCGCGCCCGCCACCAGGTTGTCGGCGTTGGACTGGAACGCGACCCTCGTGCCGTCCGGGGACCACACCGGGTGGTCGGCCCGCAGGTCCCAGCCCGTCGTCTGCTCACCGGTGGCCGTGGTCGACTCCCGCGTGATGCCCACCAGCGAGTCCGACCCGGGCAGCACCGGGTCCACCCAGCTCACGGGCACCGGTGCGGGGCGGGCCAGCACGAACGGCGCACTGGTGCGGCCGGCGTACCCGTGCTGGTCGGCGTACACCCGCACCCGGTACGTGCCGGGCGGAACCGCAAGGACGCGGGTCTGCCTGCTGCCCTGTGAGCGGTAGCGACCGACCACCGTCCAGGTCGCGCCGTCCAGGCGGTCCACGCGGAACCGCCAGGACTGCGAGCCCGTCAGGTTGGGGTTGATGTTCACGACCAGCGGGAACGGCACCTGGGCCCCTCGCGCCAGGTGCACCGTCGGCGCGGGCCGGGTCAGGACGAAGCGGGCGCTGGTGAGACCGGCGTACCCGTGCTGTCCGGCGTGGACCCGGACCCGGTAGGTGCCGGGGCGCACCGCGATCCGGCGGATCTCGGTCGCGCCGGTGGACCGGTACCGGCCGACGACGACCCAGCGATCGCCGACCCTGCGGTCCAGCCGGAACCGCCAGGACTGCGAGCCCGGCAGGTTCGGGTTGATGTTCACGACCAGCGGGAAGGGCGCCGAGCGACCCCGCGAGAGCACGACCCGGGGGACGGGGCGCGCGACCGTGGTGATCGACCCCGCGACGACCGGCCCCGCCACGACGGGCCCCGCCACGACGGGCACCGCGGGCGGCGCCCCGGTGGGCACGACGTCCCGGGCGGTCGCGGGGGTCGGGAGCAGCAGCCCCGCCAGCAGCGCCGCGAGCGACCCCGCCACGAGCCCAGCGAGTGCACGACGAGCCACGGTCCACCTCCCCGGGGGCGGGACGGGCCTCCCCCGGCTTGCTCCCCGGGTGCCACTGTGCCCCCAACCGGGCCCAGAATCCAGTGGCCCTCGGCGAGCCCCGGGCAGCGCTCACGCGCTGCACCGGCACCGTCACTCGCTGATGATCCCGTCGGCCCGGGCGGCCCGGTACAGGTCGATCCGGGAACCGGCCGGCCGGCCGAGCTCGGCGTACTTGGCCCGCGCCCGCTTGAGGTGGGTGTTGGCCGTGCCCACCGACATCCCGAGGTGCCGGGCGACCGCGTCCAGGGTCATCCCGGACGCGTACAGGACCAGGACCCGCTCCTGGGCCGGCGACAGGTGCGCCCGGGTGACCCGGGTGACCAGCACCGCGGCCACCTCCGGGCTGGTCCAGGTGCCGTTGGCCAGCACGTAGCGGATCGCCCGGACCAGCGTCTCCGGCGGCTCCCGCTTCGACACGAAGCCGGACACGCCGGCGTCCATCATCGTCGCGATGACCTCCGGGACGGCCATGGCCGACACGATGAGCACGCGGGACCCGCGCCGCTCCATCTGCTCGGCCGTGGCGGGGTCGGCGGTGGCGTCGCCGAGGTCGAGGTCGAGCAGGACCACGTCCGGGCACGGCTCCACGCCGAGCACGGCCCGGGGGTCCGCCCCCTGGTAGACCACCTCAGCGCCCAGCGCGTCGCGCACCGTCCCCGCGAGGCCGCTGCGCATCAGCGCGTGGTCGTCGACGATCGCGATCCTCGGCCCGTTCATGTCGCCGCCCCGCCCGGCATCTGTCCCCCTGTCCACCCCCGCAGGCCCTCCCACGGTACGCGCACAGCCGCCGGCACGTCCTGTCACCCGGCGGGCACCCACGCCCCCGCCCGCACGGGGGGACCGCACCACCGGGGCGCGAGTAGCGTGGACGCATGAGGCCTGCCGCCGAGGGCCCGAGCCTGCACCCGGACGGGACGATGTGCCTGGAGGGCACGAGCAGCGTCCCGGGTGGGTCCTACCGGCCGTGCTGCCCGGTCCTGGCAGCCCACCTGACCACCTGCGCCAACGACATCCGGTACGAGTACTGGCCGCGGCGGCGCGCCTGGTTCCTGATCGTCGCCGACGGCACCGGGGACGGGGTGCGCATCCGGTTCTGCCCGCACTGCGGCGCGAAGCTGCCCCGGCGCTGACCACCCCGGCCCGAGCCCTCAGCGCGAGCGGGCGGGCGCCCCGGTTTGCAGCGTCGCCGCCGATCGGTGGTTGGCTATGCCCGTCACCCCGAGGAGGTGCCCATGTCCCTGGACCGCGCGATCGCGCCCGATCCGTACGACTTCCTGCCCGCCGTACCGGCCTTCACCCTGACCAGTGCGGACCTGGCCGACGGCAGCCCGATGCCGCTGCTGCACGTGCACGACTCGGCCGGGGGCGGCAACGTCTCGCCGCAGCTGTCCTGGACCGGGGCCCCGGCAGGCACCCGCGGGTACGTCGTGACCTGCCTGGACCCCGACGCCCCCACCGGGTCCGGCTTCTGGCACTGGGCAGCCGTGGACCTCCCCGCGCACGTCACCGCGCTGCCCCGTGGTGCCGGCGCCTCGGACGCGACCCTGCCGGCCGGCGCGTTCCACGTCCGCAGCGACTTCGGGTCCGCGAGCTACGGCGGCGCGGCACCGCCCCAGGGCGACCGCCCCCACCGCTACATCTTCGTGGTGCACGCCATGGACGTCGACCGCCTCGGCGTCGACGCCAGCGCCCCCCCGGCGGTGGTGGCCTTCACCCTGGCGTTCCACACGCTGGGACGTGCCCGCCTGACCGCCACCTGGGGCTACTGAGCCCATGTCGCTGTTCGCACCCATCCGGGGCCTGTGCCCCCGCCCCGAGGCAGCCGCCGCCATCGCCGAGCTGCCCTACGACGTGATGAGCCGGGACGAGGCGATCGCCATGGCAGCCGGGAGGCCGCACTCCTTCCTGCACGTCTCACGTCCCGACATCGACCTGCCCGACGGTGCCGCGGACGACGGCCCGCAGGCCTACCAGCTGGCCGCGGCCGCCCTGTCGCACCTGCGCCAGCAGGCGCTGCTGGTCCGCCGCGACGTCGCCGGCTACCACGCCTACCGGTTGACCTCCGGGTCCCACCAGCAGACCGGGGTGGTCGGCGGGGCCAGCGTCGCGGCCTACGACGCCGGCCGGATCCGCCGCCACGAGACGACCCGTCCGGCCAAGCAGGCCGACCGCGCCGCGCACATCGAGGCCGTCGGTGCCCAGACCGGGCCCGCGTTCCTGATCCACCGGCCCAGCGCGGAGGTCGCCGCGGTCGTGACCGCGGTCACGACCGACCCCGCGCCGATCGTGGTCGACCACCGCGGCGTGCGCCACGAGCTGTGGCCCATCGAGGCGCCCGACCAGGTCGCCCGGCTGGAGCAGGCGTTCGAGGCCATGCCCCTGCTCTACATCGCCGACGGCCACCACCGCAGCGCCGCGGCGTCGATGGTCCACGCCCGGCGGGGGACGGCGGCCTCCGGCGCGTTCCTGGCCGTCGCCTTCCCCTCCGACGAGGTCGCCATCCTGCCGTACAACAGGGTCGCCCGGGCCCCCCTGGGGATGACCGCCGAGGACCTGGTCGACGCCGTCTCCGGACGCCTCGAGGTGAGCCCGGCCGACGGTCCGGTCACCCCCGGGCAGGGCGGGCGGTTCGGCATGTACGCCGCCGGTCGCTGGTACCGGCTCGAGGCCCCGGACCACCTGACCGACACCGACGACGCGGTCGACCGGCTCGACGTCTCGGTGCTCCAGCAGCGGGTGCTCGGCC
>JBDHZV010000149.1:0-5662 GCA_039812125.1 Candidatus Nanopelagicales bacterium
CCGCCGCCGTGCGCCCGGGCGAACCCGTGCCGGCAGGGGTCGCGCTGGTGCTGGCCACCTCGGGCTCGACCTCGGACCCGGCCGGGGTGCTGCTGCCCGGGCGCAGCCTGCTGGCGGCAGCGGCCGGGATGGCCACAGCCCTCGGGAGTGCGGGCGGCCACGCCTGGGTTGCGGCGCTGCCGCTGCACCACGCGGGGGGCGTCCTGGTGGCGGTGCGGGCCGTCGCGGCGGGTGCGCCGGTCGTGCCCACCGCCACCCTCGGCGGCGCAGGCCGGTTCACACCGGAGGTGTTCGCCGCAGCCACGCTCGAGGCCCGAACCGCCGCCGCCGGCCACCCCTTGGCGGTGTCGGTCGTGCCCGCGATGCTGTCGCTGCTGGTGGACTCCAGCACGGGGGCGGCCGCCCTGCGCACCTACGACCTGGTGCTGGTGGGGGGGTCGGCCACGCCGGCCCCGCTGCTCGACCGGGCCCGCGCCGCCGGCGTGCGCGTGCGCACGTCCTACGGCATGACCGAGACGGCCGGCGGCTGCGTCCTCGACGGGATCCCGCTGCCCGGCACGTCCGTCGACGTGCACGGGGGCGCGCTGCGGGTCCGGGGCGCCCAGGTGGGCGCCGGCTACCGCGACGGTCGGCAGCCGGACCGGTGGGGTGTCCTCGAGGGGCAGCCGGCGTTCACCACCGACGACCTCGGCTCGGTTGGGCCCGGCGGGGTGGTGCAGGTCCGGGGCCGTCGCGACGACGTCGTGGCCGTCTCGGGGGCCTCGGTGTCGCTGGCCGCGGTGCGAGCCGCCCTGGTCGCGGACCCGGCCGTGGCGGACGCCGCCGCCGTCGCACTTCCCGACCCACGGTGGGGCGCCCGCGTGGTGGCCCTGGTGGTCCCGGCAGCCGGCACCGCCCCGGACGTCGAGGCGCTGGCCGAGACCGTCGTCACCCGGCTCGGCGGCCCGGCCCGCCCCCGCCCGGTCGCGCTGGTCGAGGCGCTGCCCCAGTTGGACTCCGGCAAGCCCGACCGGCAGGCCCTGACCCGGATGGCCCACGACCTTGGCAGGATCCACCCATGACGACAGCGGCGCACTGGCTCCAGGGGGCTCGGCCCCGCACGCTGCCGGCCGCCATCGCGCCGGTCCTGGTGGGGACCGCGGTGGCGGCCTGGCAGGTGTCGGCGATCTGGGGGCGTGCGCTGCTGGCGATGGTCGTGGCGCTGGCCCTGCAGGTCGGGGTGAACTACGCCAACGACTACAGCGACGGCGTCCGGGGCACCGATGCCGCCCGCGTCGGCCCGGTGCGCCTGGTGGGCCAGGGGCTGGCCAGCCCGGGGGCAGTCAAGCGGGCCGCGATGCTGGCGTTCGCGGTGGCAGGCCTCGCCGGCCTGGCCCTGGTGGTCCTCAGCGGCATCTGGTGGTTGCTGCTGGTGGGCGCCGCCGCGATCGTCGCGGCCTGGACCTACACCGGCGGCCCACGCCCCTACGGCTACGCCGGCCTCGGCGAGCTGTTCGTCTTCGTGTTCTTCGGGCTGGTCGCGGTCTGCGGCACCACGGTGGTCCAGGCCGGGACGATCGGTCCCCTGGCGTGGGTGTGCGGCACCGCGCTCGGCGCCCTGTCGTGCGCGATCCTCGTGGTCAACAACCTGCGCGACATCCCCGGGGACACGGCGGCGGGCAAGCGGACCCTCGCGGTGCGCATCGGCGACCCGGCCACCCGCCGGCTCTACGCCGGGCTGGTCAGCGTCGCGCTGGCCGTCCCGCCGGTGGTCGGGGGCCTGGGAGCGCTGGACCCGGACGCGTGGCCCGTCACCGCCATCCTGGGGATCGTCGCGCTGCCGCTGGCGGCCCCGCCGCTGCGGGCGGTGCGTTCCGGGGCAGCGGGCCGCGACCTCGTCCCGGTCCTGGTCGCGACCGGACGGCTGCTGCTGGGCTATGGGGTGCTGCTGGCCGCAGGCATCGGGATCGGGGCGCTGGGGCACTGACCCACCTGGGGCACCGACCCACCTGCGGCACCGACCCGCCCGCCGGGGTCGCCTAGGCCGCCTGCTGGGCCAGGAGCTCCTCGATGTCGGGGGCGATCGTGGCCGGGTCGGCGGAGGGCGCGTACCGGCGCACGCCCTGGCCGTCCGGGGCGACCAGGAACTTGGTGAAGTTCCACTTCACCGCCGAGCCCAGCAGGCCGCCGGAGCGCTCCTTGACGAAGGCGAACACCGGGTGGGTGTCGCGACCGTTCACCTCGATCTTCGTGCTCAGCGGGAAGGTCACGCCATGGTTGAGCCGGCAGTACTCGGCGATCTGGGCGTCGTCGCCGGGCTCCTGGTGGCCGAACTGGTCGCACGGGAACCCCAGCACCACCAACCCCTGCGGCCCGTACTGCTCGTGCAGCGCCTGCAGGCCGTCGTACTGGTAGGTGAAGCCGCACCTGCTCGCGGTGTTCACGATCAGCAACGGCTGGCCGCGGAACTGACCGAGGTCGACCTCGGTGCCCTGGTTGGTGTGGAACGACAGGTCGTAGATCGTGGTCACCCCAGGATCGTCGGTCAGGTCCGCGGGGCCCGCAACCGCACGCCGCCGGCCGGATCAGTGGCTGCGCCCGCTCGGGGGACCGGCGGGATCGGCGTCGGCCGGCCCGGACCCCGGGGCGTCCGGATCCTTCGCCGGGCGGTCGCGCTCACGGCGCAGCCGTTCCATCCGTGCCGACCACGACTGCTCGTCGAGGCGCTTGAGGAAGTCGGGGTCGTCGTCCGGGGCCAACGGGCGCGGGGGGCGCGGACCGGCACCGAGGCCGCCGCCCCCGCCGCCACCGCCGCCGGGGGGCGGGTAGCCCTCGCGGGGGCGACCCAGCAGGAACCACAGCGGGACCGCGAGGACACCGAGCAGGATGACCAGGACCAGCCACAACCACTTGGGCAGGACCCGCACCTGGGCGCCCGGGGTCCGACCGAGGTCGACCAGCGTGTAGATCCACACGCCCAGCAACACGACGACGACCAGGACCCGGCTCACGCGGCACCCCTTCATGCCATGGGCCTCAAGGCTAGCCCGGCCACGCCCGACCGGCCACCGGTCGGGCGGCACGGGCGTAGGCTCTCGGTCCATGACCGAGCCTGCCGCCCCGGACCGGACCGAACTGCCCGCCGGCGCACGGCCCGAACCGACGCCCGTGCCGCACGCCGGGCTGCGCTACTCCGCGCTGCGCCTCGCGGTGCTGCTGGGCGTCGGGCTGGTGCTCTACCTGCTCGGGTTCCGGTCGTGGCTGCTGCTGCTGCTCGCACTCGTGGTCTCGGGCATGGTCAGCTACGTGCTGCTCATGCGGGTCCGCGACGATGCGGCCGCCAACCTGGAGAGCTGGGTGCAGCGGCGCAGTGCGCACCGACGGGCGGTCGAGGAGGCCGAGGACGCCGAGCTCATCGCGCAGGCCGGCCGCATGGCGCAGGCCCCCGAGGCAGCCGGATCGGTCGCGACGGACCCGGACCAGCCCGGCCCCGACCAGCCCGGCCCCGACCAGCCCAGCGCTGACCAGCCCGGCCCCGATCGGCAGGGTCAGACGCCTGCGTAGGAGTGCAGTCCGGAGACGAAGAGGTTCACGCCGAAGAAGTTGACCAGGAACGCGGCGAAGCCGACCAGCCCGAGCACGGCCGCCTTCCGGCCGCGCCACCCGGCGGTCGCCCGCGCGTGCAGGTAGCCGGCGTACAGCAGCCAGGTGATGAACGCCCAGGTCTCCTTGGGATCCCACCCCCAGTACCGGCCCCAGGCGTCCTCGGCCCAGATCGCCCCGGCGACCACCGCGAAGGTCCACAGCGGGAAGACGAAGGCGTTGACCCGGTAGGCCAGTGTGTCCAGGGTCTGGCTGTCGGGCACCCGAACGGCCACGCGCGCTGCGATCCGCGACACCAGGCTGTCGGGGGTGTCATCGGCCGGGCTGCCGGCAGGCGCGCCCCCGTCGTCCTGGGCCCCTACCCGCTCGGCCCCCACCCGCTCGGCCCCCACCCGCAGGGCATCGCGCTCCGCACGATCGGCCAGCAGGTACAGCACCGTCGCCGCAGCCCCGACGGTGAAGGCCCCGCCAGCGATGATGGCCGCCGCCACGTGGATCACCAACCAGTAGGACTTCAGGGCGGGCACCAGCTGGGGGCTGTCGTTGTAGAGCAGCAGGATGGCCACACCCAGGGTGATCAAGCTGGCCATCGTCACCAGCAGCCCCATCCAGCGCACGTCGCGGCGCACCGAGACAGCCAGGAACACGCCGGTCATGGCCGCGGCGGAAGCCAGCGAGTACTCGTACATGTTGCCCCAGGGCGCTCGGCCGGCCCAGAGCGCCCGCACCACGATGGCCGCCATGAGCAGGCCGAAGGCCAGCCAGGTCAGCGCCATCCCGATGTTGCCGGCCCGCCGGCCCGGGGGCAGCTCCTCCTGCGCACCGGCACCAGGAGGAGGCGCCATCGCGGCGACGGAGGACCGGGAACCGGAGGGCCCCCCCACCGCGGCAGCCACCGGGGCGGCCGCGGCGACCCGGCCACGTTCTGCCCGGGACGAGGCGAACGAGGCAGCGAAGGCGACCATCGCCATCGCGTACATCGTCATCGCCGCATAGACGAACAGGTTGCTCCACTGCGCGAGCGTCATGCCGGCTCCTCGTCGTCGTCGGCGGGGGCGACCCGGGCCATGAGGGTGTCGACCTCCCGGGCCAGCCCGGTCGCATCACCCCGGGCCTGGGCGCCGACCTGCACCCGCCAGGTGCGCGCAAGGCTAGCGGTCCCCGCGCCCTCGGGCACCCCCTCGACCGACGGTCCGGTCGGCTCGGGGCTGACCCTGACCCAGATCCGGCGCCGGCGCACGAACAGCGACAGGCTCAGCCCGAGGATCGCCAGGACGGCCGACACCAGGGCCAGCAGCTTGCCGGGGTCGTGCGAGATCGTGAACGAGGCCCACCGGTCGACGCCCACCAGCTCCACGGTGCCGCGCCCCCCGGGCAGGGCCCAGGTGTCGCCGGGCCGCAGCGCCTGCAGGCCCACCTGGGTCAGGCCCGCGGTGTCCAGCTGGAACACGTTGCGGGGGACGCCGGAGTCCAGCCCGAGGTCGCCGGTGAAGGCCGAGACGAACAGCACCGGGTCGTCCGGGGCCGGGAAGACGGAGTGCGGCCCCCGGGCCCGGTCCACGACGGCCGTGGGCGCGAAGATGCCCTGCAGGCCCAGCGGCGGGTCGGCGTCCGGGGCCTTGACCACACCCGTCGAGGTGAAGCTGCCGTCCTGTGGCAGGAACACCACCGTGTCGTCGAGCACGACGGTCCCCGTCGAGTCGGTGATCCGCAGGTGGGGGGCGTACCCGTGCCCGACGAGGTAGACCGTCGCGCCGTCCACCCGCAGGGGCGCGTTCACCGACACCGTCCGCTGCTCGACCGCCTGGCCGGGGGCCGACGAGTACGCCAGCGTCGCCTCGAACGAGCGCGGCGCGCCCCGTTGGGAGCCCTCCCTCTCGAACGTCACGTCGAACGCGTCCAGCGTGAACGAGAACGGCGGCAGGTGTCGCCCCGAGGCCATCCGCCCGGGGGCGAACGAGTCGTACTGCGACAGCGTGTCGGAGAAGCCCTGCCCCTCCCGCACGATCACCGTGCCCTTCCAGCCGAACAGCCCGCCGAGGGCCACCCCCACCAGGATCGCGAGCAGCGCGACATGGAA
>JBDHZV010000150.1:0-5637 GCA_039812125.1 Candidatus Nanopelagicales bacterium
CCCGCAGCGGGCCATCGCCGCAGCCAACGAGACCGCCCAGGCGCTGCAGCGGGCCGTTCCGGGGTCGGGCGCTGGGGGCGGGATCGCTGCCGGCGGCGCCGGGCCGGCGGCGGTCGCGCCTGCGCCGGCGATCGGGGCGGGCGCCGGTCCGGTCCCGACGAGCGCCGCCGCCACCAGCCCGACGACCCCCACCCCGTCCGACGGCAGCTCGCCCTCGTGACCCTGCTCGACCCGGAGGCGGTCGTCCGGGAGCCCGGTCCCTGGACCCATCGCGACGTGGCGGCCAACGGGGCTCGGTTCCACGTCGTCGAGATGGGGACCGGCCCGCTGGTGCTGCTCCTTCACGGCTTCCCGACGTTCTGGTGGACCTGGCGGCGTGCGCTGCCGGAGCTCGCCGCGGCGGGGTACCGCGCGGTCGCGATGGACCTGCGCGGCTACGCGGGATCCGATCACCCGCCGCGGGGGTACGACGGCTTCACGCTGGCCGCCGACGTGTCCGGCGTGATCCGCAGCCT
Source organism: Candidatus Nanopelagicales bacterium (assembly GCA_039812125.1). GTDB lineage: Bacteria > Actinomycetota > Actinomycetes > S36-B12 > CAIYMF01 > Prado023. The sequence goes on from JBDHZV010000150.1 coordinate 516, forward strand.
CGGGGAGCGCAACGCCGTCGTCGTGGGCCAGGGGTGGGGTGCGTTCCTGGCCTGGTCGGCCGCAGCGCTGCACCCGGAGGCCGTGCGCGGGATCGTGCCGCTGTCCATGCCCCACCCGCGACGCCTGCGCCGCAGCATCGTCTCCGATGGGGCCCAGCGTCGCGCCCTGTCCCACGTCTACGGCTTCCAGGTCCCGACGACCCCGGAGCGCGACCTGCTTGAGGATGGCGCCGCCGAGGTCGGGCGGCTGATCCGCAACTGGTCGGCCACCCCGGGATGGCCCGACGAGACCGCCCTGGCCACGTACCGGGCCGCCATGCTCCTGCTCAACACCGTGCACTGCGCACTGGAGTACCACCGCTGGGCACTGCGTTCGGTGCCCCGGCCCGACGGGGTCCGGTTCGCCCGCCAGATGAAGGCCCCGGTCTGGTGCCCCGTCCTGCACGTGCAGGGGGTGGACGACCCGGTCGTGCTCCCCAGCAGCGCGCGGGGGTCGCAGGCGTACGTCCGCGGCTCCTACCAGTACGCCGAACTGGCGTGCGGGCACTTCCCCCAGGAGGAGCTCCCTGAGGCGTTCTCGAGCCTGCTGCTGGACTGGTTGGGCACCCTCTAGCGCGCGGCGCAGGATCCGGCGGAGACCTGCTCGGTGTCGGTACGGGTCGCCTCGATCACCGGGACGACCTCCGACGGGGCCAGGGCGAAGCCTGTCCCGCCATCGAGGGAGGAGTTGGCGAACACCAGCCCCAGCACGTTGCCGGACAGGTCCAGCAGCGGGCCACCGGAGTTCCCCGGCTGCACGACACCGCGCAGCACGACGACCTCGCGCACGCCCTCCCCGGTGTCGTTCTCGACCTTGGTCATCCCACGGACCCGGGCGGGGCGCAGTCGCAGCGACCCACCCCCCGGGTAGCCGGCCACGGCCGCATCCGTGCCCCGCGGGGCCGACCGCCGCCACTGCGGGGCGGGGGCGTCCAGTCCGGGCACGTACAGGATCGCCAGGTCCCGCGCGGTGTCGCGGTACACCAGCCGGCCCGGACGCTCCCGGCCGCCGTCGTAGGGGCGCACCGCCACCCGGTCCGACCCGGCGATGACGTGGGCGTTCGTCGCGACCCGCTCCGGTCCGACGACGACCGCGGAGCCGACCATGGAGAACCCGCACCGGCCCGAGGACGCGACCACGCGCAGCACGGACCGGCGGGCCACCTGCACCACGGAGTCGGGGATGTCCACGTCGACCGGGTCGGCGACGGGCGGCAGTGCCGCGGGGTTGAACGGCAGCGCGGGCAGGTTCAGGGCCCCCAGCAGTGCCCGGGCGTCATCGAGGATCACCCCACCGGGCCCCGCCATCAACTGCTCCAGGAAGCCGAACGAGCGCGACGACCGGACCGCCTCTGCGGCGTTGCCCTGCGGCATGGACGCAGCCACGGACAGCAGCAGCCAGGCGCTGATCAGGAACGCCAGGCCGCTGACCACCATTCCGGACGCGCTGTCGATCAGCCGGACGGGACGGAAGTCCAGCGCATCGCGCACCATCCGCCCCACCCAGCCGAGCAGTGACTGGCCCACCAGTCCCAGCACCAGCATGGCCCCCAGGGCCACGATCGCGACCGCGAACGAGGGCCAGGAGACGTCCGCCAGCACCTGGGGCATCAGCCACGCCGCGAGCATCGCGCCCCCCAGGAACCCCACGAACGCCGCCGCGGTGGTGATCACGCCGGCCCGCCAGCCGGCCAGCCCGACCAGCACCGCCCCGGCCACCAGGACCGCGTCGACCCAGTTCAGTCCCGTCACAGCGGCACCCCCACCTCGCGGCGGCGCTCCCAGGGCTGGTCCCAGCCGCCCAGGGACAGCAACCGGTCCAGCAGCATGCCGGTGAAGCCCCAGACCAGCATGTCGGCCACCTGGAAGCCAGGACCGCGATAGCCGGAGGGGTGGACCACGGTGACGCGGTTGGCTGGATCCACCAGGTCGGACAGCCGGACCCGCTCCGCCCGGGCGACCTCCCGAGGATCCTGCGCGCCCACCGGGACCGGGTGGGACCAGTAGCCCAGCACAGGCGTCACGGCGAAACCGCTGGGCGGCAGCCAGAGCTCGGGCAGCACCCGCACCACCCGCACCCCTGCAGGGTCCAGGCCGGTCTCCTCCTGCGCCTCCCGCAGGGCGGTGGCGACCGGTCCGTCGTCGACGTCGTCGACCGCCCCCCCGGGGAACGCCGGCTGGCCGGCGTGCGAGCGCATGTCCGGGGAGCGCTCGATGAGCAGCACGTCCGGCTCGCCTCGGTCGTCACCGAGCAGGATCAGCACCGCCCCCGCCCGGGACGGCCCCCCGCTCGGCGCGGACAGCCGGGACAGGTCGCTGGCCCGGACGCCGTCCAGGGCACTGACCAGTGGCGTCATCCACCCGGGCACCTCACCCGACGCCCCGCGCGCGCTCATGCCCTGGCCAGCTTCGCGGCGTCGATCGGGTCGGTCGGACCGAGCCCGTAGCTGGGGCACAGCCGCGCCAGGGGGCAGGCGCCGCAGGCGGGCCGCCGGGCGTGGCACACCCGGCGGCCGTGCCAGATCATCCGGTGGGACAGCATGGTCCAGTCCGAACGGGGGAACAGCCCGGCGAGGTCGGCCTCGACCTTCTCCGGATCCTCCTGGTCGGTCCAGCCGAACCGCCGCGCCAGCCGACCCACATGGGTGTCCACGGTGATGCCCGGAGTGTCGAAGGCGTTGCCGAGCACCACGTTGGCCGTCTTGCGACCGACTCCCGGCAGGGTGACCAGGTCGTCCAGCCGGCCGGGCACCTGCCCGTCGAACTCCGTCACGATCCGGGCGGCCATCCCCTGCAGGGAGGCGGCCTTGGCCCGGAAGAACCCGGTCGACGCGATCATCTGCTCGAGCTCGGCGCGGTCGGCCCCGGCCAGGTCCTGGGCGCTCGGATAGGCCGCGAAGACCGTGGGCGTGACCATGTTCACCCGCGCATCGGTGCACTGGGCGGACAGGATCGTGGCCACGAGCAGCTGCAGCGGGGTGCTGAAGTCGAGCTCGCAATGGGCATCCGGGTAGGCCTCGGCAAGGATGCGCCCCATCCTGCGGGCCCGCCGGACCAGCGCGGTCCGCGACGGCGCCGCGTCGGCTCGGGCCGCGGCGACGGCCGCAGTGCTGGCGGAGCGCGCGGGCATGTCGTTAGCCTAGGCGCAGCCGCACGTCGCGCGAATCCGCCGGGAGTCCCCATGGCCACCAAGCCCAAGCCGCAGGCCCCGCCGCTGGACCCTGCCTACGCCGCACTGACGCTCGACGAGCTGCGGGACCTCCGCCGCGAGCTCGGCCTGGAGGAGTCGCGGGTGTCCTACTGGCGGCGCATCATCCAGGCCCGGCTGGACCTGCTCACCCACGGCGACACCGGGGGTGACATCGTGGCGCGCCTGACCGTGGTCCTGGCGGAGAGCGGCTCGGTGCACCGCCGTCTGGCCAACCTGTCCGTGCGGCCCATGAGCGACGTCGAGGCGCTGCCGTCGCTGGAGCGGCTGTGGACCCGGGTGGTCGATCCCGCGGACCCGAGGGCGGTCGAGGCGTTCGTCCGGGAGCTCCAGCAGGCCGAGGCCGACCTGTCGGCCCTGCGCCGCGAGATCCACAGCCGGCTCGACGAGGCCACCGGGCAGTTGATCGCCCGGTACCGGCAGGATCCCATCCTCGCCCTCACGGCGCTGCCCAGCATCAGGCTGGCGTAGCCGATTAGGCTGGGCGGCCTGCGGGGGCGGGGTAGACGAGGAGGTGCCGAGTGCAGGACCACCTGCGCACCGCCGCCCTGTTCTCCGCCCTCGACGACGATGCCGCCCGAGCCCTGCGGGCCTCGATGATCGAGCAGAAGCTCTCCCGGGGCGACGTGCTGTTCTCCGAGGGCGAGCCCGGTGACAAGCTCTACGTGATCGAGTCGGGCAAGATCAAGCTCGGCCACACTGCCTCCGACGGCCGCGAGTCCCTCATCGCCGTGCTCGGGGCCGGGGAGATGATCGGCGAGCTCTCCCTGTTCGATCCGGGCCCGCGCACCGCGACGGCGGCGGCGCTGACCAACTGCAAGGTCCTCGCGATGGGGCACGAGGCGCTGCTGCCCTGGTTGGTGGGCCGGCCCGACCTGGCGGTGTCGCTGCTGGCTGCCCTGGCCCGCCGGCTGCGCCGCACCAACGAGGCACTGGCGGACCTGGTCTTCTCCGACGTCCCCGGCCGGGTCGCCAAGGCTCTGCTGGAGCTGGGCAGCAAGTTCGGTGAGCCGGTTCCCGAGGGCCTGCTGGTCACCCATGACCTCACCCAGGAGGAGCTCGCCCAGCTCGTCGGGGCCTCCCGGGAGACCGTCAACAAGGCCCTGGCCGACTTCTCCCAGCGCGGGTGGGTGCGGATCGAGCAGCGCTCCGTGACCCTGCTGGACCTCGAGCGCCTCGAGCGTCGGGCCCGCTGAGCCCGACGACGGCAGGGGCGTCGGGCGTGCACCGGCGGCTAGTGTGACCCCATGGCTGAACGGACCACCTGGGAGTACGCCACCGCGCCGCTGCTCATCCACGCGACGCAGCAGATCCTCAACACCTGGGGCCAGGACGGCTGGGAGCTCGTCCAGGTCGTGCCGGGCCCCCGCCCCGAGCAGCTCGTCGCCTACTTCAAGCGGCCGGTGGCATAGATGTCGGTCGTCGAGGACCGGCTGGTCGCCCTCGGCCACGAGCTGCCCCCGGTGGCCGCGCCCGTGGCGGCCTACGTCCCCGCGGTCCAGACGGGCTCGCTGGTGTTCACCTCCGGTCAGCTGCCGTTCGTCGCCGGCGCCCTGATGGGCACCGGCCTGGTCGGGTCCGACGTGCCCGCCGAGGAGGCGCAGGCGATGGCAGGGCGCTGCGCGCTGAACGCCCTGGCCGCTGTGCGCGCGGTCGTGGGGGACCTCGACCGGGTGCGTCGGGTCGTCAAGGTTGTGGGGTACGTCGCGTCCGCCCCGGGCTTCACGGGCCAGCCCGGGGTCGTCAACGGGGCGAGCGAGCTGCTCGCCGCCGCCTTCGGCGAGGCCGGTGTGCACGCCCGCTCCGCGGTGGGCGTCGCGCAGCTGCCCCTGGGCGCTCCGGTGGAGGTCGAGCTCGTGGTGGAGGTCGCCTGAG
>JBDHZV010000151.1:0-5531 GCA_039812125.1 Candidatus Nanopelagicales bacterium
GGGACGCGTCCGGGTCGGCGGGCCAGCCCGGCCCTGGTGCGGCCCGACCGCCGGCGCCGCGCGCCGAGCCGGACCCCACTGCCGGGCGCCCCCACCCGAAGGATCCCCGGCTGTTCGTCGAGCGCGAGTCGCTCAAGTGCGCCCTTCAGGTTCCCGAGCTGTTGGGCGACTGGTACGCCTCCGTGACGGCCGAGTGCTTCCAGCATCCGGCCTACCGCGCCATCCACGGCACGGTCTGCGGTGCCGGTGGACCCGGCCCGCGCACCGGGCAGGTGTGGACCGACGCCGTCCTGGCGGCGTGCCCGGACGACCGCCACCGCGGCCTGGTGCGGGAGCTGGCGGTCGAGCCGCTGGTCACCGCGGGGGATCCGACGGCGCGCTACGCCACGTCGATCGTGGCCCGGCTGCTCTCCGACGAGGCGGGGCGCCGGCTGGCGGGGCTGACCCGGGAGCTCGGCCAGCTCGACCAGGTCCGGCAGTCCGAGCGGGTCGCGGCCCTGCTTGCCGACGTGATGGACCTGGAGGGCTACCGACGCGAGCTCGGCCGCGTGGGGTTGGGGGACAGCTGATGCGGTGGCGCAGGTCGGTGGACCCACGGGTCGCCGAGGTGCTCGAGCGGGCCGGGGGTGAGCGTGCCCTGGCATGGGGCGAGCTGATGGACGGCCGGGTCGTGGTGTGCACCGACGTGGCCCTGCACGTCCCACCGGACCGGCGGATCGCGTGGGACCTCGTGGTGCGCGCAGCCTGGTCCGAGGAGTTCCTGGACCTGGTCGTCCAGCCCGCGCCGGGACAGCGCCCCCGTGACCTGCGGCTGCGGTTCGACCGGCCCGGTGAGGTGCCGGCCGTGGTCCGCGAGCGGGTCGAGTGGACGGTCGTGGCGTCCCAGCACGTCCGCCTGGTGCACCCGCAGGGAGCCGCCGGAGGGGCGACGCTGACCGCCCGACGATCCGCCGAGACCGGGCAGGTGCGGTGGGCAGTCGTCTTCGACCCGGGCCTCGACGCCCGCGACCCCGAGTGGCGGGCCGCCGCCGACCGCGCGCTGGCCGAGCTGCGCGACCGCATGGGGGCCTGATCGGGGCTGGAGCGTGCAGGCCGCGGGGTCGGGGGGCCGCCGGCGCCCTGTCCGGGGAGTGTGTGGCGTGGCGGGCTTGAACCTGACGCCGCGTGAGGTCCTAGCGTCGCCGGTGGAGGTGGACGACATGACCGCGCCCGGCACCGGGAGTCCGTACCGCAACGGGAACCCCCACGACAACGGGAGCCCGCACGACGGCGGGACCCGGGATGTGGACCTGATGATCGACCTGCTGGGCGACGCCGACCCCGGCGTCCGGCTGCGGGCGGCGCTGGACCTCGGTGAGCTCGCAGCTGAGTCAGCCGCTGCGCATATCGTGGCCCGGTTCGGCTGGGAGCCGGAGTTCCAGGTCCGCGAGGCGCTGACCTGGGCAGCCCTGCGGATGCCGCGGGCCAGCATCCCCCACGTGATCGCGTCGCTGCACAGCCCGCGCTGGTTGGCCCGCCTGCAGGCGGTGCACACCCTGAGCAAGCTGGGGCGCCCGCAGGACGCCGCCCTCCTGGTGCCGCTCGTCGGCGACCCGGTCGACTCGGTCGCGGCGCGGGCCTACGGTGCGGCGGCGCACACCGGCAACCCGGAGGTCATCCCCGCCCTGGTCGGGGCCCTGTCCCGGGGCAGGGCGGAGCACCGCGCCAGCCTGACCCTGGCCCTGGCCGCGTTCGGCTCAGGCGCGGTGCCCGCCCTGGTCGAGGCACTGGGCGCGGGGGCCGGGCCGGTCCGCCGGCATGCGGCCGACGTCCTCGGGTACCTGGGATCACCGGCCGCCGATGCGGCGGTGGCGGCACTCGAGCGGGCGGTGGCAGACCCGGAGGAGGCGGTGCGCCTGGCGGCGCTCAACGCGCTCGGGCAGCTCCGGGTGCCCGAGGCGTGGTGGGCTGTCGACGCGGCGGGTCTGTCGACGGAGCCCCGGCTGCGACACCTCGCGGCCCGCCTGAACGAGCGCCGGCCACGGGGCCGCCGGTTCGACCCGCTCGTCACCTGCGAGGGGGGAGCGGCTGCCGATGAGCTCATCCCGGTGCTGGCGGCGCAGGTACGCGTGGGCCGACCGCAGTACCTGTCCCGGCAGGACGTCCCCGAGGAGGTCCTCGCCGCGGTGCGCCGCGAGGCCGAGGCCCTGGCTCGTGCGCAGGGCCGGACCGAGGCGATGGTGGCGCGGATGGCAGCCGGTCGGGTGGAGCAGCACCTGCACGAGACAGTCCTGCTCGAGCAGGTCAGCGTGGTGAACCCGGGGATGCGGGTGACGGACCTGCTGCTCGGTCGTGGGGTGCGGATCACCGGGTTCGCGACGCTCACCCCGGGCGGCTGATCGTCCGGCGCGCCCGACCCTGCTCGGGGCCGGGCTGGCCGCGTCCCTCGCTGCGAGCGCGGTCCGCGACGAGCCGGACGGCGATGTCGCGAACCCGGCCGTCGTCGCCGTGGGTGGCGAGGGTGAGGGCGGCGTCGGCGGCCTCACCGGGGGTTCGCCCGAGGGCGAGCACGGCGGCCAGGCGCACGTCGGCGTCCTCGTCGGCCAGGGCGTCGGCCAGGGCGGGGACCGCTGAGGGCGCAGCGAGGGCTCCCAGCGCCGCGACGGCGTGGCGGCGCGTCCTGGCCGGTGCCGCTGCCAGCGCCCGGCTCAGCGGATCGACCGCGGGTGCGCCGAACCGGGCCAGGGCGTCGATGACGTCCTCGGCGTCCACGCCCTCCGGCAGGTCGACCAGCCGGGCGACCAGCGGGCGCAGGGCGGATGGGTGGGCAAGTGCGCCCAGGCCGGGGACCGCCGCAGCGGCAACCCGATCGTCCGGGTCCGTCAGCAGGGCGACCAGGGTTCCCGCGGCCTCCGGGTCGGCGACCTTGGCCAGCACCCGGGCCATCCGCGCCCGCACGACGGGGTCCGGGTCGGTGGCCCGCGCGCACACGGGGGCGACGGCGTCCACGCCGTGCTGGGCGACCGCCCACGTGAGGGTGGCCACCACCGCGTCGTCGGTCTCGCCGGTCAGCTGGTCGAGCAGCACGGCCAGCGGCGCACGCTCGGCGCTGACCAGTGCGGCGCGGACGCGGACCATCGCGTCGGGATGGTGCAGCCGCTCGGTCAGCGCGATGACGGCCAGGACCTCCTCCCAGCCCGCCCCGGCGGACGCCTGCAGGGCGCGCAGCCTCACGAGCAGGTCCTGCAGTGTGCGCAGCTGGTCGGCCACCGCCGCGACATGGCCCGCCAGCGCCGCGGTCGCGTCGAATCCCGGATCATCCAGGGCGGCCCTGACCTCGGACAGGCCCAGGCCGAGCGCCTTGAGGTGCTGGATCGCCAGCAGCCGGTGCAGGTCCTGCTCGGTGTACAGCCGGTGGTCGCCGTCGGTGCGCGCCTGCGGGACCAGCAGGCCGATGTCGTCGTAGTGGTGCAGGGTGCGCACCGACAGCCCGCTGCGGCGCGCCACCTCCCCGATCCGAAGACCTGCAGCCGCCATGCCAGGAGGGTAGGCGTTTTGAGTGCGGGCAGGGTCGATTGGTACTCTGTGCGGGCACGATCCCCCATAGCTCAATTGGCAGAGCGTCCGGCTGTTAACCGGCAGGTTTCTGGTTCGAGTCCAGATGGGGGAGCCCCAGGAAGAGGGTCGCCACGTCCACACCCAGGACGTCGGCGGCCCTCTTCACTTCTGTCCCACCGATGCCCCCCTCGCACCGCGTCTCCCGACATGAGGAGCCCCCAGCCGGGGACGGGGGAGACCACAGGCTGGGGGCTCGTTCAAGATCATAAAGCAGGTGGGTGCCATTCGCGTCACGCGCTACCGGCGGGTCACCCGGAGGCTGGTGCGCCGGGTCCGCCCATCCGCGGGTTCGCGGCCCCCGTGGCAGCCGTGACGATCTCGGCAACACCACGGGATGCCGTGACGAGTTCCTACCCGCCGTGGGGGGATCCAGACCGGGCGATGTCGCCGAACCGGCGTGTCGTCGCCCGGGCTGCCCGACCGTCCCCCGATCGGCCGATCCGGTCGGTCCGGGACCTTCGACCCTCATCGGGCGCCGCCGGACGTCCGATGACAGCAGTGAGCCCCGACGCCCTCTCATCAGGGACGTCGGGGCCCGGCCGTCGCAGCGCTGGGTTGCCCCCGGATCAGCGGTGGTCGGTCAGCCGCGGGTACCAACCGGTCTCCGGACGTGCCCACTCGCTGGTCGAGTCGCTGGTGTCCTTCCCGAGGAACGGAGCCAGCGCGGACACGCCGACGAGCACCAGGAACAGAACCGCAAGCACGGGTATCACCACCTTCTCGAGGCGCGGCCGTGGTGCCGCGCTGTCTTCACCGTACGCCGGCGATCATCAATCGTCCAGCGATGTTCTGTGATGGATCGTTCAGAGAATCTGTACAATGACGGTCATGCTGAGCGCGACCCTGCTGGCCACCCACCGGGCAGTGGTCGCGGAGGGGTCGCTGACGGCGGCCGCCGCGGTGCTGGGGCTGTCGGTCTCCGCGGTGAGCCAGCAGCTGTCCCAGTTGGAGGGGCAGGCAGGTTCGGTGCTCTTCGAGCGGGCCGGTCGCGGCGTGCGGCCCACCGCGGCCGGGCTGCTGCTGGCTGAGCACGCGACCCGCATCCTGCGCGAGATCGAGGAGGCGCAGGAGGCGCTGGGGGACCTGCGGGAGGGGCGGCGGGGTCGCGTCCGGGTGGTGACGTTCCCCAGTGCCGGGGAGTCGCTGCTCCCGGAGGCGATCGCCAGGCTGCGCGACGTCATGCCGGGTCTGCACGTGCGGCCCAGCGTCGACGAGACCGCACCTGCGCTGCGCCGGCTGCGGGCCGGCGAGGTGGACCTCGTGGTCGTGGTCGAGCCGTTCGAGCCGGGCGGGGCGCCCGACGACGACCTGCACCGGAGGTTCCTGCTCGCCGACGAGTACCGGCTGCTGCTTCCCCACGACCACCCGTTGGCCCGGCGCCGGCGGGTCCGGCTGGAGGACCTCGCCGACGTCGACTGGATCGTGACCTCGGGACCGGACGACTACGTCCGGCGGACCACCGTCGCGATCTGCCGGCGATCGGGGTTCTCCCCGCGGGTCGTGGCGGAGTCCGACGAGTTCCCGGTGACCCAGGGCTACGTCGCGGCGGGGATCGGCGTCTCGCTCGTGCCCCTCCTGGCGCTGGGCGCCATCCGACGTGGCGTCGCGGTGCGCCACCTGGTCCCCGCGCCGCTGCCGCGGTTCATCTGGGCCGCGACGCGCCCGGTGCTGCGCGAGCACCCCCCGGTGATCGCCGTCGTGCAGGCGCTCCAGGCGGCTGCCAAGTCAGCGCCGCGGTGAAGCCGACGTTAAGGTCCCGCGGCGTCGGTATGAATGCCGTCAGGGGCCTCGGCGTGCCTCGTGCAGAGGTGTCCGGATAAGGGCACACTCATCCCACCATGCTCACCGGAATCCTGATCTGGGTCGGGGTGCTGGCACTGAGCATCCTCGTGTGGGTCGGCGTGATCGTGGGGGCCCTGCTCCTCGTCCGCTGA
>JBDHZV010000152.1:0-5481 GCA_039812125.1 Candidatus Nanopelagicales bacterium
CACGACGTCGACAGCCTGACGGTGCCCGACGTAACCCACGATTCCGCACATGGCTGACAGGGTAGCCGCGTCCGACGCCCCGACACCCCGGGGCGCGCCTCCCGGGCCCGACCCGGCGGCTAGGGCAGCGGGATCTCCCGCGCGACGACACCCGCCAGCTCCTCGGCCACAGCCCGGGCCTCGACGTCGCTGGGAGCCTCCACCATGACCCGCACGACCGGCTCGGTACCGCTGGGGCGCAGCAGGACCCGACCGGTGTCGCCCAGGGCCGCCTCGGCTGTGGCGACCGCGGCTGCCAGGCCCGGGGACGTCCCGACCGCCCCGCGGTCCACACCGCGGACGTTGATCAGGACCTGCGGCAGCGTCGCCATCACGGAGGCGAGGTCGGCCAGCGACCGGCCGGTGCGGGCCATGCGGGCGAGCAGGTGCAGCGCGGTCAGCGTCCCATCCCCCGTCGTGGCGTAGTCCAGCAGGACCACATGCCCGCTCTGCTCACCGCCGAGGTTGTACCCGTGAGCCCGCATGGCCTCGAGGACGTAGCGGTCCCCGACACCGGTCTCCACCATCCGGATGCCCTCTCGGCGCATGGCCAGCTTGAAGCCCAGGTTGCTCATCACGGTCGCGACCACGGTGTCCTCGGCGAGCCGGCCCTGGTCACGCATCGCCAGCGCCAGGATGGCCATGATCTGGTCGCCATCGACGACCTTGCCCTCGGCGTCGACAGCCAGGCACCGGTCCGCGTCGCCGTCGTGTGCGATTCCCACGTCGTACCCGTGCTCGACGACGGCCTCGCGCAGGTCGGCCAGGTGGGTGGAACCGCAGCCCTCGTTGATGTTGTAGCCGTCCGGGCTGGAGTGGATGGCCAGCACCTCCGCGCCCATCCGGCGCAGGGCGCGCGGCGAGGCCCCGGAGGCCGCGCCGTTGCCGCAGTCGACGACGACACGCAGTCCCTGCAGGCGGTTGGGGGTGCAGGCCAGCAGGTGCTCGACGTAGTCGCTGATGGCGTGGTCGTGGTTGACGACCCGGCCGACCCCAGCGCCGGTGGGCCGCTCCCAGCCCTCCGTGAGCTTGGCCTCGATGAGCTCCTCGAGCTCGTCGGGCAGCTTGTGCCCACCCCGGGCGAAGAACTTGATCCCGTTGTCCGGCATCGGGTTGTGCGAGGCGGAGATCATCACCCCGAGGTCCGCCCCCAGCTCGGCCGTCAGGTGCGCCACGCCCGGCGTGGGCAGCACCCCGAGGGTGAGCACGTCGAGCCCGGCGCTGGCCAGGCCAGCCACCGTGGCGGCCTCCAGGAACTCGCCGCTGGCCCGGGGATCACGACCCACGACGGCTCGGGGCCGTGCCCCCGGACGGCCGGTCGGGTGCAGCTGCCCGAGCTCGGAAAGCACGTGCGCCGCGGCGCCGGCGAGGTCGAGGGCCAGATCCGCTGTCAGGTCGCGGTTGGCCAGGCCACGCACCCCATCCGTGCCGAAGAGCCTGCCCACCGACGCACCTCCTGTCCCAGGTCCCCCGCGAGCCTACCGGCCTGCCGACCGCCAACCGGGGGCGGGACGTCCGTGCACGCACGAAGGCCCCCGCCGGCGGCGGGGGCCTTCGTGCCAGGCGGACCGGTGCGGCGGTCCAGACTTCAGCGCTTCGAGTACTGCGGCGCCTTGCGGGCCTTCTTCAGGCCGTACTTCTTGCGCTCCTTGACCCGGGCGTCGCGGGTCAGGAAGCCCGCCTTCTTCAGCGCCGGGCGGTTGGCCTCGGCGTCGATCTCGTTGAGGGCGCGGGCGATGCCCAGGCGCAGCGCGCCGGCCTGCCCCGTGACGCCACCGCCGTCGATCCGGGCGATCACGTCATACGCGCCCTCGACGTCCAGGGTGCGGAACGGCTCCTTGACCAGCTGCTGGTGGACCTTGTTCGGGAAGTAGTCCTCAAGGGCCCGCCCGTTGATGGTCCAGCTGCCGGAACCGGGGACCAGGCGCACGCGGGCGACGGCCTCCTTGCGACGACCGATGGCCTGGCCGGGGGCGGTCAGGGCTGGCCGGGAGCTGTCCGCCGCAGCGGCTGCGGCGGGGGTCTCGGTGGTGTAGCTGCCCTCGAAGGTCTCGTCGGCGGCCAAGGTGGTGTCGGTGCTCACTGCCACGGTTCCTTTCGTGTTCCGGGTCGCCGTGGCGCTTACTGCGCGACCTGGGAGAACGTGTACGGCACAGGCTTCTGGGCCGCATGCGGGTGCTCGGGGCCGGCGTAGACCTTGAGCTTGGCGACCTGGGCGCGGCCGAGCTTGTTGTGGGGCAGCATGCCCTTCACGGCCTTCTCGACGGCGCGACGCGGGTTGGTCTGCAGGAGCTCGCCGTAGGAAACGGAGCGCAGGCCACCCGGGTAGCCGGAGTGGCGGTAGGCCAGCTTCTGCTCCCGCTTCGCCCCGCTCAGTGCCACCTTGTCGGCGTTCACGATGATCACGAAGTCGCCGGTGTCGACATGGGGGGCGAACGTGGCCTTGTGCTTGCCACGCAGCAGGACGGCAGCCTGCGAGGCGAGGCGGCCGAGAACCACGTCGGTCGCGTCGATGACATGCCACTGGCGGGTGATCTCGCCAGCCTTGGGGCTGTACGTGCGCACTGTGAGAGCCTCGTTCGTTCTAGTGGTGGTGGGCCGGCTGTCGGGCGACTCGGGTGGGGCGCTGCCGGGCAGCTGCTCCCTCACGTGACCGCGTCCTGGGACCGTCCGCAGTGCGCAGGGACAGCCCCCGAAGGGACGCCCGGCGCACACGCTCCGCCAAGGGTACCGGCGTGACGGCGGGCGGCCAAATCGCCTGATCCCAGCCCGAGGCCGCTTCCCCGGCGCCGCTCCCACGCGCGCCACGCCCGCGGCGCCACCCCCACCGCCCGCCATTCCCACCGCGCGTCCCCTCGCCGCGCGTCCCCTCGCCGTGCCGGAGCCGGCACACTGGCGGGATGGCACCCTCCGCGTTCGCCGAGCGGGTCCTCGACCTGGTCGCAGCCATCCCGCCGGGCCGGGTGCTCAGCTACGGCGATGTCGCCGACCGGCTGGGCACCCGGGCACCGCGGGCGGTGGGCAGCGCCCTGGCGCGGTTCGGCGGGGCAACCGCCTGGTGGCGGGTCGTGCGTGCGGACGGCCGACCTGCCCCCGGCCACGAGCAGGAGGCCGCGACGCTGCTGCGCGCCGAGGGGGTCCCGCTGCTCGAGGGCCCGGTGCGGGTCGACCTCGCACGCGCCCGTTGGGACGGGTTCAGCGCAGGGACCGGGCCTCGTCCCACACCGGCTCGCTGACCTCTCGCACCCGGCCGTCCGCGCCGAACACGACGAACCGATCGAAGCCACGGGCGAACCACCGGTCGTGGGTCACCGCCAGGACAGTGCCCTCGAAGCCGGCCAGCCCCTCCTCGAGGGCCTCGGCGGAGGCCATGTCGAGGTTGTCCGTGGGCTCGTCGAGCAGCAGCAGGGTCGCTCCGGACAGCTCCAGCAGGAGCACCTGGAACCGGGCCTGCTGCCCGCCGGACAACGAGTCGAACGCCTGCTCGCCGCTGTGAGCCAACTCGTAGCGGTCCAGGACGCGGGCCGCCGCCTCCCGGCCCAGCCCGTCGCGATGGTCGTCACCCCGGTGCAGGATGTCCAGCAGGGTCCGCCCGGCCCACTCAGGATGGCCGTGGGTCTGGGCGAACCAGCCCGGCCGGATCCGCGCTCCCAGGCGGGCCGTCCCGTCGTGGTGCACCGGCTCGAGCACCACGTCGCCGACCGGTTCGTGCTCGAGCTCGGGGACCGACCCACCGGCGGCCAGCAGGCGCAGGAAGTGCGACTTGCCCGACCCGTTCGCGCCCAGCACGCCGACCCGGTCGCCGAACCAGATCTCCAGGTCGAAGGGGGCGACCAGCCCGGTCCCATCCGGTGCCCGCAGCGCCACCTGCTCGCAGACCACCGCCCGCTTCCCGGTGCGCCCGCCGCGCAGCCGCATGCGCACGGACTGCCGCACCGGCTGCGCCTGCGGCGGCCCGGCCTGCTCGAAGCGGGCCAGACGGGTCCGGGCGGCCTGCAGCCGGGATGCCAGGCCGTCGTTGTAGGCGGCTCGGGCCTTGTAGTAGGCCACCAGCTCCCGAAGCTTCTCCCGCTCCTCGTCCCACCGCCGGGTGAGCTCGTCGAGGCGCGCGAACCGATCGGTGCGGGCCTCGTGGTACGTGCCGAAGCCCCCGGGGTGGGTCCAGGCCGAGTTGCCCGCAGTCCCGAGCTCGAGGGTGACGATCGCATCGGCGCACCGGGCCAGCAGCTCCCGGTCGTGACTGACCAGCAGCACCGTGCGCCCGGACTGCGCGAGGCGCTGCTCGAGCCACTCCTTGCCCGGGACGTCGAGGTAGTTGTCCGGCTCGTCGAGCAGCAGCACCTCGTCCGGCCCGCGCAGCAGTGCCTCGAGCACGACCCGCTTCTGCTCGCCCCCGGACAGCGTGGCCACGTCCCGGTACTGGGCCCGCGCGAACGGCACGCCCAGCGCAGCCACCGTCACCACGTCCCAGAGCACCTCGAGCTCGTACCCGCCGGCCTCGGCCCAGTCGGCCAGCGCCTGGGCGTAGCGCATCTGGGTCGGCTCGTCGTCGCTGTCCATCATCGCCAGCTCGGCGGCATCCAGGGCTGCGGCCGCCCGCGCGGCGCGCGGCGGGGCCACCGCCAGCAGAAGGTCGCGCACCGTCCCGTCGGTCATGTGCCCGACGAACTGGCGCATCACGCCCAGCGACCCGACCCGGGTGATCGCCCCGGACTGCACCGGCTCGTCGCCGGCGACCATGCGCAGCAGCGTCGACTTGCCCGACCCGTTGGCCCCGACCAGGGCGGTCACCCGCCCCTCGGCCACCCGGAACGACACGTCGAGCAGCAGGATCCGACCATCGGGAAGCGCGTGCGTGACCCGGGAGACCTCGATGTAGCCCACGGCCCCATCGTCACCGACCCCGGCCCCGCGGCCAAGTCAGGACGGCTCGGGGCCCCGCCACCGCTTGGCGCGCACGGCCTGCGCGCCCAGCTCGGCGTCGTCGGGGTAGCCGACCTCGACCAGGGTCAGGCCGTGCGCCGGCGCGGTCGCGATCGCGGGGTCGCGGACCTGGGCCGTCAGCAGGTCCGCGGGGCGGTGCACGGGCCACCTCCCTTCGCCGACTGCGAGGAAGGCCCCCACCAGGGCCCGGACCATGGAGTGGCAGAAGGCGTCAGCGCGCACGTCGAACACCGCCGGGCCCCGGGGGTCCGGACGGGTCCACCCGATGGACAGCACGGTGCGCACGCTCGAGGCCCCCTCCCGGGCACGGCAGAAGGCGCAGAAGTCGTGGTCACCGCGGAAGGCCCCGACCGCATCGTCCATCGCGGCCACGTCCAGGGGGCGGGCGGTCCAGAGCACGTGTCCCCGGGTGCGGGGATCCCGGGCGCTCGGATGATCGGCGACCAGGTAGCGGTAGTGCCGCCAGAGCGCCGACCAGCGGGCGTCGAAGCCGTCGGG
>JBDHZV010000153.1:0-5463 GCA_039812125.1 Candidatus Nanopelagicales bacterium
GGCGGCATCGATGGCGTTGGCCGCCTCCTGCTCGGCAGCGGCCAGGTCCTGCGCGGCCTGCTGGCGCTGCGCCTCGGCGGCGGCGGCCTGCTCCTGCGAGGTGGCCAGCTGCTCGGCCGCGGCCTGCTCGGCCTCCGCGAGCTTGGCCAGGGTCTCGGCGTACTGGCTGGAGGCCGCCTGGGCCCCGGCGACGACCGGCGCCTCGGACTCCAGCGGGTTCACGGCCCGGTCCGGGGCGGCGTCGGCCAGCGACTGCAGGGTCCGCCCGGATGCCTGGGACAGCCGCGAGGCGACCAGCCCGGCCTGGCCGTCGAGGATGGCCGCCGGGGGTCGGGACGCCGTGGCGGCGTCCAGGGCAACCGCCGCCGGGGCCTGGGAGTGCAGCCAGCCCCCGATGCCGGCCATCACGACCACCAGGGCAGCCAAGCCCGCGCCGAGGCGCCCGCGCGCCCGGCGGGCCCCCTGCGCCCCCTGCTCGCCCTGGTCCACCCCCACACCGGCATTATGCGCCCGACCCGCGGGGTCCGGGTCCCTCCCGGCGCCACCGCCCCCCGTTCGGCGGCAGTAGCCTGCCGGCATGGATTGGCGAGACGACCTGGACCTGGCCCTCGAGCTGGCCGACGTGGCCGACAGCATCGCGATGGGCCGCTACCGAGCAGCCGACCTGGTCGTGCGGACCAAGCCGGACCTGACGCCGGTCACCGAGGCCGACCAGGCGGTCGAGCAGGCGCTGCGCGAGCTGCTGGCGGTCTCCCGGCCCGACGACGCCGTCCTGGGCGAGGAGCTGGGCGGAGCCCCCGACCCGCAGCGACGGCAGTGGGTCATCGACCCGATCGACGCCACCAAGAACTACGTGCGGGGGGTGCCGGTGTGGGCGACCCTGGTGGCCCTCGTGGCCCGGGGGCGGCCCGTCGTGGGCGTGGTGTCCGCCCCGGCGCTGGGCCGGCGCTGGTGGGCGGCCGAGGGCCACGGCGCCCACGCATCCGGGCCGGAGGGGACCCGGCGGCTGTCGGTGTCGGCGGTCCGCGACCTCGCCGACGCCAGCTTCTCGTTCAGCGACGCCGTCGGATGGCCCCCGCGGGCCCTGGCCGAGGTCACGCAGCGCACGTGGCGGACCCGCGCGTACGGCGACTTCTGGTCGCACATGCTGGTCGCCGAGGGAGCCGTCGACGTCGCCGCCGAACCCGAGCTGAACGTGTGGGACGTCGCGGCGCTGATCCCGGTGGTGCAGGAGGCCGGCGGGCGGATCACCGGCTACGACGGGTCGCCCGCGCTGCTGGCCGGCAGCGGCCTGACCAGCAACGGGGTCCTGCACGACGCCGTCGTGGCCCTGGTGCGCCCCCACGGGTGACCGGCAGGTCCTAGGCCGGCCGGCTGACCGGACCCCCGGTGATCTCGCGCAGCCGGGCGAACAGCGGCCAGGCCTGGTCGTCCGGCATGCTCAGCAGCACCCGGTCGTAGAGGTGATCGCGCAGCTGGATCACCAGGCCGGGCCCAGCCCGGTACAGGATGCAGAAGTCCCGCATGCCGCGGGTCTCGGCGATGCCGATCAGCAGCAGGCCCGGGTAGCCGATCCCCAGCACCGTCAGCTGCGGGCGGACCCGGTCCCAGACGTCGCGGGCGTGCTCGACGCCGGCGATGTTGGCCCGGGGGATGACGACCTCCTTGCGGTGGATCGCGTTGCGCTCCATCCGCTCGAGGGTCATGCGCAGGTTCAGGCCATCGAAGTTCACGTGGGCCATGCTCGAGTGTGGCACCGGGTGCCCGGATCCGCACCCGCACCCGACCTCGACCAGTGGGGCGCCGGCCCGCCCGGGAGCCCGCGCGGGCGGGGCTACCCGTCCTCGGCGAGCACCTCCCGCAGGGCCCGCATGCCGATGACGGCATTGCCGGGTGCGTCCCGGGAGTGCCGCAGGAACTGGGTGGCCAGCAGCAGGGCCCACCCCCGGGCGCGCAGCCACTCGTGCGGGTCCACGGCACGTCCCTGGCGCAGCACGTCGCGGGCCGGGGCGTCGAGCACCAGCCAGCCGACCGCCAGGTCCACGGCCGGGTCCCCGGCTCCCAGGTCGCCGAAGTCGATCACCCCGCAGATCCGCGCTGCCTCGGCCAGCAGGTTCAGCCCGTGCAGGTCGCCGTGCAGCCACACGGGCGGGCCGGGGTGGCCGGGCGCGCTGCGGGCCCGATCCCAGAGCCGGGCCGCGGCGGGCTGCGCCACCTCGGGCAGGCCGGGCAGACCCTCGGCGACCGTGGCGTCCCGGGCGCGCAGCGGGACGCCCCGCCACGGGTTGACCGGGGCGTCCGGCGGGGCTGGAACCCCCAGCTCCTCGAGCAGCTCGACCAGCACGGCCGCGGCGCCCAGGCCCGCGTCCCCCACCAGCGCCCTGGCCCCGAGGGGCTCCCCCGGCACGAACCGGCGGACGTCCCAGGGCCACGGGTAGCCGCGACCGGGCTGCCCCTGGCGCACCGGGACCGGGACCGGCAGGGTCAGGCGAGCAGCCAGCGACGGCAGCCAGCGCCGCTCGACGTCACCGAGGCGGGCGCCCACTGCGCGGCGCGGCAGCCGCACGACGAGGTCGTCGCCGAGCCGCAGCACCTCGTTGTCGAACCCCGAGCCCAGCATCCGCACGGGCAGGTCGGCGAGGTCAGGGTGCTGGTCGCGCAGCAGGTCGCGCACCAGCCCGACGTCGACCCGGACCTCCGCAGGGGGCACGACGACACGCATCGGCACACCCTACGTCGAGGGATCTGGCTTCGGCAGGTGGCTTCCACTAGCGTGGGCTCCCTGCGAACGAGGACCCGGAGGTGCCCATGGTGATCAAGCACGTCATCCAGTCCAAGGGCGACTTCGTCGCCACGATCACCCCCCAGGCGTCGCTGGTCGAGCTCGTCGACCGCCTCGCCGAGTACCGGATCGGCGCGATGGTCGTGTCCGCCGACGGCCGGCACATCGACGGCATCGTCTCGGAGCGCGACATCGTCCGGGCGTTGCGCACCGAGGGCGGACTGCGCGAGCTGACCGGGTCGAACCCGTCCCCCCTGTCGACGGTGACGGTGTCGCAGATCATGACCGCCGAGGTCACGACGTGCGGCCCGGAGACCTCCATCGACGAGGTCATGAGCCTGATGACCGCGGGGCGGATGCGCCACATCCCGGTCGTGGACAGCGACGTCCTGATCGGCATCGTGAGCATCGGGGACATCGTCAAGGCCCGCATCTCGCACCTGGAGTGGGAGCGGGCCGCGCTGGTCGACTACGTGACGACGGGCCGCTGACCTGCCCGAGCGACCCGCCCGGCACGGCCGGACCCCCGTCACCGCCCCCGGGCCCTCCGGCGGCCAGATGCTGCGCGGGTTCCGGGACATCGCCACGGATCCCCTGGCGTTCCTGGCGGCGCAGTGGCGGGAGCATGGCGACGTGGTGCAGTTCCCCATCCCGCAGCCCCCGACGTACCTGGTGAGCGACCCAGCCGCGGTGCGCGAGGTCCTGGTGGGGCGCAGCCGGGACACCACCAAGGCGACCCTGCAGTACCGCGCGCTGAGCCGGGTGACGGGGGCGGGCCTGCTCACCAGCGACGGGTCGACGTGGCGGGCCCACCGCCGGGTCATCCAACCCGCGTTCCATCCCTCGACGCTGCCCACGGTCGCCGCCCACACGACCGCGGCCGCCGATCGCCTGGCCGCCCGGCTGCGCGCGGCCGGCGACGGCGGCGTGGTCGACGTCGACGCGCTGGTGATGGGCCTGGCCCTCGAGGTCGTCGGCGACGCCCTGTTCGGCCACGCCCTGGCCGGGACCGCCGACCGGCTGGCCCGGGCGACGCTGACGGCGCTCGGTGAGGTCGTCGCCCTGGCCCGGATGCCGGTCCGGGCGCCCCGGTGGGTGCCCACGCCCGGCAACCGGCGCATGGCTGGCGCCCTGGCCGAGCTGGACCGCGCCGTCGCGACGATCGTGGCCTCGGGGGGGCCTGGCACGGGGACCCTGGTCGACCGGCTGCTGGGCGCGCCGGACCTGGACCCCCGGGCCGTCCGGGACGAGGTCGTCACGTTCCTGGTGGCCGGTCACGAGACCGTGGCCTCGGCGCTGACGTGGGCGTTCCTGCTGCTGGGCGAGCACCCCGCGGTCGCCGACCGGGTCGCCGCGGAGGCCCGATCGGTGCTGGTCGCCCGGGAGTCGGCAGACGTGGCCATGGCCGACCTGGCCGGCCTTCGGCTGGCCCGGGCCGTGCTCGACGAGGCGATGCGGCTGAACCCCCCGGCCTGGCTGATCACCCGGCGCACCACGGCCCCCATGCAGCTGGCGGGTCGGCACCTGCCGGCGGGCTCCCTGGTGATCCTCAGCCCGTGGATCGTGCACCGGCACCCGAGTGCCTGGGCGGACCCCGAGCGGTTCGACCCCGACCGGTTCCTCGACCCCGGTCCCGAGGTGCGCACCGCGTTCCTGCCCTTCGGCGCCGGGCCCCGGATGTGCATCGGCCGCGACTTCGCCTACGCCGAGGCGGTGCTGGCCCTGGCCCTGGTGTGCCGAGGGTTCCGGCTGGCCCCCACCGGTCCCCCCGTGCGGCCGCTGCCGCTGGTCACGATCCGGCCCGACCGGCCGGCGTTCATGCGGGTCACCGCGCGCCGTGAGCCGGCCGCGGGGCAGGATGGGCCGACCGACTGAGCGGAGGCCGCGATGGCACGCGACGACCAGCGAGCACGGGACCAGCGGGCACGGATCGAGCGGTTCATCGCCCCGCTGCAGGTGGTCCCCGGCAGCACCGTGCGGATGCCCGACGACTTCGACCCGGGGTACAGCGACCCCGACCTGGCCAAGGAGGACTCCGAGGGCCTGCTGGCCGTCGGGGTGCAGGAGCTGGCCGAGCTGCAGGACCGGCTGTACTCGCAGGACACCTACGGGGTGCTGTTCGTGCTGCAGGCCCTCGACGCGGCCGGCAAGGACGGCACCATCAAGCACGTCATGAGCGGGGTGAACCCGCAGGGCGTGACCGTCACCTCGTTCAAGTCCCCGACGGTGCACGAGCTGGACCACACCTACCTGTGGCGCTGCCAGCAGGCCGTGCCGGCGCGCGGGCAGATCGGGATCTTCAACCGGTCGCACTACGAGGACGTGCTCGTGGTGCGGGTGCACCCGGAGTACCTGGCCGGGTCCAAGCTGCCACCGGAGGCCCTCGGGCCGGACATCTGGCAGCGCCGCTACGCCGAGATCAACGACTTCGAGCGCCACCTGGTGCACAACGGCATCAAGGTCGTGAAGGTCCTGCTCAACGTGAGCCGCGCCGAGCAGCGCAAGCGGTTCCTGGAGCGCATCGACGACCCCGCGAAGAACTGGAAGTTCTCGGTCGCCGACGTCCGGGAGCGGGCGCACTGGGACGCCTACCAGAAGGCGTTCTCGGAGATGCTGACCGCGACGTCCACGCCGTGGGCGCCCTGGTACGTGGTGCCGGCGGACAAGAAGTGGTTCGCCCG